>NZ_JBIICB010000054.1:0-19632 GCF_044239095.1 Aestuariivirga sp. | reverse complement strand
AGTGCCGGGACAATTGACGCTCCGAACCATATGGCAGCAGGTGCCCGGCATCGTTGGGCTGGCGGCGCCCATCGTGATGGGGCTTGCTGCCGCGACCGTGATCGGGGTGACGGATTCGGTCATGCTTGCGCCGCTCGGTCCGGTGCCGGTTGCGGCGGTGGGGCTCACGGGGGCCGTGGCCATGCTCTTCTTTGCGGCGATTTACGGCCTGATCTCGGCCCTGTCGGTACGGATCGGCGCTGCCTGGGGCGCGGGCGAGGGGCGGCGCATACCCCTGATCCTCCGCGCCGGCCTGGCGCTGGGACTGCTGGTCGGCGTGGGCGCTGCGCTGGTCATGGCGGCGCTCTGGCCGCTGCTGCCGCTTCTCGGCCAGCCGGACGAGGTGATCGCCGCAATGCCGGCATACTGGTTCTTCATCTGCGCCTTCCTCGTCCCCTTTTCGGTGCTGACTGCCTTCAAGTCCGCCTTTGAGGCGGTGGAGCGGCCCTGGCTTGCCGCCGCCTTCGCCTTCCTGGCCGTGGCGATCAACGTGCCGCTGAATTATGTGCTGATCTGGGGGATCGGCCCGTTTCCGCAGCTGGGCCTCACAGGGGCGGGGGTTGCCTCCTTTCTCGCCGAGGGGCTGGCCTTGGGCGCGGCGTTCCTCTGGTGGCTTTACGCGCCGTCGATGCGGCGGCTGCGCCTGCGCCGCCCGGTGGATCGGCGGGAGATCGGCCTGACCCTGCGCGAGGGTGCACCATTGGGCGCAATGTATGTGGTGGAGACCGCCTCGGTCAGCGTGGCGACCCTGATGATCGGAGGCTTCGGCACGGTTGCCCTGGCAGCAAACCAGGTGGCGCAGTCGATTGGCGGGCTGCTCTACATGCTGCCGCTCGGCGTGGCGGGCGCGGTCGCCATCCGCGTGGCGCAGGAGCGCGGCGCGGGCAATGCCGATGCGCTGCGCCCCATCGCGCTGGCCGCTGTGCTGGTGGCAATGCTCTGGCTCACGGGTGCGGCGCTGCTGCTGGCGTTCAGGGGCGAGGCCATTGCGCGGCTGGTGATCGAGGATGCGGAGGTGGTCGCGGTGGCAGCGGCGATCTTCCTCGCCTTCGCGCCGATGCAGATCTGCGACGCGGTGCAATCCGCCATGCTGGGTGCGTTGCGGGGGCTTTCCGATACGGTGTGGCCCGCTGCCGTCTCGGCCATCGCCTATTGGCCCGTGGCGCTGCCGTTGGGCTGGGCTCTGGCGCATTGGGCGGGCATGGGCCCCGCCGGCATCTGGGCCGGCTTCATCCTGGCGCTGGTGGGAGCAGGAACGGCGCTGGCGGTGCGCTTCTGGCGGATGACGGCCTTGCCGTTGCCTGAAGAATAGCCCCCGCCTGGGCTTGCCAGGCGGGGGATTGTAACCGTCAGAAGCGGTCGGCGTTCATGACCTTGGTCCAGGCGGCGACGAAGTCGTGAACGAACTTCTCCTTGCTGTCGTCCTGGGCATAGACCTCGGCATAGGCGCGCAGCACCGAGTTCGAGCCGAACACGAGGTCGACGCGGGTGGCGGCATACTTCGTCTTGCCCGACTTGCGCTCGACGATCTCATAGAGATTGCCGCCCTTCGGCACCCATGTGTAGGCCATGTCGGTGAGGGTGACGAAGAAGTCCGTCGACAATGCGCCCGGACGGTCGGTGAAGACGCCGTGCTTGGCGCCGCCGTGGTTCGTGTCCATCACGCGCATGCCGCCGATCAGGGCGGTCATCTCAGGCGCCGTCAGTCCCATGAGCTGTGCGCGGTCGAGCAGCAACTCTTCCGGCATCACCGCATAGTCCTTCTTGAGCCAGTTGCGGAAGCCATCTGCCAGCGGTTCCAGCACCGCGAAGGAGGCAGCATCCGTGTGCTCGGTCGTGGCATCTCCGCGGCCGGGCATGAACGGCACCTCGACGGCCACGCCTGCGGCCTTTGCCGCCTGCTCGACGCCATAGTTGCCGGCCAGCACGATCACGTCCGCAACCGAAGCGCCGGTCTCGGCGGCGATCGGCTCAAGCTTCGCCAGAACGCGGGCGAGGCGGGCGGGCTCATTGCCTTCCCAGTCCTTCTGGGGGCTGAGGCGGATGCGTGCGCCATTGGCGCCGCCGCGCAGGTCCGACTGGCGGAACGTGCGGGCGCTGTCCCAGGCGGTGGCGACGAGGCCGGCAACGGAGAGGCCGGTGGCGGCGATCTTCGCCTTCACCTTGGCCACGTCGTAGGAGGTCTTGCCGGCCGGAATGGGGTCCTGCCAGATCAGCTCCTCGGCGGGAACCTCGGGGCCGATGTAGCGGGCCCTGGGGCCCATGTCGCGATGCGTGAGCTTGAACCAGGCGCGCGCGAAGACATCCGAGAAATAGGCCGGATCCTTGTGGAAGCGCTCGGAGATCTTGCGGTAGGCCGGGTCCATCTTCATGGCCATGTCGGCATCCGTCATGATCGGGTTGAGGCGGATCGACGGATCCTCCACATCCACGGGCTTGTCTTCCTCGCGGATGTTGACCGGCTCCCACTGCCAGGCCCCTGCGGACGACTTCTTGAGCTCCCACTCATAGCCGAGCAGCATGTCGAAATAGCCGTTGTCCCACTTGGTGGGGTGGGTGGTCCAGGCGCCCTCGATGCCGGAGGTGACGGTGTCGCGGCCGATGCTGCGGGTCTTGTGGTTCATCCAGCCGAGGCCCTGCTCGGCGATGTCCGCACCCTCGGGGCTGGGGCCGAGGTTCTCGGCATTGCCGTTGCCGTGGGTCTTGCCGACGGTGTGGCCGCCCGCGGTGAGGGCAACCGTCTCCTCGTCGTTCATCGCCATGCGGGCGAAGGTCTCACGCACATGGGCGGCGGTCATGAGCGGGTTCGGCTGGCCATTCACACCCTGCGGATTGACGTAGATCAGGCCCATTTGCACTGCAGCCAATGGATTTTCCATCGTATCCGGCTTGTTGATGTCACCATAGCGAGTATCGCTCGGCGCGAGCCATTCCCGTTCGGCGCCCCAGTAGATGTCTTTCTCTGGGTGCCACATGTCTTCCCGGCCAAATGAAAAGCCAAACGTCTTGAGGCCCATCGTTTCATAAGCCACGTTGCCTGCAAGAATTATTAGGTCAGCCCAGCTTACTTTGTTGCCGTACTTTTTCTTGAGAGGCCACAGGAGGCGAACGGCCTTATCAAGATTTGCATTGTCTGGCCAACTGTTGAGGGGGGCAAAGCGGATGCTGCCCGATCTGGCTCCACCGCGCCCGTCGGTGATGCGGTTGGATCCAGCAGAATGCCACGCCATGCGGATCATCAGGCCGCCGTAATGGCCCCAGTCCGCCGGCCACCAATCCTGGCTGTCGGTCATCAGCTTCGCAAGGTCCGTCTTCAGCGCCTTGACGTCGAGCTTCTTGACCTCTTCGCGGTAGTTGAAGCCCTTGAGCGGGTTGGTCTTGCTGTCATGCTGATGCAGGATGTCGAGATTCAGCGACTTCGGCCACCATGCCGCGACCGAGCTCTCGGTCACCGTGTTTGCGCCGTGCATCACCGGGCACTTGCCGCCTGAGCCTTTATTAGCCTTGTCCATCTCACCCTCTGGGATAACGAAGATTGCGTGCTGCACCCGGCTGTCTGCCCGCCGCGCGTTAGTTCCCCGCAGCTTAATCCGGTGCCGGCTTGCAATAGTCCAAGAGAGGGATAAAGAGAAGTTTCATTTTCTTATCGGCTCGATAAATTAATCCTATGAGTGGCCTGACAATCCGTCATCTCCGGTATTTCGAGGCGCTGGCCCAGCATGGCCATTTCGGCCGGGCGGCTGAGGCTTGCGGCGTGTCCCAGCCAGCACTTTCCATCCAGATGAAGGAACTCGAGGAGATCGTCGGCAGCCCGCTGGTTGAGCGCGGCGCCCGCCAGGTGCGGCTCACCGGCGTGGGCGAGGTCTTTCTTCTGCGCGTGCGCGACATCCTTCGCAGTCTCGATGAGCTGGCCTCGCTCGCGCGGAGCCAGAGCGAAGACCTGACGGGCAGGCTGAGGATCGGCGTTATCCCGACAGTGGCGCCTTACCTTCTCCCAAAGGTCATCGAAGGATTGTCAGCGCGCTTCCCCGATCTCGATCTGCGGCTGCGCGAGGCGGTGACCCAGAAGCTGGTGGGCGATCTCATCGAAGGCCGGCTCGATGTGGCGATCGTGGCACTGCCCATCTCGGAGGCTTCGCTCGTCGAGCATGCGCTGTTCACGGAGGAGTTCGTGCTGGTCCGCCCGCTGGCCGATGCGGGAAAGCCGGTTCCACGGCCCGAGAACCTCCTCGAAATGCGCCTGCTGCTGCTGGAGGAGGGGCATTGCTTCCGCGACCAGGCGCTCTCCTTCTGCAAGATGCCGTCCGCCAGCCCGCGCGATCTCATGGAGGGCAGTTCGCTTTCGACGCTGGTGCAGATGGTGGGAGCGGGCATCGGCGTGACGCTCATCCCGCAGATGGCGATCCCCGTCGAGACCCGCATCGCAGCCGTCTCCGTCGCCCGCCTGCCGGAGCCCCGGCCGGTGCGAACCATCGGCCTGGTGTGGCGCAGGACGAACCCGCTTGGCAAACATTTCGCCACCCTGATCGACATCCTGAGGGATGCCGCCGCCTGATCCACGGCCGCTCTGGAAGGTGGTTAACTTTTGTTCAGTTTACTGAGCGGTAGCCCCGGGTTAGCTGCAAAGGCAACAAGGAGAACACCCGTGAGCATCCGTGAAATCCTCGTTCATCTGAAATCGCACGAAGACTGGTCACCGCATATCGACTACGCGATCGGCACCGCGAAGCATTTCTCCGCCAGGCTAAGGGGTCTCGTGACCTTCCACGAGGTGGTCATGCTGCGCAACATGCCACGCCTTCCGGCGCGTGCCCTGGAAGAGCAGGTAGCCAGCGATACCGAAGCCGCGCGCAAGCTGGAGGAGAGATTCCTCGCCCAGTGCGCGGCGGCCGGGATTGAGGGAACCTTCGCCGTGGCCGAAGGTGCTGCGGGCGAGATCGTGCCCTGGGCGGCCAGGCTCCACGATCTGACGATCGTCGAGCAGCGGCAGCCGGACAGCGATGAACTTGGCTTCGACGCCGCCGAGGAGTCAGCGCTGAGTGCCGGGCGGCCCGTGCTGCTGGTGCCGCGCGGCGGCAAGGCCCGGCCTTGCCCCGAGCATGTGCTCGTGGCGTGGAACGGCAGCCAGATGGCAGCATCCGCCTTGCAAGGCGCAATGCCGTTCATCGCCCGCGCCAGGAAGGTGACGGTCTGTTCCGGCGAGACTCGGATGCCGCTCAGGCCGGGAAGCCGGATCCCGCCCATCACCATCGCCGGTCACCTCAGGCAACACGTTGCCGAAGTCGCGGAGGAGAAGATCGACAAGAGCCCCGCGCAGGTGGGCGAACACCTGCTGAACCGGGCGAACGAGCTGGGCTGCGGCATGATCGTGATGGGCGCCTATGGCCGCTCGTGGTTCTCCGAGTATCTTCTCGGAGGCGCCACCCGCCACATGCTGAAGAACATGACGGTTCCGATCCTCACCGGCCGCTGACCCGGCTTGCCGCCTGTCCGGTTGCGGATCAGGCCGCGGTGCGCAAGGCTGCGGCCTGATCCCACGCGGCGCCCGTGCGGTAGCGTGCGCTGATCCGCCCGTTCTCGAGGGCGAACAGGTGCAGCCAGCCGTTGTCGAAGAGCGCCTGAACCTGCGGGTGGCGCATCAGCACGGCGGTGATCGCTTCCTGCGGGGCTTCGATGAGCACGGAAAGGCGGAGAGGCTCGTGCACAAGGCCTTCGCCATCATGCACCGCCTGCCAGGGAAGCCCGGCCCGGAGCATGCCGCCATTGCCCTGGAGAACGCCAACCCCGCCCACGACGTTGTGGATGAGCTTGTTGCCCCCGCCGAACACCTCGGGTGCGACGGAGGAGGCGTAGTATTGAAGGCTGATCCAGCTGGCGACCACGACAGGGGCGGTCAGGATGAGTTCGAGCGTGCCGAAGCCCTTGTCCGCACTCCAGTCATAGCTGTGCAGGAAGGCGCGTCCGCCGAGGTCGGCACCGGCGGTTGCCTCGCGCGGGGCGGCGATGAAGGCAGCACAGCCCGCAAGACCCCACTCGGGCCGGACTTCGGCCCAGTTCCACGCCCGCGCGGCGACTGTCCGGGCTGAGGCGCCCGGCAGCCGCAGGGCGCGTTCGGCCCGTGCCAGGACGCCCGCTTGTGAGAGGAGGTTCCTGGCGCGCGGCAGGCCCGCCCTCTGCCCCGTGGCCAGCCCATCCTCGTAGAGGGTCACGGTGTCCGTGGTGGTGTCGTGGAGGCCGGCCACGAATACCGTATCGTCCGGCAGCGCGATCCCCTTGTCCCTCAGTCCGGCGCGCGTTTCCGGATCATTCAGCAATTGCGCCAGCAACCGTGCCGATACTTCGCCCGTGTGGCCGCCGCAGGCGCCGCAGTGATAGGCGCTTTCATGCGGATTGTTGGTGACATGCGCGCCGTGGCCCAGCAGCAGCACCAGCGGCGCATGGCCGGTGGTGAGGCTCATCGCGTTCAGGACCGCCGCGGCGGTCGCGGCCTTGGCTTCGGCAGTGAGCCCGCCCTCAATGCGCGGCGCAGGCTCCGGCGCGGATGTGCCGTGGCCGAGGCCGAGCGAATCCTTCACGAGCTTCACCGCATAGGCCGGCCCTGCCGCCTCGACGAAGGCGAAGGAGGAGACGGCGGCCTGGCGGAACCGCCCCCAGGCCCGGAGGCTGCGCGCCTTGATGCGGCTTTCTGCTTCCGCCTGCGCACTGGCGTGGCCGGTCGATGTCAGTGCCGGGGTGAGCAGCACGGGCAGGTGGGCCTGGCAGATGTCGGTGCCATGCGGGCGATGCGCCACGGGAAGGCCAAAGAAGCCAGCGAATCCGATGGTGCTGATGCCGGGGTCAAGCCCCTCGAGCGCACGCCGGAACACTTCCGAACGCACGTCGATGCAGAAGGCCGCCTGAAGCGACGGCCGGCCGGGCTGTGCAGCCGGGCCCTGGAGCCTCAGGCCGAGCCTGCGCTGGTGCGCGCGCTCAAGCGCATCCTGGAAGATCTGATCTGCAACGTCGTCGGCCGAGGGCGCCACCGGCTCCGCATGGGCCGCAACGACATTTGTCCATTGCGCGCCCACCGCGGGGACGTGTTGGAACAGTGCCTCCTCCCAGATGAGCCGGATGGCCAGCAGGTCGGTGATCGTCTGGTCCGAGGCGCCCTGTAACTCGGCCTCCCAGAGCAGCCAGCGGGCGTGCTGGGCCCAGCCGCCGAGGTCGATGAGCAGGCGATGGAAGGCGGTTTCGGCGGCCTCGTCGCTGAGGCCCAGCCGCTCGGCCGCACGCAGGATGGCGCGGTCAGGCGTGTCGGGTGCGGCCGCGACATGCGAGCAGAAGCCTGTGAGCCCCGCGATCTCGGGCGTCAGGTCATGCACCGCCCATTCCCGCCATGCGGCGAAGGTGCTGTGCCCCGGTGCTGGCGACCACAACGCCTGGCCACGGTCGAAGTGCCCCGCGGCCCACAGGCCGAAGCTCCGCGCAATGACGGAGGGCCAGTCGTTGCCGTCAGCAGCGGCCGCGAGGCCGGCAACCGTCGGCAGTGCCGTCGCGGGGGCGCGCTCCCTGGCCAGTTCCGCCTTCAGTGCTGCGGCGTTCTTGGGCTTCAGGGGGGAAGTTGAGGAATCGAGTGCTCCGGCGAGGTCTTGCTCGCTCATCTGCCCCGCGTCGAGCTTACCCGCATAGAAGCTCCGGGTGCTGGTGAGGCGGATGCCGGCGACCCTTGCCATGCGCGCTGACGCGGTGGCCAGATCCTCGCCCGCCTGACCCATGAAGGGGTTGACCGCGACGGTGGCCGTCAGGGGAAAGGCGGGCGGAATGGCGCGCGCTGCGGTCTCCGCGGCCTTGAGGAGGCCCGAGACCCTGGCGGGAGCGATCTGCGGATGGATCATGAACATGGCGTTCTCCAGAAAGTAGGACGAGGTTGTCACGGAGTCCGGGAGAGCCGGAAGCCGCCGGTCAGCCGGTCAAGGACGGTGTTGAGATAGAGCCCGTTGGCGAGGTGCACGCGCAGGCCCGCGGCCGCCGGGTGATGTGCCCACAGCGGAAACAGCGCCTGGGCGACAGCGACGACGCCGAAGGAAAAGAGCGCCAGCACGATCAGTGCCCATTCGAGGGGGCCTGCCGCAGGCGGCTCCGGCAGGCTTTCGCCCCACACCATCGAGGCGATGAGCTGGAACGTGAAGTAGGCCACCGCGGCGGTGAGGGAGGCTGCCGCCGTGCGCAGCGTCAGCGCGCGGGGGGCCGCATCGGCAAGGCCCTGGGCCACCAGATAGGCGACGCCGAGGATGAGGATGACGCCAAGCGCCAGCGACTGGGGTGACTTCGGCGCAGCCAGCCATGCGAAGGCTCCGGCCACCGCGGCGAACAGCAGCAGCGCCAGCAGGAAGGCCTTGGCAACCGCGGCGAAGCCCGGCACCGCCACCGGCCCCGGCCGCCTGACCAGCGCCACCTGCCGCACGGCGCCGCCGGAGGACAGGAAGGCATGCGCCTTGTAGAGCGAATGCGCCACGATATGGAGCAGCGCCAGGGTCCAGAGGCCAAGCCCGCACTGCAGCAGCATGAAGCCCATCTGTGCGATCGTGGACCAGGCGAGGGCCGTCTTCACCGCGCTCTGCGTGAGCATGACGGAGGCGCCGAACAGCGCGGTCAGGCCGCCGATCATCACCAGTGCCGCCATGGCGCCGGGGGAGGCCTGCACCAGCCCGCTGAGCGCAATGAGCAGCACCCCGCCGGAGTTGATGATGCCGGCATGGAGCAGGGCGGAGACGGGGGTTGGGGCCTCCATCACCTCGGTGAGCCAGCCGTGCAGGGGGAAGGCCGCGGTCTTCAGCGCCGCGGCGAGGACCAGCAGCGCCACGCCCAGCTGTGCTGCGGCGGGCAGCCCGCCGGCGGCGGCCGCATTGAGCGCGGCGATGCTTCCGGTTCCCAGGCTGAAGGCGATGAGGGCAGAGGCGAGGATCAGGGCCACGTCGCCTGCACCCCAGACGAGGGAGAACTTCGCCGCCGCCCGCTGCGCCTCCGCCCGCTCCGGGTAGAACAGCAGCAGCCGCCGCAGGGCGAGGCCCACGGCCAGGAAACACACGACGACGACCAAGAGGCTTCCCGCCTGGACCAGGATCACCACGGCGGCCAGCGTGGCCAGCATCAGGCCATGGAAATGGCCCTCGCGCGTCTCACCGTCGAGATAGGTCCGCGAATAGCGCACCACGATCCAGCCGACGCAGCTGACGAGCAGCGCCAGGCTTGCGCTGACCGCGTCCAGCCGGACCGCGACGAGTGCAGCACCGCTGCCGAACCCGAGTGTGACGGGCCCACCCCAGACCAGCTGCAGCAGGCCGCCCGCGGCCAGGCCCAGCGCACCGAGCGCTGCGAGTTCCGCCAGGCGCGGCAGCGAGCCGGGGCGCCGCCCGGGGGCGAACAGCGACAGGGCCGCAACCGCGAGCAGAAGCAGCGGGGCGAACACGGGGAGCGGGGCGAGTGCGGTCATCGGCGAAAATCCTTTCCGGTGCGGACGGAGCCGTGAGATAGCCGCGTTCTCCCTTTCATAGAATTACATGTTTTGTGATATCTCGTTCTGTATTATAGAACGATCATGAACTTGCATCATCTTCGCCTGTTCCGGGCCGTCGCGGCCGAGGGCTCGCTCACAGGCGCTGCGCGGCGGCTCAACCTCTCGCAATCGGCGCTGTCCACCCAGATCAAGACGCTCGAGGCGTCCCTGGGTCAGGACCTGTTCGAGCGGCGCGGAAGGGGCCTTGTCCTGACCGAGGCGGGGCGCATTGCGCTCGACCATGCCGACGCCATCTTCCGCACGGCGGATGACCTGGCGGCGGTGATGAAGGAGACGGGCCGCGCCCGGCGCGCCCTCAGGGTGGGGGCGCTCGCCACTCTTTCACGGAACTTCCAGATCGCGTTCCTGCGCCCGCTGGTCGGGCGCCGGGATGTCGAGGTCATGCTGCGCTCGGGCAGCCAGGCCGAACTTCTGCGCGAGCTCGACGCTCTGGCGCTCGACGTGGTGCTGACCAACCTGGCGCCGCCGCGTGACGGCGACCATCCCCGCCACGTCCACCAGATCGGCGAGCAGCCGGTCAGCCTCATCGGGACGCCCGCCCGCGCCGGTCACGCCACGCTCGAGGAGCTGCTGCGCCGTGAGAGCCTGGTTCTGCCGGCGAAGGACACAGCACTTCGCTCTGCCTTCGACGCGCTGATGGCGAGGCTGGGGCTTGCCCCGTTGATTGCCGCCGAGGCCGACGACATGGCCATGCTGCGCCTGCTCGCGCGCGAGGACATTGGCCTTGCCGTCATTCCGCCGATCGTGGTGCGCGACGAGCTCACCTCCGGCAAGCTGGTGGAAGTGGCCCAGCTCGACGGCATCAGCGAGCACTTCCTCGCCGTCACCCGTGAGCGCCGCTTTCCCAATCCCCTCATCGCGGAGTTGTTGCAGCCGCGCCAGCCTTCGCTCTGATATCCGCGGTAGCCCAGGCATCGAGACGTTCCTGCAGCAGGATCATGCTCCGGAACCCTTGGTTTGATCGCTGAGGGAAAGCCGATATAAGTAGTGTCTCGAATTTCACAAAAGAGGTTATGACATGAACAAGCGCGACTTGGCCCTCGGGCTCCTGGCGGGAGTGGCGGGCGTCAGCCTGGCCGCTACCGCCTCACCGGCCATGGGCGAGGGCGATGCGCTCGCTGCCATCATGACGTGGCTCGACGCAGTGCATTCAGGCGATCCGGCGACCGTCGAAGCGGTCCTCGCGCCGGAATTCCAGCTCCAGCGGTCCGACGGCAGCGGGCATGACCGGGTGAGTTATCTCACCAACCTGCCGAAGCAGTCGAGCAAGCCTCAAGTCAGCGACATCGCCTTCAGCAGCAATGGCGACATTATCGCCGCCCGCTACATCCTGCGGCTCGAGCAGACGATCAACGGCAAGCCTGCACAGGTCATGGCGCCCAGGCTTTCGGTGTTCCGCCGCGGCGGCCCGGGATGGCTGATCGTGGCGCACGCCAATTTCGCGCAGATCGGCTGACCCATCGGGGTCACGATGGACTGACCCGGTTGCCCTTGATGATGTCGGACGCCCGTTCGCCGATCATGATGGTGGGCGCATTGGTGTTGGATGAGTTGATCTGCGGCATGATGGAGGAGTCGCAGACGCGCAGGCCGTCGAGCCCCCGCACCCTGAGGTCCGGCGAGACGACGGCCATCTCGTCCGTTCCCATCTTGCAGGCGCCGACGGGGTGATGCTGCGTCTTGGCGTTCAGGCACAGGTGCTGGAAGATCTCCTCATCCGTGGTGAGATCGGGGCCCGGCACGCGCTCGCCCGCGATGAAGGGCTGGAAGGCCGGCTGGCGCATGATGTCGCGCGCAAGGCGCACGCCCATGATGCCGCGCTTCAGGTCTTCCGGCTCCGCCCAATAGTTGGGGTCAATCAACGGCGCGTCCTGCGGGTTGGCGCTACTGAGCTTCACGCTGCCGCGTGACTTTGGGCGCATGTAGGCAGCGTTCAGCGTGACGCCGCCATTGGGCAGCTTGGCGACACCCGCCTCGATGCCGGAGCCGAGGCCGAAGTGAAGCTGGATGTCGGGGAGCGCTGCGGTCTTGTCGGAGTACCAGAAGGCGCCGGTCTCGAACAGGCTCGAGGCTGCTGGCCCGCGCTTGAACATGAAATACTGGAGCCCCGCCCACGCCGCGAGGTGCGGCTTGGCATAGGCGTCATAGCTGTGGGGGCCCGAACACTCCGAGATCACGAAGAGATCGAGATGGTCATGCAGGTTCTTGCCCACGCCGGGCAGATCGTGAACGGGTGTCACGCCCACTGCCTTCAACTCATCCGCGGGGCCGATGCCCGATTGCAGCAGCAGCTTGGGCGAGCCGATGGCGCCCGAGGTGACGATCACCTCGCGCTCCGCCCGCAGGATCTCGCGGGTGTTGCCGGAGAGGATCTCGACGCCGATCGCGCGGCCCTTCTCGACCACCACGCGCGAGACCTGGACGCCCATGCGCACCTCGAGGTTCTTGCGGCCCATGGCGGGCTTCAGGAAGGCCGAGGCGGCAGAGGAGCGGCGGCCATCGCGCTGTGTCAACTGATAGAAGCCGGCACCTTCCTGCTTCGCGCCATTGAAATCCGGATTATAGGGAATGCCATATTGCTGGGCGGCCTTGATGAAGGCATCGGCCACAGGAAGCGGTGCGATCGGCATCGACACGCCCAGGGGCCCGTCAGCACCATGGAACTCGTTGACGAAGCGCTGGTTGCCTTCTGCCTTACGGAAATAGGGAACAAGGGTGCGGAAGTTCCAGCCGTGGCAGCCCCAGTCACGCTCCCACGCGTCATAGTCATCGGCGTTGCCGCGCGTATAGATCTGCGCATTGATGGCAGAGCCGCCGCCCAGCACCTTGGCTTGCGTATACCACAGCACGCGGCCATTCATGTGGCGCTGCGGCACGGTGGACCAGCCCCAGCTTGCCACACCCTTCGTCATCTTGGCGAAGCCCGCGGGAATCTGGAAAAGATAACCATCCGAACTGCCGCCCGCCTCAAGCAGCAGCACGCGCACCTCCGGATCCTCGGTCAATCGCGAGGCCAGCACACAACCCGCCGAGCCGCCGCCCGTGATGATGAAATCATAATTCGGCATGGTGCCTGGTGTCTCCCCGTGTCTGCTTGTTATTGCTGCCACAATAGCAAGTCCGGGAGTGGGGGGAAGGCCAATCTGGGACGGCGGGATGATGTGTGAGTCCGCGAAGTAAGTCCGCATATCATTCCTCTCCCCCTCCGGGGGAGAGGGCAGGGTGAGGGGGTCTGTCCGCTTGTGAGATTCTTGAACAACAGTACTTTTTGTTCTGAATCCAAGCCAACCATCGTGACTCGTGGATGCACCCCCTCACCCTTCCCTCTCCCCCTCCGGGGGAGAGGAATAGAAAAAGAGTTAGGCCAAGGTGGGTGCTTCCGATGCCCGCACTGTTTCTGGCAGCCGCCATCCAGCGGCAGCTGGGCAGGGGGCTGGCTGGCGCGCGGTGAGACCTTGCGCGCTCCTAAACGATTAGCTAGACCTTTGTCAGGTGGTGAGCAGCAAGATCTGGGAGGATAAGCAATGTACACCAAGCAAGCCCTGCGGGAATTGGGTGTTGGACCCGGCACACTGAGCGCCAAGCAACTTCAAGAATTCGACGAGAAGGGGTTCATCATCGTCGAGAACGTGCTGTCGCCGGATGACTGCGCGAAGATGCGCGAGGCTTTCGAGCGCATCCACGCCGCCGAACAGGGGCAGGGCGGGCACGAGGTGCATGTGGAGCCCGGCGCCAGGCGTCTTTCCAACATATTCAACAAGACCGATGCCTTCGACAAGTGCCTGTGGATCCCCGAAGTGCTGGCGGTGTCTGCCCATGCGCTGGGCGAGATCAAGGTGCATGGCGCCAATCTGCGCGATCCCGTGAAGGGTTATGGCCAGCAGGACATGCATGTCGACGTGCCGAAGAGATTCGCTGACGATTGGTGGGTGGTCAATTCCATGGTCATGTTCGACGACATGACGCGCGACAATGGCCCGACGCGCATTGTGCCAGGTTCGCACCGCTGGGCGCCGATCAATGTTCCTTATGTGAACATCGGCGACTGGGAGCCAGAGCCGCTCTCGGCGGAGGACCAGGCCCGCGTGCCGGCTGACCTTTCGGCGCCCTATCCGGGCGAAATGCTGGTCGAGGCGCCGGCGGGCTCCGCCATCATCTGCAATTCATCGATGTGGCACAGCGGTACGCTCAAGACATCCGACAAGCCGCGCCGCATGCTGCACCTGACCTACACGCGCCGCGACCTGCCGCAGCAACTGCTCCAGCTCGATTACCTGACCCCCGAACTCTACAACCGTATGAGCCCGGTGAAGCGCTACCTGCTCGAGATCGAGCCGCCCCAGGCGGGTGACGGCGTGTTGCGCCAGCCGAAGAAAGATCACAAGGGCTGGTGGAACTGACGGCAAACGCCCTCAACCGCCGCCGTGAGTGGGACACTCCATGGCGACGATGAAAGACGTGGCGCGCGCCGCAGGCGTGAGCATTTACACCGTGTCGGCGGCGCTCTCGGGTTCAGCACCCGTGAGCCCGGCGCTGCGTGCACGGGTGAACAAGGCAGTGAAGGCGCTTGGCTATGAGCGCAACTCGGTGGCCCGGGACTTACGGCAGGGAACCTCCTCACTGATCGGCCTCATCGTCTCCGACGTCACCAACCCGTTCTTCACGGAATTCGTGGACTGCATCGAGACCCATGCGCGCCAGCAGGGCTATTCCGTGCTGTTGGGCATCAGCGGGCATGACGTGGCGCGCGAGGCAGAACTGCTGCGGCTGATGCGTTCGCACCAGGCGGCAGGCGCCATATTGGGCCCGGCCGGGGGCAAGGCGGATTACCGGGAAGCTGAGTTCGCAGTTGGGCGCATGAAGCTGGTGGCGGTCGACAATGCCTTCCCGGCGCTCGGCGTCGATGCGATCGCCCTCGACAACCGCAAGGCCGCTGCGCTTGCGGCTGATCATCTGCTCGATCTCGGTCACCGCCGCATCGGCGTGATTGGCGGCGTGCCCCGCCAGCATGTGGCGCAGGAGCGGCTTGCGGGTTATCGTGCCGCCCTCAGGCGCCGCGGCATCGCCGCAGAACCAGCGCTGGAGGAAAGCGGCAATTTCCGCATGGAGGATGGCTATGCCGCCTGCCGAAGGCTGTTTGCGTTGCCGCGGCCGCCAACCGCCCTGTTCGTTGCCAACAACCTGATGCTGATCGGCGTCATGCGGGCGCTGGGCGATCTGGGGCTGCGCGTGCCGCAGGACGTCTCCGTCGCCGGCATCGATGATTTCCCGTGGGCTGCCGCCTTCCGCCCGGCGCTGACCGTGGTGGAACAGCCCATCGCCGCCATGGCGCAAGCGGCTTTCGAAGCGCTCACCGCGCGGCTGTCCGGCGCGGATGGCCCGCCCTTGCGGCAAGTCTTCGCACCGCGCCTGCTCATCCGCGAGTCCTGCCGCGCCTGCGAGCGTTGAATGCGGTGCAATAGATTTGTCCGGCAACCGTGAGCCCTTCAGACGGGCTTGCAAGGTGTCGAATCTTGGGTAGAGTGCGCGGCAAGCCGGTCTGAACCGGTTGCGTCAAGACAGTTCCAAGGGAGGACAATCTGATGAAACTTATGAAGGCAGCCGCAATGGCTGCGACGATGGCCGTTGGCCTCACAGGCCTCGCCGCCACGGCAAGCGCCGGTGAGTTCGACGGTGTGACCGTCAACATCCTGACCCGTCCGGGTCCGGTGATCGCTGGCCCGCTCAAGGAGCGTGGCGCAGTGTTCGAGAAGGAAACCGGCGCCAAGATCGTGGTGAACGAGGTTCCCTTCGCCGAAATCTTCCCGAAGATCCAGAATGACTGGACGACGGGCACCAACTCCATCGACGTCGGCGTCTTCGCCGCCGGCTGGGGCGTGGAACTGGATGCAGCGGGCCTGCTCGAAGACATGGACCCGTACATCGCCAATGATGCCAAGATCAACATGGACGACATCGCGCCCTACTTCCGCGATTTCGGCCAGAAGATCGGCGGCAAGACCAAGATGCTGATGGTCGATGGCGACTTCCAGATGGTCTATTACCGCAAGGACGTGCTCGAGAAGGCCGGCCTGGCAGCGCCCAAGACCTGGCAGGACTATGTGGACATCGCGTCCAAGATCCATGGCCAGGACATGAACGGTGACGGCGAGGCCGATTACGGCTCCTGCATCTTCAAGAAGCGCAACGCGCAGTCCTACTTCGCGATCCAGACGATCGCTGCGGCCTTCGTGCAGACCAGCGGCACGGCGCAGGGCTTCCACTTCGACAACGCCACGATGAAGCCGATCATCAACAACGAAGCCTGGAAGAAGGCTTTCGAGCTCTACAAGGAAACCGGCAAGTACGGTCCGCCGGAAGAGCTCAACATGGACATCGGCGACACGCGCGCCGTGTTCAAGGCTGGCCGTTGCGGCCTGCTCATCGAGTGGGGTGATCCGGGCACGCTGCAGCTAGACGCTGACGCAGAGAAGGTCAAGGGCCTGATCTACGCCGTGTCCGCCGTCGGCTCCACGGAAGTGCTTGACCGCGCCACGGGCAAGCTCGTTCCCGTGACCAAGGAAAATGCGCCGAACTCCGTTGACGGTGTCAACTACGCGCCGTTTGCTGCCTTCGGCGGCTGGGCCGGCGCCATCAACGCCAAGGCGGACGAGAAGAAGAAGGCCGCAGCCTATGCCTTCCTGTCCTACATGAACCAGGCAGCGCAGTCGAACGTGGACGTCACCATCGGCTCCACGGGCTACAACCCCTATCGTCTGTCGCAGCTCTCCTCCACCGACCTGTGGGTGAAGGCCGGCATGCCGAAGGAACTCGCCGACAACTATCTCGGTGCGATCAACGGTGCGCTGAACAACCCCAACATGGCCTCTGACATGAAGATCCCCGGCGCCCAGCAGTACACTGGCGTCGTGCTCGACACCGAGCTCGCCCGTTATCTCGCCGGCGAAATCACGGTCGACGAAGCTCTCAAGAACATCGAAGAGGGCTGGGAGAAGATCACCGAGGACTTCGGCCGCGATGAGCAGATCAAGGCCCAGGCCCTGGCGCTTGGCCTCTAAGATCAGGCGATGACCTCGTCCGCAACGACATACCAGCCGGGGGATTCCCCGGCTGGACTTTTCAGGGCCCGGAGCTGGGGCGAATGGGTGGACCATCACTCGCGCACCTTCTTTATTGCACCTGCCGTGATCCTGATTCTGATCTTCGCGATCTTCCCGACTTTCTATTCCATCGTCTTTGCGCTCAGCCGGGTGAAGTTCACCGCCACCGGCCTGCGCTTCCGCTTCGTGTGGTTCGACAATTTCCTTGCCCAGTTCTCCGGCAACGAGCAGGCGCATTTCCTCGGCAAGCTGGTCAACGTCAGCGTGCTGGGCTGGATCTTCACTGCCGCCGTTGTGGCGCTGGCCGTCTGGTGGCTGATCCGCTCCTGGGGCAAGACCAGCTGGATCGGCATGATCGGCAGGCTCATTTCCGCCGCCATGTTCATCTTCGTCGGCTTCCTGCTGGGCGCCACGCTGCTTTCGGGCAATCCCTGGGGCACGCTGATGACGACTCTGTTCTATGTCGTCGTCGGCTGCACCGTGCAATTCATCATCGGCACCGGCCTCGCCTTCCTGTGCTCGCAGCCGATCTCGGGCAAGAATTTCTTCCGCGTGCTGTTCTTCATCCCGCTGATGATCACGCCGCTGGGCGTCGGCTATGCCTTCAAGATGGTGCTCGACATCACCAAGGGCCCGCTGCAGCCGCTGTGGGACGGTATCGGCCTCCAGAACTGGGCCTGGTCGACGGATGCCTGGGCGGCGCGCTGGTTTGTGATCCTAGGCGATTCCTGGCAGTGGATCCCCTTCATCTTCATCGTGATGCTGGCGGCCCTCGAGAACGTCTCGAACGATCAGGTCGAGGCGGCACAGGTCGATGGCGCGTCGAGTGTGCAGATCTTCCGTGAGATCACCTGGCCGCAGATCGTGCCGGTGGCCGTGACCGTGATCCTCATCCGCATGATCGAGGCCTTCAAGATCGTCGACCTGCCGAACATCATGACCTCCGGCGGGCCCGGCATCGCCACCGAGTCAATGACGCTCCACTCCTACTTCCTGTGGCGCGCGAATGACATGGGCTCCTCCGCGGCGGTGGCCTATCTGCTGCTAATCCTCACCGTGGTCGTGTGCTCGTCCTTCTTCAACTATGTGGTTCTCGGCCAATTGCGGAAGGCGAAATGAGCACGTCCTCCTTCAAGTTCGAGAAGTCCAAGCAGAGCCTGATGGAGCGGCTGTTCGAGCCGCCGGCGGTTGGCCGCATGTCGCCCGTTGCCAAGGTGGTCGCTTACAGCCTGCTGATCTTCTGGTCGATCTTTGTCATCTTCCCGATCTACTGGGTGGTGATTACGGCCTTCAAGGACGCAGCCGCCGTCAACCAGGGCCCCTATTACATTCCCTTCGTGGACTTCCAGCCCAATCTCGATGCCTGGCGGGTGCACTTCACGCAGGATCCGAACTGCGATCTCGGCTCCATCGGGCGGCAGCTCTTCCTGCTCGTTCACAACCTCTTCGCCTTCATCGTGTCGCCCGTCGTCGACATCGCGCCGATGGAGCCTGCGATCTGCAAGACCTATCTGGCCTTCACCAATTCGCTGGTGATCGGCATCGCGGCGACCGCACTTTGCGTCTCGATCGGCTCGATGGCGGCCTATGCGCTGGCCCGGGTGCAGTACCGCCCCAAGTTCGGCAACATCGTGATGTTCGTTCTGCTCACCCTCTGCGTGATCGTGGCGACGAGCTATGCTGGCATCCCCTGGTATGTGAGCTCTGCCGTCGCACTCGCCCTGTTCTTCCTGCTGGCGCGCGCCTTCGGCAAGCACTTCAGGGGCACGGTGGGCAATGGCGACATCCTGTTCTGGATCATCTCGCAGCGCATCCTGCCGCCCATCGTCGTCATCATCCCGATCTACATGATGTTCCAGGCGGTGGGCCTGCTCGACACGCATCTGGCGCTGATCATTGTCTATGCGGTGGCGAACCTGCCAATCGTCGTCTGGTTGATGCATGACTTCTTCGCCAGCCTGCCGATCGAGTTGGAGGAATCCGCCCAGCTCGACGGCTGCAGCCGCTTCGGCATCTTCTGGGAGATCGTGCTGCCGCTGACGCGCCCCGGCCTTGCCGCGACGACGCTGCTGACGCTGATCCTCAACTGGAACGAATATCTCTTCGCCGTCTTCCTCTCCACCTCCAAGTCCCAGACCATGCCGATCATGGTGGCCGCCAAGAACGCGGGCGAAAAGGGCATATTGTGGTGGGAGATGTGCGCAATCATCGTCGTGATGATCATTCCGGTCATCTTCATGGCCATCCTCCTGCAGCGCTTCATCAACAAGGGCGTGCTGATGGGGGCGGTCAAAGGATAAGTTTCTTGCGAGTCAGGGGTTAGGGCAATGGCGACGACTGCGGGCGTGCCGGTCACATTCAACAAGATTGCGAAGTCCTTCGGACCCGTGCGGGTTCTGGAGGAGCTCTCCCTTGACGTCGCACCCGGCGAGTTCCTCGTGCTGCTTGGCGCTTCGGGTTCCGGCAAGACGACGGCGCTGCGCATTCTCTCCGGCCTCGAGACCGCGTCCTCCGGCAACATCCTGATCGGCGACCGCGACGTCACCGACGTGCTGCCGAAGTACCGTGACGTCTCCATGGTGTTCCAGTCCTATGCGCTCTACCCGCACAAGACGGTGGCTGAGAACATCGGCTTCCCGCTGAAAGTGCGAAAAGTTCCGAAGGACCAGCAGGAGTCCGCCATCCGCGAGGCTGCCGCCCAGGTGCAGATCGACCAGCTGCTCGACCGTTATCCGCGCCAGCTCTCGGGCGGCCAGCGCCAGCGCGTGGCGCTTGCCCGCGCCATGGTGCGCCGTCCTTCCGTGTTCCTGATGGACGAGCCGCTCTCCAACCTCGATGCCAAGCTCCGCGGCCACATGCGCGCGGAACTGAAGCACATGCAGTCAACGCTCGGCACCACGACGATCTATGTGACGCATGATCAGATCGAGGCCATGA
>NZ_JBIICB010000303.1:0-4909 GCF_044239095.1 Aestuariivirga sp. | reverse complement strand
GCATGCCGCGCTACAACAACTCGGGCACGCTGCTGGAGGGAATCGCGCTGTGGGGGGAGCTCAAGCCGCTCTTGACGCATGAGGCGGTGATCGAGCGCGCCATGCGCTATTGCGATCTCGCGGTTGCTCAAGGCCTGCTTGCCATCCGCACCCATGTGGATGTGTGCGACGACCGGCTGCTCTGCGTCGAGGCGCTGCTGGAAGTGAGAAAGCGCGTGAAGCCTTATATCGACCTGCAGATCGTGGCCTTTCCGCAGGATGGCTTCTACCGCGACCCCCATGCAAAAAAGAACCTTCTGAGGGCACTCGACCTAGGCGTCGACATCGTCGGCGGCATACCCCATGGCGAGCGCACCATGGCGGATGGTGCGGCGAGCTTGAAGGAGCTCTGCGAGATCGCGGCGGAGCGTGGGCTTCTCGTCGACATTCATTGCGACGAGTCAGATGACCCGTGGTCGCGGCATGTGGAAACGCTCGTCTACGAGACGCAGCGGCTGGGGCTGCAGGGGCGCGTGGTGGGCTCGCACCTCACCTCCATGCATTCGATGGACAATTACTATGCCTCGAAGCTGATCGGGCTGATTGCGGAGGCGCAGCTTCATGCCACGCCGAACCCGCTCATCAACATCACGCTGCAGGGCCGGCATGACACTTACCCCAAGCGCCGCGGCATGACGCGCGTGCCGGAGCTGCGCGCGGCGGGCATCAACGTCTCCTTCGGGCATGATTGCGTCATGGACCCATGGTACCCGATGGGCCAGGGCGACATGCTGGAGGCAGCCTCGATGGGTTTCCATGTGGGTCTCATGACGACCCCCGAGGCGATGCGCTGGGCCTTCGATGCGGTGACGGTCAACCCCGCCAAGGCGCTGCATCTTGAGGGCTATGGGCTGGACAAGGGCTGCAAGGCCGATTTCGTGGTGCTGCAGGCGAAGACGCCGGTCGAGGCACTGCGGCTGAAGGCCAACCGGCTGAAGGTGGTGAAGGCGGGCAAGGTGATTGCCGGGACGCCTGAGCGGGTGAGCGCGCTGCATCTTGGTGGGCGGCCGGGCACGGTGAATGGTGCGGACTACGCGCCTGGCCAGTAAAGTCCCTTCTCCCGTCGCGGCACGCGATGGGAGAAGGTGCCCGAAGGGCGGATGAGGGCCTCTTTCCGCGAGTCCCGATGCTGAAGCAACCCTCATCCGGCCTGTCGGCCACCTTCTCCCATCCTGCGGACGGGAGAAGGGAATGGGGATGTGTCTACCGCGGCTTCAGCCCTTCGACGAACAGCGTGGTCAGCGTGTCCTCGGCCTTTGTCATCAGGTCTGGCGTGTTGCCCATGACCGCACTCACCTGGGCGTCGAAATCGGCGTAGTGCTGGGTGGTGGCCCAGATGGCGAAGATCAGGTGATGGGGGTCAACCGGGTTCAGCCGGCCCTCGGCGATCCAGCGGTTGATGATGGCGGCCTTCTCGTCCACCAGTGCCTTCAAGGGGCCTTTCAGATAATCGCCGATGGTGGTGGCGCCGTGCAGGATCTCGTTGGCGAAGAGGCGCGACGCTTTCGGGTTATCGCGTGACAGCTTGATCTTGGTGCGGATGTAGCGGGTGATCTCGCCGATGGGCTCGCCATCGGGGTCGATCTGGCGCAGCGGCTCCAGCCAGTCGTGCAACGTATGCTCGAGGACAGCGATGTAGATGTCTTCCTTGCGGCGGAAGTAATAGAGCAGGTTGGGTTTGGAGAGGCCGCAGTTGGTGGCGATCTGGTCCACGGTCGCCCCGCGGAAGCCATAGGCCGAAAATGCCTCCAGCGCCGCCTTGAGGATCAGCCCCTCATTCTGCGCCTGGATGCGGGTCTTGCGGGAAGCGCTGCCGGCCTGTTCCATCATTACAGTTTCTTAATTCTTGATCGAATGGTCAAGAGCGGTTAGCTTTTGCACAAGCAACAAGAAACCAGGGGAGAAGGCGTTGGCGGGGCCAGTCATTTCGGCGCGCGAGCTGAGCCTCGTTTTCCAGACGGCGGATGCGCCGGTCTATGCGCTCTCGAAGGTGAACCTCGAGGTTGAGGAAGGCGATTTCGTTTCCTTCATCGGCCCTTCGGGCTGCGGCAAGACCACACTGCTGCGCGTTATCGCCGACCTCGAACAGGCGACCTCCGGGTCGATCACCGTCAATGGCATGACGCCGCAGGAGGCCCGCCTCAAGCGCGCCTATGGCTATGTGTTCCAGGCGCCCGCCCTTTACCCGTGGCGCACGGTGGAGCGGAACGTGGGGCTGCCACTGGAGATCATGGGCTTTGCCGATGCGGCTGAGCGCATTTCCCGCAATCTCGAGCTCGTCAACCTCAAGGGCTTCGAGAAGAAATATCCCTGGCAGCTCTCGGGCGGCATGCAGCAGCGCGTGTCGATTGCGCGCGCGCTGGCCTTCGACCCCAAGCTCCTGCTGATGGACGAGCCCTTTGGCGCGTTGGACGAGATCGTGCGCGACATGCTGAACCAGCAGCTGCTCGAACTCTGGGACCGCACGAAGAAGACCGTCGTCTTTGTCACCCATTCCATTCCCGAAGCGGTGTTCCTCTCCACCAAGATCGTGGTGATGAGCCCCAGGCCTGGCCGAATCATCGACGTGATCGAAACCAATTTCCCGCGCAAGCGCTCGCTCGACATCCGCGAGACGAGCGCATTCCTCGCCATCGCGCATCGCGTACGCGAGGGGCTGAAGGCCGGTCATTCCTATGAGGATTGAGTGAGCGCTGCACCCGCCATCGCCGCCAAGGCGCACGCGACGGAGGAAAGCCAGGCGCTGCCCTTGGCGGTGGTCTGCTTCTGCATCCTCGTGGTGTGGTATCTGGCTGCCATCCCGATGAACTGGGTGGTGACGGAACCGAAGATCGCGGCAGCAGGCGGCGGCCTTTACAACCTTCTGTATGTTTCATGGAACGAGACGCGCCCGGTGATACCCGCGCCGCACCAGATCGTGGCGGAGCTGTGGAAAAGCGTGTTCACGGTGGCGCCGTGGATGCCCAAGTCGCTGGTCTGGCACGGCTGGGTGACGCTGTCCTCAACGCTGCTCGGCTTTGTGCTGGGCGCGCTCCTCGGCATCGTGCTGGCGATCGGCATCGTGCATGTGCGCTTTCTGGCGAAGAGCCTGATGCCGTGGATCATCGCCTCGCAGACGATCCCGATCCTCGCCATCGCACCCATGGTGATCGTGGTGCTGGGCTCATTGGGCTTCACCGGGCTGCTGCCGAAGTCGCTGATCTCCATGTACCTCTGCTTCTTTCCCGTCACCATCGGCATGGTGAAGGGCCTCACCTCGCCTGAGACGATGCAGCTGGATCTGATGCGCACCTATCATGCGTCGACCTCCGAGGTGCTGTGGAAGCTCAGGTTCCCGGCCTCCGTGCCGTTCCTGTTCACGTCCCTGAAGGTGGCGGTGGCCATTGCCCTGACCGGCGCCATCGTGGGCGAATTGCCAACAGGGGCGGTGGCGGGCATCGGCGCCAGGCTTCTGCAGGGCTCCTATTACGGGCAGACGGTGCAGATCTGGGCCGCGCTGTTCATGGGCTCCTTCATCGCGGCGGGGCTTGTCTGGCTTGTCGGCGTCATCGAGCGCTTCACGCTGAAGCGCATGGGAGCCAGGCCATGAGGAAGTGGCAGGTCTCAGACATCCTTTATCCGGCGCTGTTTGGGCTGGGCGTGCTGGTGTTCTGGCAGGCGGTGGTGAAGGGCTTCGATGTGCCCGCCGTGCTGCTGCCCGCCCCCTCCGACATCGCCACGAAATTCATGTCGTCGCTGCCCATCCTGTGGGTGGACTTCGTGCAGACGGTCATCCGCGCGGTGATCCCCGGCTGGATCATCGGCTCGCTGTCGGGTTTCCTCGTCGCCATATTGTGTGATCGCATTCCCTTCCTGCGCCGGGGTTTGCTGCCGCTCGGCAATCTGGTTGCGGCACTCCCCATCGTCGGTGTCGCCCCCATCCTCGTCATGTGGTTCGGTTTCGACTGGCACTCCAAGGCGGCGATGGTGGTGGTGATGACCTTCTTCCCCATGCTTATCAACGCGGTGGCGGGATTGCAGGCGTCAGGACATCTGGAGCGCGACCTGATGCAGAGCTATGGCTCCTCCTGGTGGCAGACGCTGGTGAAGCTCCGGCTTCCCGCCGCCATGCCCTTCATCTTCAACGCCCTCAAGATCAACTCCACCCTTGCCATGATCGGCGCCATCGTTGCTGAATTCTTCGGCACGCCCATCATGGGCATGGGCTTTCGCATTTCCACGGAAGTTGGCAGACTGGGACTGGACATGGTCTGGGCCGAGATCGCGGTGGCTGCTATCACGGGTTCGGCTTTTTACGGTCTTCTGGTGTTCCTCGAACGCCGGGTGACCTTCTGGCATCCGTCCTACCGCAAGTAGGCCGGCAACAAGGCAAATGAAAACCACAAGAGGAGAACAGGGAAGATGAAGAAATTTCTGATGGCCGCGGTGACCGCGGGCGCACTGCTGGCAAGCGGAACGGCCGCCATGGCCGAAGCCGTGAAGCTGCAGCTGAAGTGGGTGACGCAGGCACAGTTCGCCGGCTACTACGTGGCCGCCGCCAAGGGCTTCTACAAGGATGCCGGCCTCGACGTGACGATCCTGCCGGGCGGCCCGGACATCAACCCGCAGCAGGTGCTGGCGGGCGGCGGCGCTGACGTCGTCGTCGACTGGATGCCGTCGGCGCTGGCCACGCGCGAGAAGGGCTCGGCCGTCGTCAACATCGCCCAGCCGTTCAAGACCTCGGGCATGATGCTGACCTGCCGTAAGGAAACCGGCATCACCAAGCCGGAAGACTTCAAGGGCAAGACGCTGGGCGTGTGGTTCTTCGGCAATGAATATCCCTTCCTGTCGTGGATGAGCCAGCTCGGCATTCCGACCACGGGCGGGGCTG
>NZ_JBIICB010000053.1:0-19732 GCF_044239095.1 Aestuariivirga sp. | reverse complement strand
TGCATCCATGGGTTCTCCGCGGCAGGGACCCGATGATTGTCCCCTTCTCCCGTCGCGACGCGATGGGAGAAGGTGGCCGGCAGGCCGGATGAGGGTCTCTTTCAACGTAACGGACTCGCGGAGAGAGGCCCTCATCCGCCCTTCGGGCACCTTCTCCCATTGCTTTGCAACGGGAGAAGGGAAAAGACTTCACAGCCCGAACATCTTGCGCCAGTTGCCCATCGCCTGCATCCATGGGTTCTCCGCGGCAGGGCCCTTGCCCCAGATGTCCATGGGGGGTTTGGCGCCGAAGATCTTTTCGTAGGATTCCAGCGTTGCCTTCCAGGACTCCGCCATGGAGCCGAGGTTCTTCGCGTCGATGCCTTGCGCCATGGGGCGTTCGCCGATCATCTGGCCAAGCTGCTCCCAGTAGTTCTGGGCGTTCGCCAAGTGCATCATCCAGACGTCGTTGATGGGGCCGGGCGGGATCACCTGGTGGCCCGCGCGCATCGCGAGGAACAGGAACTTGCGGTATTCCTCAATGATGCGCTGGGCCATTTCGGCATTCTGGCCCATCTGTGTCTGCATCATCTGCATGAGGGGAGCAAAGGCCTGCAGGCCCTCGGCGTTCATCAGGTTGAGTTTCAACCAAAGCGGGTCGAGGCGGTAATCCATCATGATCCCGCTATACAGGTATTTGCAGGACAACGCGAAGCCCGCCTTTCGGACTATCCTCCAGCGCGATCTCGCCGCCGTGGGCGTGGGCGATGTCGCGGGCGATGGCAAGGCCGAGGCCGGTGCCGGTCTCGTCCAGGTTGCGGGCATTGTCGAGGCGCACGAAGGGGCGGAAGGCCTCCTCACGCTTGTCCGGCGGGATGCCGGGGCCATCGTCGTCGACGAGCAGGGTCAGCGTATGGTCGGCAACAGCCGCCGAAACGCTGACGTTGCGCGCATAGCGCGCGGCATTGCCGATCAGGTTGGCGAGCAGCCGCCCGAAGGCATTGGGTTTCACCCTGACCTTCTGCTCAGGCGGAATGTCGAGCACGATCGAGCCGCCCGCGCGCGCAAGGCCGCGCGCCGCGGCCTGGACCATGGCGGAGAGATCGGCCTCCTGGGCTGCCTCGCCCGCATCGCCTTTCACGAAGGCCATGTAGGCCTCCAGCATGCGCTGCATCTCCTCGACATCCTCCTTGAGCGGCTTGACCATGGGCCCGTCGCCCAGGAAAGCCAGCTCGAGCTTGAAGCGGGTGAGGATGGTGCGCAGATCATGGCTGACGCCCGCCAGCATGGCGGTGCGCTGCTCCACCTGCCGGGCGATGCGGTCACGCATGTCAAGGAAAGCGATGCCCGCCGCCTTCACCTCGCGCGCCCCGCGTGGCCGGAAGGCGCCTGCGTCGCGTCCCGTGCCGAAGCTCTGCGCGGCGCGGGCAAGGTCGGTGATGGGCTTGATCTGGTTGCGCAGAAAGATGAAGGCAATGCCGAGAAGCAGCAACGAGGAGCCGAGCATGAGGAACAGCAGGAAGCCTGTGCTGGTGGCGAGCGTGCGCTCATCGCGCGGGGTGAAGCGGAAGATGACGCCGTCTGCCACCTCGATCCGCACGTCGACAATGCCGGGCTGGCTGCGGCTGTCGATCCAGAAGGGCTTGCCGGTCTCGATGGTCAGCTCGCGGGTGAGGCGGGTGTTGGCACGCGAGAACAGGAAAGGCTCCGGCAGCGCCGCGGGAAGCGCACCCGGCTCGATCACGAGTTGCAGTGCCAGCGTACCGTTGGCAAGGCTCTCGATACGCTCGGCGGCGGCGCGGCTCCTGTCGGAATCCTCATAGAGCTGGATCAGCATGCTCACGTCGCGCGCGAAGGAGCGGGCAAGGAGCCGCGTCACGTTCTCGAAGTGGCGCTCGAAGATCAGCCCGGTCATTATCGTCTGGAGCAGCACCACGGGCGCCACCAGGATGATCAGCGCACGCGGGAAGAGCCCCTCGGGCATGCGGCGCTCGAGGAAGGTGTTGAAGCGGTCGGCGAGCCAGTTTTTGGCCATGGCTCAGAAGCCCTCAGCCGGCATGGAGCACATAGCCTGCCCCGCGCACGGTCTGGAGATGGACGGGATTCGAGGGGTCTTCCTCAATCTTCTGGCGCAGCCGGTTGATCTGCACGTCGACGCCGCGGGCTCCTTCTTCGGAGGCTTCCGGAGAAAGCTCGGCGCGCGTCACGGGTGCTCCGGCATTGGTGGCGAGCGTCCTCAGCATCTCCCGCTCGCGGCTGGTGAGGCGCACGCTTTCCGCACCCTTGCGGAGTTCGCCCCGCTGCAGATGGAACACATAGGGCCCGAAGGCGACCTCGGCCTTGCTGCGGTCTGGCTGTTCCTGGCGCCGGAGCAGGCCGCGGATCCGAAGCAGAAGCTCGCGCGGCTCGAAGGGCTTGGCGAGGTAGTCGTCGCTTCCCGTTTCGAGCCCGGCGATCCTGTCGGAGGCCTCGGCCAGCGCGGAGAGCATCAGCACCGGAACCGGGTTTCCTTCGGCACGCAGCGAGGTGGTGAGGGAGAGCCCCGTCTCGCCCGGCATCATGATGTCGAGCACCACGAGATCGAAGGCCATGTTGCGCATCTGCTCGCGGGCTTCCGCAGCACTCGCCGCCACCGAGATGCGGAAGCCGTTCTCGATCAGGAAAGACTGCAGCAGGCCGCGGATGCGCCGGTCATCGTCCACCACCAGGATGTGCGGCAGCTCATCCACGGCGCTCTGGCTCCTTGGCGCCGGGGTTCACCTTCTCGATCCAGTCGCGCACGGCGTCACGGTTGGCGGGCGAGACCATGTGATAGAGCACCTTGCGGTAAAGCCGGGCGGCGTTGCCTTCGGGCTGCGCCACGGCGCGGCGGATGCGGTTGATCTGCGGGCCCATCAGCTGCTGGCGGAGTTCCTGGCCGGTCTCAGTGAGGTAAAGCAGCCGCTGGCGGCGGTCGTTCTCGCCCTCCTTCTGGAAGACGTAGCCCTTGTCGATCAGCTCCTTCAGCACGCGGCTCAGGCTTTGCTTGGTGATGCGCAGGATGTCGAGCAGCTGCTGCACCGTCATGCCGGGGTCGCGGCCGACGAAATGCAACACACGGTGGTGCGCCCGGCCAAAACCGAACTGGCTCAGGATCTCGTCCGGGTCCGAGACGAAGTCGCGGTAGGCGAAGAACATCAGTTCGATGAGCGCAACCGTCTCCTGTTCGCTCAGGATTTCGCCATCCCGCCGGCGTCCGGGTTCCGGGCCTGTGTCGCCTGTGCCCTGGGCAGAAATTACGTCAGCCATATTGACATATTTACCCGGCCCCGATAGCTTCGTCCACCACTTATGTAGCCTATGCAGGCCGGACAGGAGCAGCAAGCCATGACAAGCATCCCTTTTGACCAGCGCGACGGCTGGATCTGGTTCAATGGCGAGATCGTGCCCTGGAAGGACGCCAAGGTGCATGTGCTGACCCATGGCCTGCATTACGGCTCCTCCGTGTTCGAGGGCGAGCGCGCCTATGGCGGGGTGATCTTCAAGTCGACCGAGCACTCCATCCGCTTCCGGAAATCGGCCGAGATCATGGATTTCGAGATCCCCTTCTCGGTCGAGGAACTGAACGCCGCCAAGGACAAGGTGGTCGAACTCAATGGCGGGGGCGACCAGTATGTGCGCCCCGTGGCCTGGCGCGGGTCCGAGATGATGGCGGTCTCCGCCCAGCACAACAAGATCCATGTGGCGGTCGCCACCTGGGCCTGGCCCTCGATGTTCGATCCCGAAACCAAGATGAAGGGCATCAAGCTCGACATCGCGGATTACCGCCGGCCCGACCCCGCCTGCGCGCCCGTTCATGCCAAGGCAGCCGGCCTCTACATGATCTGCACCATCTCCAAGCACAAGGCGGAGAAGAAGGGCTATGCCGACGCCATGATGCTGGACTGGCAGGGCCGCGTTGCCGAATGCACCGGCGCCAACATCTTCTTCACCCGTGACGGCGCCATCCACACGCCGATTGCCGATTGCTTCCTGAACGGCATCACCCGCCAGACGGTGATCGCGCTGGCCAAGGAGCAGGGTCTCGAGATCATCGAGCGGCGGATCATGCCGGAGGAGCTGTCGACCTTCAACGAATGCTTCATCGTTGGCTCTGCCGCCGAAGTGACGCCGGTGGCCGAGATCGGCCCCTACAGCTTCAAGCCCGGCAACATCAGCCGCACGATGATGGACGCCTACACCAATGCGGTGCGGCCGAAGTCCAGGGCCGCCTGACACCGGTGTCAACGTCCGGTTGACGGCAATCACCATCATTGCCTAGGATGTGATCTCCCATGGAGGAGATCATGTCCCGCATGCATACCAAGTCTCTTGTGCTCGCAGGCCTCGTTGCGGCAGCAGTACTGGCTGCGCCGCACAACGCTGAAGCAAAGAATTCGAATGCCGCGGCTGCCGCCATTGTGGGCGGCGTGGCCGGGCTTGCCGTTGGCGCAGCCATTGCTGATGCCAACAGGCACAAGCCGAGGCGTTACGGCTATGACGGATACGCCGCACCCTATGGGGCGAGTAGCTACGATCCCTATTTCCAGCGCGCCTTCAGACCCTCGCCGGGCATCGAGTGTTATCCGGCACAGCGGCTTTGCTACAACGACAATGGCAGCGTGGCCAACAAATGGACCCGCCGGGTCTTCGGATACTGACGGGGAGATCATGATGAACAGACCCATTGCGTCCCTCGCCGTCATCGGACTTGCCGCTGCGGCGGCTCTTGCAGCCAATCCTGCGCGCGCTGATGTCAACCATCGTCTCGACGAGGCCTGGAAGGCAGCCCTCAACGATCAGCACGGCGTGCTGACGGAGAAACAGCACGCCCTGATCAATGCTGTTGCCTATGGGGCAGCTGCTGCCCTGCTCTGCGATGGAATCGACATCGATCCGGACAAGGTCGCCAAGGCCACCACCAGCGTTCTTGCCGACGGCCCGAAAGGCCTTTCGGAGGAAGAGGAGTTTTCCCGCTTCACCGACATCATGCTGACGCTGGGCACGGCAAAGGGCATCCTGCTGTCGGAAGGCGCGCTCAACAAGGCCAGCTTCTGCGCCAATGCTGAGGCAGAAAAGGCCACCAGCCCCGCCGATACCTTCTGGAAATAAAGCGCCGGCGGACGCCGGGCGCGGCCCTTTTCATGCCGGTGAGAGGATGCTATCAGGGGTAGAAAAAATAGGAGGTTTTGTCATGCGTCTGACTGCCCCAACCGGCCTTGCCATGGTGCTCATGGCCATCGCCCTGTTCGCCGTGCCCGCAGCCCGGGCCGATGACACGCGTGACCTTGCGGGCCAAGCCCTCTACCATATGCTGGGTGCAATGCTCGTCGAGGGTGCGACCAACGATGACGACGACCTGCCGTACTACCTCAAACCGGATGGAGGCGCGTTTGCTGAGGACGGTGATCTTGACATCCCCACGTCAATCCCCGCCGAAAAATACTCAGCCTGGGATGCCCTTTCCAATCAGGGCTTCAGCCCTGAAGAGGGCGTGACCTGCTTCCCGAAGCAGGAGCTGTGCTTCCAGACGACCGGCCAGCTCGACATGAAATGGACGGACCGCATCTACACCAACTGAGCCGGGCAGACCCTGACGCCTGACATGCGGCGATTGCCCCGGAGTGCTCCGGCGGTCTAACCTTCCGCATCATGACGGCGATTTGCGATTACCTGATCATCGGCGGCGGCTCTGCGGGAGCGGTCGTGGCGCGGCGGCTGGCGGAAAAGGTGCAGGGGCGCATCATCCTGCTCGAGGCGGGAAAGGCGGATGAGGGCGACCCCGCCGCAACCGACCTCACGCGCCTCGACGAGCAGACGGCGGACTATGACTGGGGCTTCAGGGCCTCGCCCCTTGCGGGTGCGCCGCCGCTTCTCAAATATGCCCGCGCCAGGCTTTTGGGCGGCTGCGCCAACCACAATGACTGCGCCTTCATCCGCCCTCCCGGCTCGGACTTCGCCGAGTGGGAGGCCCTCGGGGCCACCGGCTGGGGCCCAGAGGCGATGGCGCAATACTGGGAGCGCATCACCCGCACCATCACCATCGAAACCGCGCCCTGCCACCCGGCCAGCCGCTGCTTCATCGATGCAGGGATCGAGCTCGGCCTGCCAGAGGTGGACTTCGCCCGGGAGCTGCGCGAGGGCGTAGGGCTGTTCCCGCTCAATGCGCGCGGGCGCATGCGGCAATCCTCCTCGGTGGCCTATCTCCACCCGCTGGCCAGTCTGCCGAAGCACCTCGAGGTGTGGACGCAGTGCATGGCAACACGGCTTCTGCTGGAGAACGGCCGCGCCATCGGGGCCGAGACCACGCGCGGCGTGATCCATGCGAGGAAGGCCGTGGTGCTGACCTGCGGTACGATCCAGACGCCACAGCTGATGATGGTTTCGGGGCTCGGGCCTGCCGGGCAGCTGAAGGCCCATGGCATTCCCGTTCTCGCCGACATGCCGGAGCTTGGCCGCCATTTGCGCGACCATGTGGCGGCACCCGTGGTGTGGGAGACGCATGAACCCGTCAGCGGCTGGGAGATCTGCCCCTTCGAGGCCACCATGATGCTGCGCCTCGACGCAGAGGCCCCTGCCCCCGACATTCTGTTCCACTTCGGCCTGAGGGTGCGCGAGAAATATGCCGACAGAGACCGGCTGGCGACCGGCGGCCCGGCTGTCAAGGCCTCACCCAACGTGACGCGGGCCCGGAGCGAGGGCGAGATCCGCATCTCCGGCCCCACCATGGCGGACAGGCCGGAGATCAACCTCAACTATTTCGCCGATCCAGCCGACCTCGAGCTGCTGCTGCGCGCGCTGCGCTTTACCCGCAAGCTGGGCCAGACGTCCGCCATGCGGCAGCTCTGCCGGGCGGAGATCCACCCCGGCCCCGCAGTGGAGAGCGACGCCGAATGGCGCGACTACATCCTCTCCGTCTGCGAGACGGTCTACCACCCCTGCGGCACGGCGGGCATCGGCCGGGTGGTGACGCCCAACCTTAAGGTCATGGGGGTGGACGGCCTGTTCATCGCCGATGCGTCCGTCTTCCCAGCGCTGATCACCGTCAACATCAACGCGGCGGTGATGATGACGGCGGAAAGGGCGGCCGACTGCATCCTCGCCGGCTGAGGACTGTTGACAGGGGCACAACTGGTTCTTGCATCCGGTTAAGCGCAGCGGCAAATTCGGGCGCATAACTCGCCAAGAAGAGGTGCCGCCGTGAAATATTCCGTCCTTGCCTTCCTGGGCCTGTCCCTTCTGTTGCCCGCCGCGGCCCTTGCCGCGGACGCTCCGGCGGAGGCCGCGGGCGGCACGGCCGATGCGATCTATTTCGGCGGCGACATCCTCACCATGGCGGGCAAGACGCCGTCCTATGTCGAGGCGCTGGTGGTGGAGGATGGCAGGATCGCCTTCACCGGCAGCCTGGACGCGGCGATGACGCGCAAGTCGGCGGATACGAGGCTCATTGATCTCAACGGCCGCACCCTGCTTCCCGGCTTCATCGATACGCACGGCCATATGGTCTATTTCGGCAAGAACATGATCGATGCCGATCTGTTCGGCACGCCCGATATCGCAGGCCTCATCAGCCGCATGAAGGCACACGTGGACAAGACACCGGATGGTGCATGGATCGTGGGCTTCGGCTACCTGGCCCGCAGCCTGAAGGAAGGCCGCCATCCGACGGTGGAGGAACTGGACCAGGTCTCAGCTGACCGGCCCGTCATGGTGGTCGATTCCTCGGGCCACCTTGGCGCCGGAAATTCGGCGCTGTTCAAGCTGCTCGGCCTGTCTGCCGCGACCCCGGACCCAGAGGGCGGCAACTTCATGCGCAAGGCCGGCAGCAGCGAACTGGCGGGCCCCATGGAGGAGACCGCACTGTTCGCGGTGCGCGCCAAGCGGCCGCCCTTCACCGGCGCACTCGCCGACCGCGCCGCGGCCGGTGCAGCGGAACTCTGGGCAAGCTATGGCCAGACGACGGCGATGGAATGCGGGCTGGGCCTCGGCGATGACGACATCGACATCGTGAAGAATGCCATCGACAAGAACCTGCTCAAGATCGATCTCTACATCTGCGCCAAGGACACCGTGGCGAACAAGGCGATCGAGGCAGGGCGCGCCGTCGCCAGCGAATATGCGTCAGCCCACACCGATGACGCGGCCGCGCGGCAGGACCTGATCGCGGCGGAGGGAACGGCGGCCCCCGGCGATACGGCACGAAAGCTTCTGCAGCTGAGGCCCGACCTCGACAAGCGCTACATCAACCGCGTGCGGCTGGGCGGCGTCAAGTTCTGGCTGGATGGCAGCACCGACACGGCGTGGTTCACCCAGCCCTATTCCAACAATCCGCCGGGCAAGACGGGAAGCTTCAGCGGCTTCCAGCAGATACCGGACGCGGTGCTGGACGAGGCCTTCGACCAGTTCTGGACGAGCGGCATCCAGATCAACATGCACATGAACGGCGATGCCGCCGTGGAACAGACCCTGCGCGCCATTGAGAAGGCCGTTGCCAAACACGGCATGCGCGACCACCGGCCGGTGTTCGTGCACGGCACCTACATGCGGCCCGATCAGATCGAGCGTGCCCAGACCTACGGCGCCATCCCAAGCTACCTGACCTCCTCGATCGTCAGCGGTGGCGCAGGCGCCATGTTCCTGTGGGGTGGTGAGCGCGGCAATAGGGTGATGGCCGCAAACACGCTCGAATCGAAGGGCATGACCTTCACCTTCTCGCATGATGCGCCGGTGTCGCCGAAGCCTTGGATCCTGCCGCTGGTCGATGCCGGTGTGAACCGGACCACAGCCCAGGGACAGGTGATCGGCGCGAAGGAACGCGTCTCGCCCTATGTGGCGCTCAAGGCGGTGACGGCTTATGCCGCATTCCAGATCAAGGAAGAGAACACCAAGGGCACGCTGGAGGAAGGCAAGCTCGCCGACATGGTGATCCTCGAGCAGAACCCGCTGAAGGTGGATCCGCAGACGATCAAGGACATCAAGGTGCTTGAGACGATCAAGGAAGGGACGACGGTGTTCGAGAGGGAGTAGTGCCGGAGCAAAGGCATTCCTCTCCCCCTCCGGGGGAGAGGGTAGGGTGAGGGGGTCTGTCCGCGCGCGACGCGGCCCAAGAAGAGGGCTGAAGCGGCAATAATCTTAACTTAGCTTCGGGACTCGCGGAGAGACCCCCTCACCCCAGCCCTCTCCCCCGGAGGGGGCGAGGGGGAAGTGCCCTACAGCACCACGCCCTTCTTGCCCAAATAATCCACGAAATCCTTCACCTTTCCAGGCGGCACTTCGCGGATTTCGCCGGCGACGAGGTCACCCAGGAAGAACGGGCCGTATTGGAGGCGCACGAGGCGGTTCACCACGCAGCCGAAGTGGTCGAAGAGCTTGCGGATCTCGCGGTTCTTGCCTTCGGTGAGAACACAGCGATACCAGCGGTTGGCGCTGTCGCCCTGGCCATATTCCTCGACGAATTCCGCGCCGCGGTAGCTGACGTCATCAATGGTGATGCCGCGCGCGATCGACTCGATGTCGCCGGGGCGCAGCGAACCGCGCACGCGCACGCGGTAGACGCGGGACAACCCTGTGTCAGGGCTCATCATCGCCTGCGCCAGCGGCCCATCGGACGACAGCATGAGCAGGCCTTCGCTGTTCGCATCAAGACGGCCCACATTCATCAGGCGCGGATGTGTGGCTGGCCAGAGCGGCGGGTTGAGTGCCGGGAGATCGAAGATCGTCCGGCGGTCCCGGTGGTCGCGGTGGGTGACCAGCACGTCGACCGGCTTGTGCAGCATGAAGAGGCGCGGCAGGGGCTTCGTCTCCGGCGCCACGGGCCTGCCGTCCACCGTCACGGCGTCACCCTCTTCCACCGGCGTGGTGGCAAGCGCCTTCATGCCGTTCACATTGACGCGGCCCTCCGCCACCATGCGCTCGGCCTCGCGCCTGGAGCCGACGCCCGCCTTCTGGAGATAGACGTTGAGGCGCATCAGCCGCCCGTCACGGGCGGGAAGAAGGCGACCTCGCGCGCATTGTTCAAGGGCGCGTCGAGGCTCACGTGCGACTGGTCCACCGCGGCGCGCAGCGTGCGCCGGTCGGCGAGCGCTGCCGCAACGCCTTCGTCCTTCGCGCTCAAAAAGTCGATGAGGTCAGCCACCGTCACGACCGAGGCCGGAAGTTTGACATCTTCCATGCTGCGGCCGGCGATCTGGCGGATGCGTGCGAAATAAAGGATTTTCATTCAATCCACGACGTGACGGATGCCGGCCCGGAAATAATCATAGCCGGTATAAAGCGTGAGGCCCGCCGCGATCCACAGCATGGCGATGCCCATCTCGGTTGTATAGGGCACGACCGTATCGCCCGCGGGCCCCGCAATGAGGAAGCCGATGGCGACGAGTTGCACGGTGGTTTTCCACTTGGCGATCTTGGTGACGGGAACCGAGACCTGCAGCTCACCCAGATATTCGCGAAGGCCTGAGACCAGAACCTCACGCGAGAGAATGATGATCGCCGCCCAGATATGGCCGCCATGCAGGATGCTGTCGGCGCACAGGACGAGCAGCACGACAGCGACGAGCACCTTGTCGGCGATGGGGTCCAGCATGCGGCCGAGCGATGTATGCTGCTGCCACTTGCGCGCCAGGTAGCCGTCAAGGAAATCGGTGATGGCCGCGATGATATAAATGGCGAGTGCGGTCCAGCGGGCATTGTCGCCGCCCCACAGGAGCAGGGCCGCCACGATCGGCACGGCCACGATGCGGCCATAGGTCAGGATGTTCGGAAGGTTCCACACCTTCGAATACCGCACGGTCTTTTCTGTCTCCGTCCCATCCATGGCGCTGCTCATTCTGCACTGTCATGGAAGTGGTCGTAAATAGCCTGCGCCAGAGCGCTGCTGACCCCCTCCACGCCGGCCAGGTCGGTGACGCTGGCACGAGCCACTGCTTTGGCCGAACCGAAGGCTTGCAGCAAGGCCTTCTTTCGCATGGGGCCGATGCCGGGAACCTCGTCCAGCGGGTTGACGCCGATGGCCTTCGAGCGCCTCGCCCGGTGCGACCCGATTGCAAACCGATGCGCCTCGTCCCGCAGGCGCTGGATGTAGTAGAGGACGGGGTCCCTCGCCTCCAGCATGAAGGAGGCACGGCCCGGCACGTAGAAGTGTTCCCGCCCCGCGTCGCGGTCGGGCCCCTTGGCGACACCCGCCACGGGCAGGTCGGACAGGCCCAGCTCGTCCAGCACGGCCTTGGCGGCTGACAGCTGGCCCTGGCCGCCGTCGATCAGCACAAGATCGGGCCAGGACTGGACGTCCTTGGCCTGCTCATCGCCCCGCTCCTCCCCCTGCTCCTTGATGAGGCGGCTGAAGCGGCGGGTGAGCACCTCGCGCATCATGGCAAAATCGTCCGAACCGATCTCTTCTGAGCGGATGTTGAACTTGCGGTATTGCGACTTGATGAGGCCGTCCGGCCCCGCCACGATCATGCCGCCCACCGGGTTCGTGCCCTGAATATGCGAATTGTCGTAGACCTCGATCCGGCGTGGCGTTTCGGCCAGGCCAAAGGCGCGCTGCACGCCGTCGAGCAGTTTCGCCTGGGAGGAGGATTCGGCCATGCGGCGCCCCAGCGCCTCGCGCGCATTGGTGACGGCATGATCGACCAGCGTCTTCTTCTCGCCGCGCTGCGGCACGGCCACCTCCACCTTGTGGCCGGCATGGGTGGAAAGCGCTTCCTCCAGCAATTGGTGCTCCTCGATCTCATGCGAGAGCAGCACGAGGTCCGGGACCGGCTTGTCGTCATAGAACTGGGCGAGGAAGGAGGAGAGGATTTCCGCGGCCTCATGGCTCCTGTCCACCTTGGGGTAATAGGCGCGGTTGCCCCAGTTCTGGAAGGAGCGGAAGAAGAACACCTGGATGCAGGTCTGGCCACCTTCCTGGGCCAGGCCGAAGACATCCGCCTCCTCGACCGATTGCGGATTGATTCCTTGAGTCTGCGTGACAAAGCTCATGGCCTGGATGCGGTCCCGGCAGAGGGCAGCGCGCTCGAAATCGAGGGCCCCGGCAGCCTCCTCCATCTGGCGGGCGAGATCGGCCTTCACCGCCTGGCTCTTGCCGCCGAGAAAGGCCTCCGCCTCCTTGACCAGCGCGTCATAGGGTTCTTGCGCAATATAGTTCACGCATGGGGCGGAACAGCGCTTGATCTGGTAGAGCAGGCAGGGCCGGGTCCGGTTGGCATAGGTGCTGTCCGTACAGGTCCTGATCAGAAAGGCCTTCTGCAGCGTGTTGATCGCGCGGTTCACCGCCCCCGCCGAGGCGAAGGGGCCGTAATAGCTGCCCTTACGGTTGCGCGCGCCACGGTGCTTCACCAGCTGCGCCACGTGATGGTCCCTGGCAATCAGGATATAGGGGAAGGACTTGTCGTCGCGCAGCACGACGTTGAAGCGGGGCTTCAGCCGCTTGATGAGGTTAGCCTCCAGCAGCAGCGCCTCCGCCTCGGTCGTGGTCGTCACGAATTCCATGTTCGCGGTGAGCTGGATCATGGCGGCGATGCGGTTGGTGTGGCCCCAGGGCCGGGTGTAGTTGGAAACCCGGTTCTTCAGGTTGCGGGCCTTGCCCACATAGATGACATCGCCCTTCGCATCATACATGCGGTAGACGCCGGGCCGGGCGGGAAGCCGGGTGACGAAATCGCGGATGAGGTCAGCCCCCGCAAGGGACGCGGTTCCTGTTTCCTCCGGGCTGTGGGAAGGTTCATCACTCATTGCCGGGTCTTTTACCTCCAATCCCTTCAATTGGGGAGGATGCCCGCGTCCTGAAACGGCTGCGGTTCACGCCCTATCTCTGGCGCTCGATCTCCACGCCCACACTGCGCGCATTGGGGATGATGTCGGGCTTTTCCACCCGCACCCGGGCGGCGGCAACGCGCTTGTCACGCAGGCAGGCGGCGGCGATCTTCTCGCACAGGGTTTCGACCAAATTGGTGTGGCCCTCGGCGATGATGGCCTCAACCTTCTTGACGACGATTTCGTAGGACACGACATGGCTGATGTCGTCGTCCGTGGGGCCATCGCCCTCCTGCACCGAGAGGTCGATGTTGACGATGATTCGCTGCGCGTCACGCTTCTCATGGTCATAAATGCCAATCAGCGCCATCAGTTCGAGATCGCGGACGAAAACGTGGCGCAACCCCGAGGCGGCGCTTGCCACGTGATGGCTGATGATCGGCTTCTTCATTCATTCACCTCGACCACGTCCGGCGTCTGCCAGACCAGATGCTGACCGCCATCGAGCGCGATCATCTGCCCCGTCAATGACGGTTGCGACAATATGAATTTGACGGCACCCGATATCTCCGCGGGCGACGTGCCGCGGCCCAGAAGCGTCAGCTTTGCCTGTTTGTCGAACTCCGCCTGGTCCATGCGGGCCGAGGGCAGCGCCGGGCCCGGGCCGATGGCGTTGACCCGGATATTGGGGGCCAGCGCCTGCGCCAGCGTGCGGGTGGCCGTCCACAGGCCGGATTTCGACGTCGTGTAGGAGAAGAACTTGGGGTTCAGCTTCCACACGCGCTGGTCGATGATGGAGATGATGTTGCCTTCCTGGCCCTCCGGCAACTGCCGCGCGAAGGCCTGGGAGAGGAAGACGGGGGCGCGCAGGTTGGTGTCGAGGTGCTCGGCCCAGCTCGCCTTGGTGATGGTGCCGACCTCGTCCGGCTCGAACAGCGAGGCGTTGTTGATGAGGCAGGTCAGGCCGCCCAGCCCTGCCGAGGCCTCGGCGATCAGCCTGTCCGGCACATCGTCATGCGAAAGGTCGCCGCGCACGATGACGGCGCGCTGGCCGATGCCGCGGATGAAGCTCGCAACTTCCTCCGCCTCCTCGATCGAGGCGTTGCAGTGGACGGCCACGTCCCAGCCGTCCTTGGCGAGGTCGAGCGCCAGCCTGCGCCCGATGCGCCTGGCCGAGCCGGTGACGAGAACGGATTTCTTCTGGCTCATGCTGGCGGCATCAGGATCACGTAGTGCTTGCGCACCTTTTTCACCGTTTCCCAGGTGCCCTTGAAGCCGGCGGGGATGATGAAGGCATCACCCTTCTTCAGCGTCCAGGACGTGCCCTCCTCATTGGTGAGCACCGCCTTGCCGGCGATGAAATGGCAGAATTCCCATTCCTTGTAGTCGACCGTCACCTTGCCCGGCGTCGATTCCCAGATGCCGCAGTAGAGCCGGTCATCCTCGCCGGTGAAGTGGTTCCAGGTCGTGGTGCGGTAACTGCCCTTGACGAGCTTCGCCTTGTCAGGCTTACCCTTGTCGGGCTTGGGCGCATGCTTGCCTTTGGTCTTCATCACCAGAATGTCGGCCATTGCGGGTCTCCCTATGTGAGCCGTTTGAGAAGGTCTTGCTTGTCCGGCGTGAAGCCCGAGGCCACCCACCAGTCTTCCAGCCTGCGGAGCGTTACGCCGATCTCCGGGCCGGGGTTCATGCCGGCCGCCAGAAGATCATTGCCGGAAACCGGCATGACGGGAATCTGCCAATGATCCGGCAGCTCCAGCAGGCTTTGCCAGGCCGCATCATCCAGCGCGGCAGTGGAGCGCGCCCGGGCGATGAGCACGAGGTCATGCCAGGCTTCCGGCCCGATCTGGTAGAGAATGATCTTCTGTTCCAGCGCGCGCAAGCCCGGTGACGGCGGCGTGAGGCCGCCGATGGCGGCAAGCCGCTTGCCCTCATGGTTGGAAAGCCGCCAGCGCTCCTTCATGGCGGCGGGCTCGCGCGCCAGCACCGCAAGGCGCAGCAGGGGATCGGGCGGCAGGCGCTCCAGCACCCGCCACTCCTCCGTATGTGGAAGAAGCTGCGCCAGGATGCCCCGCTCCGCCATCAGCCTCAATGTTGGAACCGCACCGCCCGCCGCCATCAGCTTGAACATTTCCTGGCGGATGCGCTCGGCCGAGAGCCCGTCGAGACCCTGTTTCAGGCGCACGCAGGCGGCAAGCCCGGCCTCGTCCGGCAGCCCCTCACCATAGCGCGCATGGAAGCGGAAGAAGCGCAGGATGCGCAGATAGTCCTCGGCGATCCGCTGCTCAGGGCTGCCGACAAAAATGACGCTCCGGCTCAGTACATGGCGGTAGCCGCCGGTGAAATCGTAGATCCTGCCGCGCGCGTCGCAATAGAGCGCGTTCATGGTGAAGTCGCGGCGCATGGCGTCGGCTTCCCAGTCATCGGTGAACGCGACCTTGGCACGGCGGCCGTCGGTTTCGACGTCGTGACGAAGCGTCGTCACCTCATAGGGGTGATGATTGGCGACAACGGTCACGGTGCCGTGCTCGATGCCGGTGGGATGCACGCTCATGCCCTTTGCGGTGCAAACTTGAGTGACTTGTTCGGGCGAGAGGGTTGCCGCAAGGTCGACCTCGGTCACCGCCTCGCCCAGCAGCGCGTTGCGCACGGCGCCGCCTGCCACGCGCGCCTCGCCGCCCGCGGCGGCAATCGCCGACATCACGCGTTGCAAGGGTGGCTCCTTCAGCCACGCTGCGTCTGCAAGGGAGGGAAGGTCTGTCATGGCCTCTCATACAGCAGGGCGTAGAGGTTGCGGATCATGCCTGCCGTCGCCCCCCAGATGTAGCGCCCTTGCCAGGGCATCGCATAGTAGTGGCGCTCCCGTCCCTGCCATTCGCGGGAATGGCGCTCATGGTGCTGCGGGTTCATCAGGAAGGCGAGCGGAACCTCGAAGACATCGGCCACCTCCTCCTGCTGCGGCGTGACCGTGAAGCCGGGCCTCAGCAGGCCCACCACCGGCATGACGCGGTAATTGGTGCTGGTGAGGTAGGTGTCGAGAAATCCAATAGGCTCCACGAAGGAGGGAAGGATGCCCGTTTCCTCTTCCGTCTCGCGCAGGGCGGCAGCGAGGGGGCCGGTGTCGGTCTCGTCCATTCGCCCGCCGGGAAAGGCCACCTGGCCCGCATGCCGCCTGAGATGCGGCTGGCGCTGCGTCAGCAGCATGTGGAGCGCGCCCTGCCGCATGACCAGCGGCACCAGCACCGCGGCCGGCCGCGGCGCCTCGTCCGCGGGGATCATGCGCGCCTCCGGGTTCAGGTCGTCATCGCTGCGGCTCGCGATCTCGGGCGGCGAGCCGTAGAGCCGGTGTGGCGCCAGGGTACGGAATTCATCCTCGTCGAAGCGGTGGCTCAAGAGGCAAGCCCGATCTCGGAGGCCTTCTGCATCGGGTAAAAGCAGCCCGATGACCACACGCCGAACCAGCCATCCTCCACCGTGCCCGCTGCGGCAAGGTCATAGAACAGGGCCCGGCTGACCAGCGCCTCGAGCCCGGCCCTGACCATGACATAGGGCTTGAGGCCGCCCGTCCCCTCCTCCTGGGCAAAGCGCAACGGGTGGGATTCCCCGGCCGTCACCTCCTCGTCCACATTGGTCTCGAAACAGATCGCCTGGCCGCGCCCCTCGCCCGAAACCTGCATGCGGATGGCGGTGAAGGGGGCATCCTCAACCCGGATGCCGACTTTTTCCACAGGGGTGACGAGGTAGTATTTCCCGTCCCCGTCCAGCCGCAGCACGGAGGAAAACAGCTGCACCAGCGGCTTCCGCCCGATTGGCGAATTCATGTAGAACCAGGTGCCGTCGCGGGCGATGCGCATGTCGATGTCGCCGCAAAACGGCGGATTCCACTGGTGCACGGGCGGCGGCCCCTTCGCGGTCCGCGCCTCGCCCAAGCCCCGGAGGGGATTGCCTGCGTCTGTCTGATCTGCGCCCATCTTGTGGCCGTAACTCTCAGGGTAGGGTTCTACCCGCCTCTTTTAGGCCATTCTCGTTCACGAGGATGTCATTAAGAACAACACCAGTGCGCCCGCAATATGGCCGGGTTGCGGAAACTATAGTGAGCCTCATGCCCAGCATCAACGAAGCAGACCGCCAGATCATCGCCGACATGGAGGGGGCGGCAGAGCGCCTCGGACAGGCGCGGGCCGCCATCGGCCGAATCATCTTCGGCCAGGATGAGGTTGTGGAACAGGTGCTGATCGCCATACTGGGCGGTGGCCACGCCCTGCTCGTGGGTGCGCCGGGCCTCGCCAAGACCAAGCTCGCCACCACGCTGGGCCGCGTCCTGGGCCTTGACGAGAAGCGCGTGCAGTTCACGCCAGACCTGATGCCCGCCGACATTCTGGGCTCGGAAGTGCTGGATGAGAGCGAGGGCGGCAGGCGCCAGTTCCGCTTCGTGCCCGGCCCCGTGTTCTGCCAGCTGATGATGGCGGATGAGATCAACCGCGCCTCGCCGCGCACCCAGTCCGCGCTGCTGCAGGCGATGCAGGAACATCACGTGACCGTGGCCGGCGTCCGCCATGACCTGCCGCGCCCCTTCCACGTGCTGGCAACGCAAAACCCGATCGAGCAGGAGGGAACCTACCCCCTGCCGGAAGCCCAGCTCGACCGCTTCCTCGTCCAGATCGACGTGCCCTACCCCTCGCTCGATGCCGAGCGCCGCATGCTGTTCGCCACCACGGGTGCGGCGGAGGAGCAGCCGGAGAAGATCCTCTCCACCACCGAGTTGATAAATGCCCAGCGCCTCACCCGCCTCATCCCCGTGGGCGAGCAGGTGGCGGAAGCCATCCTCCGCGTGGTGCGTGCGGCACGGCCGGGGCCTGATGCCGATGATTTCGTCAACAAGAACGTCGCCTGGGGCCCCTCGCCCCGCGCCTCGCAGTCGCTGATGCTGGGTGCGCGCGCAAGGGCGTTCCTGCAAGGGCGGCTGTCGCCTTCCCTCGACGACGTGATGGCGCTGATGGGACCGGTGTTCCGCCACCGCATGGCGCTGAACTTCACCGCCCGCGCCGACGGCCACACCATCGACGGCACCATCGAGCGCCTCGCGCGGATGATCGCCTGACCGGATGACACAGGCCCAGGCCCTTGCCCTCTCAGACCGCGCCGCAGCGGTCTCCCGCGTGCTGCCGCCGCTGCTGGTGGAGGCCGAACGCATCGCCGCGACCGTGATCCTGGGCGAACACGGCCGCAAGCGCGCAGGCCCGGGCGAAAGCTTCTGGCAGTACCGCCCTTACAGTTTCGGCGATTCCACCCAGCGCATCGACTGGCACAAGTCGGCCCGCTCCGACCGCGTCTTCATCCGCGAGAATGAATGGGAAGCGGCCAACACGCTGTGGGTCTGGGCTTCGCCGTCGGTCTCCATGGATTTCTGCTCGCATCTCGCAAAGGTAACGAAGCGCGAGCGCGCCCAGCTCATCGCGCTTGCCGCCGCAGCACTCGCGGTGAGGGCGCAGGAGCGTGTCAGCGCGCTGGGCTCGCCCCATGCGCCGGACCATGCCCGCAGCCAGCTTGTCAGGATCGCGGATTGGTTCGTGAAGCGTGAGGGAACGGCACTTCCCTCCTTCACGCGCATGCCGCGCTTTTCGAGTGCGGTGCTGGCCGGGGATTTCTTCGACAGCCTGGACGGCATCACCCGGGCGCTGAGCCCCATCGCGCAGGCCGGCGTCAAGGGCCATCTCGTGCAGGTCGTCGATCCGGCGGAGGAAACGCTTCCCTATGCGGGCCGCGTCGAGTTCCAGGAGATGGCGGGCCCGCTCAAGTTCCTCTCCTCCAAGGCTGAGACGCTGCGCGGGGTCTATGCGGAAAAGCTCGCAAGCCATCGCGCGGGGCTTCGCGACCTCTGCAACAGGATCGGCTGGAGCTTTTCCATCCACCGCACCGACGAGCCACCCACGCCGATGCTGCTGAAGCTCCATGCGCTGATCTCGGGCGAGGCCGCGCGATGAATATGCTGTCCGCGTTGAGCTTCACCACGCCGCTGGCGCTTGCTGCACTGCTGCTGCTGCCCGTCATCTGGTGGCTGCTGCGCTTCACCCCGCCCCGGCCCGAGACGGTGCGCTTTCCGCCGATCCGCCTGCTGCTCGACCTCGCCAACCGGGAGGAGCAGCCGGACAAGACGCCGTGGTGGCTGCTGCTGCTGAGGCTGCTGGTCGCGGCCTTCCTCATCCTTGCCGTGTCGCACCCGCTCTATGCGCCGGGCCGCGTCGGCACGCTGTCCAGCCAGCCCCTGCTGCTCGTGGTCGATGACAGCTGGGCCGCCGCGAAGGACTGGGACAAGCGCCGCGAGATCATGGCGGAAATCCTTGATGGTGCGGCATCCGCGGGGGCGCCGGTAACGCTCGCCACCACGACGCCGCAACTCCGCCCGCAGCCGCTCGAGCCGCAGGCCGCGGGCGATGCCGCAACCCGCGCCGCAGCCCTTGAGCCCCGCGCCATGGACCCCGACCGCGCAGGAACGCTCGCGCGGCTTTCCGGGCGCTTCGCGAACCAGCCAGCGCCACGCGTCATCTGGCTCACCGACGGCATCGACGAGGGCAAGGCGCGCGCCTTCGCAGACGGCCTCGCAGCCCTCGGCATGGGAGGAGCAAGTGTCGAGGCGATCGTGCCGGAGGCCTCCGCCCTGCCGCTGGCGCTCGCTGCACCAGGCTTTGATGGCGGGCGCATCAAGCTCACCGTGCTCAGGGCTTCCGGCGGGCCGGAGCTTGCCGCGCGCGTCTCCGCGCGGGCCGCCAATGGCCGCAGCTTCGGCGAGGCCGAATTGACCTTCGCCAGCGGCGCTTCCAAGGCCGAGGGCGTGATCGAGCTTCCGGTGGAACTCAGGAACGGCATCGGCCGCCTCGCCATCGAGGGTGAGCGCAACGCCGCCGCCACCTTCCTGATGGATGACCGCTGGCGGCGCAAGACGCTGGGGCTGATGGCGGGTGTCTCCGCCGAGGCGGCC
>NZ_JBIICB010000052.1:0-19793 GCF_044239095.1 Aestuariivirga sp. | reverse complement strand
TCGCGGAGAGAGGCCCTCATCCCCCCTGTCGGGGACCTTCTCCCATTGCTTCGCAACGGGAGAAGGGCACAAACATCTCCCAGCCTTCCCTTCTCCCGTCCCGAAGGGATGGGAGAAGGTGGCCGAAGGCCGGATGAGGGCCTCTGTCAACCGGCACGGCTCGCGGAGAGAGGCCCTCATCCCCCCTGTCGGGGACCTTCTCCCATTGCTTCGCAACGGGAGAAGGGCACAAACATCTCCCAGCCTTCCCTTCTCCCGTCCCGAAGGGATGGGAGAAGGTGGCCGACAGGCCGGATGAGGGCCTCTGTCAACCGGCACGGCTCGCGGAGAGAAGCCCTCATCCCCCCTGTCGGGGACCTTCTCCCATCGCGTTGCGACGGGAGAAGGGGACAAACATCTCCCAGCCTTCCCTTCTCCCGTCCCGAAGGGATGGGAGAAGGTGGCCGAAGGCCGGATGAGGGCCTCTTTCAACCGGCACGGCTGTCAGACCACTGTCCTGGGGCGAAACGGAAAACGTCCCTACCAGCCGCCGCCACCCCCGCCACCGCCACCGCCGCCGGAGAATCCGCCCCCGCCCGAGCCGGAGCTGCGACCCGGGGCGGTTGCCGCTGCCGCAGCGCTTGAGGCGAGGCCGCGGCCCAGCCTGTCGGTGAAGCCGCCGCCCATGCCGCTGCCCCAGTGCTGGCCGGAATACCAGAGAGGTCCGGCGGCAGCCCCCGCCGCTGCGGCAGCGGCAAGCACGGCGGCGAACTTGGCGTTCCATTCATTCTCGCAGTCGAGGGCGAGCGCGTAAGGCAGGTAGCGCTCGAACAGCTCCGGCGTTTTCTCCGGCGGGTGCAGCACCTTGAGGCGCTCTTCCTCGGCGGTTGAAAGGTAGAGGCGGAAGCCCTCGATCTGGTCCAGCAGCTGGCGGCCCGTCTGGGTGGGCGCCCGCAGCAGCTGGTAGAACACGACGTTGATGAGGCCCAGCAGCACCGCAGCACCCGCCAGCGCATAGAGAGCCGGCGATCCTCCCCCCTGCAGGAAGATCAGGGCAGGCACCACAATGCCGCCGCCCGCGAAGGGCACGAGCAACAGCAGCGTGCCGAGCGAGGTGATTTTCGCCCACAATCCGCGCGTCGCGAACATGCCCCTGAAGGAGGCCCAGCCCACCGCCAGCACCACGCCCCACCACACCGCCATCCAGCCAATGGCGAAAATGCCCTGCACGCCTTCCTGGCCCGGCAGCAGCAGTGCCCCTGTGATGAGGCAGATGACGGAGATCGCAAGCCCAGCCGCGAACCAGCCGAAATTGCGCAGGAAAGCCGTGCCCTCGAACTCGTCCTTCAGCGCCGTGTTGAGGGCGCTGCGTGCCGCGCTCACCCGCGCATGGTTCGCCTGCTTCAAGTCCGTCGCGCCCGAAGGCAGGGCGGCATAAAGCGCGCCTTCGGCAGTGGTCAGCGGCGCGGCACCTGCGGGTGGGGGGAGCTTGGTGATGGTGAAGCTCCGGTCATCATCGGCGATCTTCAGTCGCCCCTTCACCGCCAGCCCCACCATCGCCGCGGCGAAGGCCTTGTCATCCGCACCATAATGCGTGAGGAAGCGCACGGCGGAAGGCCCCAGCCCCTTGGGCGGCGCGAAGAGCGGCACGATCACGCCCTTCGCAGGGTCGCGGCCCACCTTGTTCCACGCGAACAGGAAGTAGAGCGCGGAGGCCAAGAGCCCCAGCGCCAGCGTGAAATAGCCGGCATTGTCGAAGATCCACCAGCGCCACTTCTGCGCATCCGTTGGCGGCGCCACCAGCCCCTTCTGCCAGGCCACCGCCACGGTGAAGCCCTCGTTGGGCGCGAGCGGCTGCGTCGTCTCCGCCGCGAATGTGTTGCCGGAGGCTGAGAGCACGCGGCTGCTCCGCCCTGTGGAACCATAACCGCCGGTGAACTCGTCATGCTGCAGGATGCTGGCGCCGGTTGGCAGCCTGATCGTCACCTCCGCGCGGTCGATGGGAAAGTCCCAGCCATTGCCGGTAACATTCCAGTACAGCTCGTCATATCTGTCGAAGAAGCCGATCTGCCGCGTGGTGCGGTAGCTGATGTCATAGCGGTGCGGCCCGTCGTCGAGGAACACATCCTTGTCGCCGATCCTGATCCGCGTTCCATTGCTCAAGGCTTCGAGCACATAGGGCTCGGCATGTCCGTCCCGCTTCACCGCGATAACGTTAAAGCCGGCGATCACCCGCTGGCCATGCCGGTCGGCATAGGTCGTCGGGAAATCGCGGAAGATGCCCCGGCGGATCTGGTTGCCCTCGGAATTGACGAAGATCGTCTCGCTCACCTCCACCGAGCCATCGCCATTGACGATAATGTTGCTGACGAAGCGCGAGATGCGCTCCTCCGCCAGCGCTCCGGACGACAGCGCCAGCAGCAGGCCGATGGCGAGGGCGAGAAGACGCATGGTCAGCGCGTCTTGAAGTCGACCTTCGGCACCTCGCGCGCCGCGGCATCGCCGATCTCGAAGAACTCCGCCTTCTGGAAGCTGAACTGGCCAGCGACGATATTCGTGGGGAAGCTCTCGATCATGGTGTTGAGGTTCCGCACCGCGCCATTGTAATAGCGCCGGGACAGCTGGATCTCGTCCTCGATGTGAGAGAGCTTGTCCTGCAGGTCGCGGAAATTGGCATCCGCCTTGAGCTCCGGATAGGCCTCGGCGACGGCGAAGAGCCGGCCCAGCGCGGCGCTCATCGCCTGGCCCACGGCGGATTGCTCGCCCACCGTTCCCCCGGCTATCGACTTTGCCCGCAGCTCTGCGATGTCGTGGAACAGCTTGTCCTCATGCGCGGCATAGCCCTTCACCGTCTCGATCAGGTTGGGGATCAGGTCTGCCCTGCGCCTCAGCTGCACATCGATGCCGCTCCAGCCTTCCTCGACGAGGTTCTTGTTCTTGACCAGCCCATTGTAGGCCCAGACCAGATAACCGCCGATGAGGATGGCGAGGCCCAAAATACTGTAGCCAAACATGCCCGTGTGCTCCCTTGCCAACTGGGCGCGACTATGGGGCTTCAGGCCTGGGGTGGCAAGTTTGCGCTCGCCTGTCCCTCACCCCCGAAGAAGGAGCGGATCACATGCAGCGCGCTGCGTGACCTCAAGCAGATCATCCATTCCTCCATCTCGGTCTTCCAGTCGGGAATGGCCAGCACGGCAAGCCTGCCGTCGGGCACAAGCTCACCCTCTGACATGATGGCGAGTCCCAGTCCCTGGGCCGCCGCCTCGCGCGCTGCCTCGCGGCTCTCGATCTCGATGGTGGCCGAAAGCGTCAGGCAGCGCCTTGCTGCCTCCGCCAGCAGCAGCTTGCGCGTCATCGACCCTTCCTCGCGCAGGATCAGCGGCAGCCGCACGAGGTCCGTGAAGGCAACCTCCTTCAGCGTGGACAGGCGCGAGGAGCGCTGCACCACCGCCACCAGCCTGTCGCTGCGCAGCCGCCGCGAGAGGAAGGAGGCTTCCGGCGGCCGCTCGGCCGTCACCGCGATGTCGATCGAGAAATCCTCGAGCCGCTTCAGAAGCTGGGCGGAATTCCCCGTCACCAGCCGCACCGCCAGCTTCGGGTGCTTCAGCCTGAAGCGCGCAACGTCCGGCAGGATGTGGGAGGCTGCGTCCGCCCCGATGGTGAGCTGGCCCTCCTCTAGCGTGCGCCCGCGGGAGAGAAGCTCCATCGCCTCCGTTTCCGCCTCGAACTGGCGCTCCGCAATGGCGAAGAGCTTGCGGCCCATGCCGGTGAGCGTGGCCCCTGCCGCCGCCCGCGTGAACAGCTGCACGCCATAGGTCTCCTCCAGTTTCCGCACATGGTCGGAAACCGCCGGCTGGGTGAGGCCCAGCGCCTCCGCCGCGCGGGAGAAGCCGCCGTGGACGGCCACCGCATGAAAGGCCTTGAGCTGGGCGTGTCGCATATCTTTCAAACTTATGTGCTGCATAAGAACATACGATTTGACTGATGGGGGTCAAGCCGCCATTTTCGGAACCACTTCGCAAGGATCAATCCATGGACAAGATGCCCAGCCGCTTCGATGGCCCGCCCGGCCAGGAAGACATGCCCTATCTGCTCACCCCCGGCCCTCTCACCACCTCGCGCACCGTCAAGGCCACGATGCTGGCAGACTGGGGCTCGCGCGACATCGAGTTCCGCCGCGTCGTGGCCGAGATCCGCAAGGGCCTGCTCGATCTCGCGGGCTGTGACGTGTCCTATGAATGCGTCATCATGCAGGGCTCCGGCACCTTCGCCATCGAGGCGGCCCTCGGCAGCTTCTGCCCCAGGGCGGATGCGAAGACGCTCGTCATTGCCAACGGCGCCTATGGCGACCGCGCAGCCGCGATCCTGACGCGGCTCGGCCGCCCCGTGGTGAAGATCGACAAGGGCGACAGTGCCGCTCCCGCGGCAGAGGAAGTGGCCGCCGCCCTCGATGCTGATCCCGCGATCAGCCATGTCTGGGTCATCCATTGCGAGACGACCTCCGGCATCGTCAACCCGATCGCCGCGATCGCCCATGTGGCGAAGGCCCGCGGCAAGCTGGTCATGGTCGATGCCATGTCCTCCTTTGGGGCGCTTCCGCTTGCCATGAAGGACGGCTACGACGTCATGGTCTCCTCCTCCAACAAGTGCATCGAAGGGGTTCCCGGCTTCTCCTACGTGCTGGTGAAGCGCGACATGCTGGTGGCCTCGAAGGGCATGAGCCATTCGGTGGTGCTGGACCTCTACGAGCAGTGGAAGGGGCTGGAAGCCAACGGCCAGTTCCGCTTCACGCCGCCCACCCACGCGCTGGTCGCCTTCCACCAGGCAATGAAGGAGCACGCCGAGGAGGGCGGTGTTCCGGCCCGTGGCGGCCGTTACAGCCGCAATGCCGGTATCCTCATCCGCGGCATGCGCGACATGGGCTTCTCGACGCTGCTGTCTGACAATGAGGCGGGCCCCATCATCCAGACCTTCCTCACCCCGCGCGATCCCAATTTCGATTTCGAGCAGTTCTATGAGGACCTCCGCCTGCGCGGCTTCGCCATCTATCCCGGCAAGCTCACGAAGCGCCCCTCCTTCCGCATCGGCACCATCGGCAAGGTGGACGAAAAGGTGATGCAAGGCGTGCTGCAGGCCATCCGCGAGGTACTCGCCGGAATGAACGTCACCGATCTGTCACCGCTCGACGCCTAACATCTCTATCCCTCGCCCCCACGCAGTGGGGGAGAGGGCAGGGTGAGGGGGTGCCGGCCACGCACTCCCATTTGGCAGTCCCAGTACTGCACCACCCCCTCACCCTTCCCTCTCCCCCGGCGGGGGAGAGGAATAGAAACCGAAAGTGAATCGAGACCCCGCATGAAAACCGTCACCGTCAACGGCCGCAGCTACAACTGGCCCTCAGCCCCCCTCACCGTCATCTGCTGTGACGGCAGCGAACCCGCCTACATGGAAATCGCCATGCAGCAGGGCCTGATGCCGAACCTTCAGCGCATCATCGCCAAGGGAGAGAACCGGCGCGGCCACTCCGTCATCCCGAGCTTCACAAACCCGAACAACCTCTCGATCGTCACCGGCCGCCCGCCCTCAGTCCACGGTATTTGCGGCAACTATCTCATCGATCCGGCCACCGGCCAGGAGACGATGATGAATGACCCCAAATGGCTCCGCGCCCCCACCATCTTCGAGGCCTTCCAGAAGGCGGGCGCGAAGATCGCCATGGTGACGGCGAAGGACAAGCTCCGCCTCCTCCTCGGCAAGGGCCTCGTCTTTGACGGCACGGCGGTCGCCTTCTCCTCGGAAAAGGCCGACAAGGTGAACCTGAAGGACAACGGCATCGAGAACGTCTGCGCCCTCACCGGCATGGGCGTGCCGGACGTCTACTCCGCTGAGCTTTCGGAATTCGTCTTCGCCGCGGGCGTCAAGCTGCTCGCGCAGATGAAGCCCGATCTTATGTATCTCTCCACCACGGACTACGTGCAGCACAAATATGCGCCGGGCTCGGATGGGGCGAACCGCTTCTATGCCATGATGGATAAATATCTGGGCGAACTCGATCAGCAAGGCGCCATCATCGTCATCGTCGCCGACCACGGCATGAAGGACAAGCATCTCGCCAATGGCGAGCCTGACGTGCTTTACCTGCAGGACGTGCTGGACACCAAGTTCGGCGCGGGCAAGACCAAGGTCATCCTGCCCATCACCGATCCTTACGTCGTCCACCACGGCGCGCTCGGCAGCTTCGCCACCGTCTATGCCTATGGCCCGAAGGTTGCGGAGATCATGGCGGTCATCGCCAGCCAGCCCGGCATCGACGCCGTGCTCGACAAGGCCGAAGGCTGTGCGCGCTACGAACTCCCGGAGGACCGGATGGGAGACGTCATCGTCGTCTCCGGCGGCCCACAAGGCTCCAAGGTGCTTGGCACCTCGCGTGACAAGCATGACCTCTCGGGGCTGAACGAGCCGCTCCGCTCCCATGGCGGGCTGACCGAGCAGGAAATCCCGGTCATCGCCAACCGCAAGTTCAAGAACCCGCCCGCCCAGCTGCGCAACTTCGATGCGTTTGCGCTCGGCTGCAACAATATCCTGGAGGCTTAACATGAACGTCGCAGCAACCCAGCGCCCCGTCATCAGGGAATCGATGCGCATCGGCGGCAAGAAGGTGGATGCCGAGGGCGTGGTCCCCGTGCACTACCCCTACACCAACGAGGTGATCGGCACCGTCCCCGCCGGAACGGCCGCGCATGCGGCACAAGCCTTCGCCATCGCGCGCAATTACAAGCCGAAGCTCACCCGCTATGAGCGCCAGCAGATCCTGTTCCGCACGGCGGAACTGATCCGTTCACGGAAGGACCAGCTCTCGGATCTCATCACGCTCGAGCTCGGCCTCTCCAAGAAGGATTCGCTCTACGAAGTCGGCCGCGCCTATGACGTCTATTCGCTGGCAGGCCAGCTCTGCATCATCGATGATGGCCAGATCTTCTCCTGCGACCTCACCCCGCAAGGAAAGCCCCGCAAGATCTTCACCAAGCGTGAGCCGGTGGGCGTCATCTCCGCCATCACGCCCTTCAACCACCCGCTCAACATGGTCTCCCACAAGGTGGCCCCGGCGATTGCCACCAACAACTGCGTCGTCGCCAAGCCCACGGAGCTGACGCCGCTCACCTGCATCGCGCTCGCCGACATTCTCTATGAGGCCGGCCTGCCGCCCGAAATGTTCCAGGTCGTCACCGGCTGGCCCGACGAGATCGGCGACGAGATGGTGACCAACGCCGACATTGACATCATCACCTTCACCGGCGGCGTGCGCGTCGGCAAGATCATTGCGGCCAAGGCGGGCTACAAGCGCGCCGCCCTCGAACTCGGTGGCAACGATCCCTTGATCATCCTCGATGATCTTTCCGACAGCGATCTCGACAAGGCCGCCGAACTCGCCGTCGCGGGTGCCACGAAGAACTCCGGCCAGCGCTGCACTGCGGTCAAGCGCATCCTCGTGCAGGAGCGGATTGCCGACAGGTTCGTCGAGAAGGTGCTGGCGAAGGCCAAGGCCATCAAGTTCGGCGATCCGATGGATCCTGACACCGATCTCGGCACCGTGGTGCATGAACTGGCCGCCAAGACTTTCGAGGAGCGCGTCCACAAGGCGGCCGAGCAGGGTGCGAAGATCCTCTACAACCCCGGCCGCCAGGGGGCCCTCCTGCCGCCCATCACGGTTGATTTCGTGCCGCACCAGTCGGAGCTCGTCTTCGAGGAAACCTTCGGCCCCATCGTCCCCATCGTCCGCGTGCCCAATGACGATGCGGAGGTGATCCGCATTTCCAACTCCACCGCCTTCGGCCTCTCCTCGGGCGTGTGCACCAACAACCTCTCGCGCATCACGAAGTTCATCGAGGGGTTGAACGTCGGCACGGTGAACATCTGGGAGGTTCCCGGCTACCGCATCGAGATGTCGCCCTTCGGCGGCATCAAGGATTCCGGCAATGGCGTGAAGGAAGGCGTCATGGAAGCCATGAAGTTCTTCACCAATGTGAAGACCTGGTCGCTGCCCTGGCCGCAATGAGGGGCGAGTTCAACCCGGGAACCGCCGCCATCGCGTTGCCGCTCTGGGGTGTGCGTGTTGCGCACACCGGCGTGAAGCGGGACTTCTCCGGGGTTCCAGGCTGAGGCAGGACACCGCATGAAACTGATCCACATCACCGATCTCCATCTCATGCCGCCGGGCGAGACGCTCTGGGGTCTCGACCCCCTCGCGCGTTTCGATGCCGCCCTCGCGGACATTGCCGCCCACCACGCGGATGCCGCTCTCTGCGCCATCACCGGAGACCTCACGGAGAAGGGCGACATCGCGGCCTATGCGCTGCTCAGGGAGCGGCTCGCCGGGTTCCCGATCCCCACCCGTCTCATCCTCGGCAACCACGACGACCGCGCGAATTACCTGAAGGTCTTCGGCGGTGCGGATGAGACCGGCCACGTCCAGCACGTCCTGAAGCACGAAGGCCGCCACCTCCTCTTCCTCGACACGCTGAAGGGCCCGCCATCCTCCGCCGGCCTCTACGATGCCCCGCGCCGCGCCTGGCTGGAGGCACGGCTCGCAGAAGGCGGCGGCGCCCCCGCCTACCTCTTCATGCATCACCCGCCCTTCGACATCGGTCATCCGTTGATGGACCTCATCAAGCTCGATGATGCGGAGGCCTTCGCGGCCTTGATCAAGGGCCACGACATCCGCCACATCTTCTTCGGCCATGCGCACCGCACGATTTCCGGCAGCTGGAACGGCATCGGCTTCTCCGCCCTCCCGAGCCTCAACCACCAGCTTCCACTCGTTGGTGGATCGGTCGAGACCGTCTATTCGGATGAGCCCCCCATGTATGCCGCCGTCACGCTTGCGGACGCGATGACGCTCGTCCACTCAGACGCCTTCATGCACCGCAACCCTGCGCAGATGCACGCGGATGCGGAGCGGGGAAATTGGTTTTAACGATGTCAATCAGCAGACCCGCTGACTAGCACATCGTAGGAATAAAAGCAAGTAGGAATTTTAACCCTCATCTCGCTCGATTCTCTCACCTTCGCCGGGCTTGACCCGGCGAAGGTGAGGTTTGAGAGTTCATCCTCGCCTACCCCAGCCCCTCGGCCTTAAGCACCTGCCGGATCGAGCTCGCCGTCTTGTCCGCGATTTCCGTCAGTTCCGCATCCGTCGCGTTGTAGGGCGGTGCGATGATCACCACGTCGCCATTGATGCCGTCGACGTTTCCGCCCACCGGATAGCAGATGAGCCCGTTCTCGAAGGCCCGCTGGCGGATCTTCATGAACAGCTTGCGCTCACCCGCGAAGGGCGTCTTCGTCCCGCGGTCGGCCACCAGCTCGATCGCCTGGAAGAAGCCGCGGCCCCTGATGTCGCCGACGGCATCGATGTCCTGTGTTGCATCGGCCAGCATGGCGCGCAGCGTGCCCTCCATGGCGTGCACGCGCTCCACCAGCTGCTCGCGCTCCACGATCTTCTGCACGGCAACGCCCGCAGCACAGCAGGCCGTGTGGGCGGTGAAGGTGTGCCCCGTCATCGGCGCGCCGTGCCGGCCGTGGATCGCATCGGCCACCCTGTCGCTGTAGATCGCGGCGCCCAGCGGCAGGTAGCCGGCAGCCAGGCCCTTGGCCACCGCCATGATGTCGGGTTCAACGCCATCCTGTTCCAGCGCCCGCCACGTGCCGGCGCGGCCCGCCCCGCACATCACCTCGTCCGAGATCATGATCACGCCGTAGCGGTCGCAAATCTCGCGCACCCGCCTGACATATCCCTCCGGCGCGGGCACGCAGCCGCCCGCTGCCCCCACCACCGGCTCGAAGATGAAGGCTGAAATCTTTTCCGGCCCCACCCGCAGGATTTCGTCCTCGAGCTCCTTGGCGCAGGCTTCCCCCACGGTTTCGGGGCCCGACCCCGCAACCGGCCGGTAGGCATTGACCGGGGACAGCCGCGACACCTCGAGAAGCGATCCCTCGAAGGCGCGCTTCCTTTCGAGGAAGCCGGAGACGGAGAGTGCCCCCAGCGTATTGCCATGCCAGGAGCGTTCGCGCGCGATGAAGCGGCGGCGGCTCATCTCACCCCGCGCCGCGTGATACTGGAGGGCGAGCTTCAGGCAGGATTCGACCGCCTCCGAGCCGCCGGTCACATAGACCATGTGGTTCAGCGTTCCGCCGCAGCGGCGGCGGATGATGGCGGTCAGTTCCTCCAGCGCATCGGAGGAGAAGTTGTAGCGGTAGCCATGGGCGATCCGGTCCAGCTGGTCCTTGATCGCGCCGTTCACCTCCGGGTTGGAATGGCCGATGCAATAGACGGCGGGCCCGCCGGAACCGTCGATGTATTGCTTGCCGTCCACGTCATAGACATAGCTGCCCTTCGCCCAGGCCACTTTCGGAAGATCGCCGGTCGAGTGAATATGGGAGGGTAGCGCTGCGGCGGAGGACATCGGCATGAAACCTTGCGTTGGCTGGAACGGTCGACCAGACTCCTAACACCCAAATGAGAGGCACGGCAAACCGGTGATCACTGTCTTCGACGACCTGCAACGCTCCCATGCGCCGCGCGAATTCATCGTGTCTGGCAAGCCGCAGCCCATTCCTGAGATTCCGGAGCGGATCGACATGCTGATGGACGGCGCGCGGCGGATCGGCGGTCCGGTGGTGGCCCCGCCGGACATTTTCGGAGACACCATCGCCCTGGTGCATGAGGCGCGCTACATCCAGTTCCTGTCCACCCTGTGGGAACGCTGGCAGCGGCTGCCGGACGCGTCAGAGACGCCGCAGCCCAACGTCTTTGCCCTGGGGCGCGGCACACTTCCGCCCCCGTCCTATCCGGACAGCGTTGTCGGCCAATGCGGCTGGCACCTGGGTGACCGGTCTTGCCCCGTCACGTCCAGGACCTGGGAGTCGGCCCGCGCCAGCGCGGCCAGCGCCGCCCATGGCGCGCGGCTGCTGCTGGCGGGTGAGCGGATCGTCTACGCGCTGTGCCGCCCGCCCGGGCACCATGCCGCGGCCGATGTGGCGGCGGGCTTCTGCTATCTCAACAACACGGCAATCGCTGCCGCGCTGCTGACCGAGGCCGGCAAGCGCACCGCCATCCTCGACATCGACGTCCATCACGGCAACGGCACGGAGGCGATCTTCTATGACCGCGCGGACGTGCTCACCGTCTCGATCCACGCGCACCCCAAGCGTTTCTACCCCTTCTTCTGGGGCTATGCCGGGGAGATCGGCCGCGGCGAGGGTGAAGGCTTCAACCTCAACCTGCCGCTGGAGCGCGGCACGTCCCTCAAGCCCTATTGCGCCGCGCTCGACACCGCACTCGACCGCATCGCCCGCTTCGCGCCGGATGTTCTGGTGCTTGCCACCGGCCTTGATATTGCCATCGACGATCCCTTCCAGGGCTTCGCCATCGCCACGGCGGATTTCGAGCAGATCGGGCGGCAGATCGCAGGGCTCCGTCTTCCCACCCTGGCCGTGCAGGAAGGAGGCTACCCCTCGCCAAGCCTCGGCCTCAACCTCGCGTCCCTGCTGCGGGGCCTCCTCGCATGAGTGTCACACTCCGCCCCATGCGGCCGGATGAGGCGGACAGCGTGGCAGCGATGGTGCGCGGGCTGGCGGAGCACATCGGCACGGGTTTCGTCCCACGGCTCACGGGCGAGAAACTGGCGCGCGCGGGCGATCTCATCGACGTCGTTGTGGCCGAGGAGGGCGGACGCCTGATCGGCGCCTGCCTCGGGCTCATGACATTCTCCACCTGGCGCGGAGCGCCGGGTCTCTACGTCGTCGATCTCTTCGTGCTGCCTGAGGCGCGCGGGCGCAATGTCGGCCTCGGGCTGCTTGGCTGCTCCGCCCGCCGCTTCGCCTTGCGGGGTGCCGAGTTCATCAAGCTCGAGGTGGACGAAACGAATGCCGGCGCACAGCGCTTCTACGCCAGGCTCGGCTTCGTGAAGAAGACCGAAGACAGGCTCCATGTTCTGGAGCAGGATAAGTTCACGGCTCTGATTTCAATGGGAGAAGAAACGACATGACGATCAAGCGCGTCGGCCTCATCGGTGCCGGCCTCATGGGCCACGGCATCGGCAAGAACATCCTGGAGAAGGACTATTCCCTCACGGTGATGGCCCACCGCAACCGTGCACCGGTCGATGACCTTGTCTCGAAGGGCGCACATGAGCGCAACAACCCGCTCAGTGTCGCCAAGGAGTGCGATATGGTGATCCTCTGTGTCACGGGCACGCCGCAGATCGAGCAGATCGTCTACGGCGAGTACGGCCTCATGGGTGCGGTGCGCGAGGGTCTCGTCATCGCCGATTGCTCGACGGCCGAACCGCATTCGACCGTGAAGATCGCGGCCGATATCGAAGCCAAGGGCGGTCATTTCGTCGACACGCCGATGACGCGCACGCCCAAGGAGGCCGCCGCCGGAAAGCTCGGCCTGATGACGGGCGGGCCGGATGAGGTGATCGCGCGCATCCGCCCCGTGCTCGAATGCTTTGCCGATACCATCGTCCATGCCGGTCCGGTGGGCTCGGCGCACCAGCTGAAGCTCATCAATAATTTCCTGTCGATCGCGCATGCCGCTGTGGCGGCGGAGGCGATCACGGTCGCCGCCAAGGCGGGCGTGGACATGAAGGCGCTGAGGGACATCGTCATGGCGGGCGGCGCCGCCTCCACCATGTTCGGCCGCTTGATCAATGTTCCGCTCACGGATGATGACAGCGCCGCCCAGTTCGCCATCCGCAATGCCAGGAAGGACCTGCGCTACTACACCAACATGACGGAGCAGCTCCCCGTCGCTTCCTTCCTCGCTGAAACCGCGCACCAGATCACCGTCATGGCCGACAACATGGGCTATGGTGACCGTTTCATCCCCCGCCTCATCGACGTGATGATGCAGGTCAACGGCGTGAAGAAGTGACATGAGCGGCATGTTCTCGCTTGAGGGCCGCGTGGCCCTCGTCACCGGCGCATCAAGGGGCCTCGGCTTCGCCATGGCGAAGGCGCTGGCGGAGAATGGCGCTAAGGTCGTCGTCAACGCCCGCAACGGCGATGAGCTTGCCGCTGCTGCCGCGAAGATCGGGGCGGAGGCCATGGCCTTCGACGTGACGGACGCCAAGCTTGCCCGCGCCGCAGTTGAAGACATCGCGGCGCGCCATGGCAAGCTGGACATTCTCGTCAACAATGCCGGCATTCAGCACCGCAGGCCGATCACCGAGTGGGAGGATGATGATTTTGACCGCGTCATCTCGGTCAACCTCACCTCCTGCTTCCGCCTGGCGCGTGATGCGGCGCGGCTGATGCTGCCCAACCGGTATGGCCGCATCATCAACACGGGCTCGATCTCGGCCATCCTCGGCCGCCCGACGATCCACGCCTATGTCGCGGCCAAGGCAGGCCTGCATGGCCTGACGCGCTCGATGGCGGCGGAACTCGGCCGCCAGGGCATCACGGTGAACGCGCTGGCGCCGGGCTATTTCGCGACGGAGCTTAATACCGCACTGCTGGAGGACAAGGCCTTCACCGCCTGGGTCGAGGGCCGCACGCCCGCGGGCCGCTGGGCGAAGCCCGAGGAGCTCGGCGGCGCCGCGGTCTTCCTCGCCTCAGACGCTGCGGCCTACGTCAATGGTCACGTGCTGGCGGTGGATGGCGGGTTGTCCGTGTCGCTGTGAGGCGAAGTGGCCCTCATCCGGCCTTCGGCCACCTTCTCCCATTGCTACGCAACGGGAGAAGGGAAAACTGATGTGTGTTTATCCCCTTCTCCCGTCGCGTCACGCGATGGGAGAAGGTGGCCGAAGGCCGGATGAGGGCTCTTCCCCAGTGGCAGGGTCTCACGCCTCCGGCGTCCTGCCCTCCAGCACTTCGGCAAACTTCGGCATGTCGATGTTGCCGCCGGAAAGCACCACGCCTACGCGCTTGCCCTTCATGGCGCCGCGCTCCTTCATCAGTGCCGCCAGCGGGGCAGCGCCTGCTCCTTCCGCAATCGTGTGGCAGCAGCGGAAATAAAGCCGCACAGCCTCAGCGATCTCATCGTCGCTCACTGTCACGATATGGTCTGCGCCGCGTTTGATATGCGCGAAGGCCTCCGGATTGACGACGCGCACCGCCATGCCGTCGGCGAAGGTCGTGGCCGCATGGGTGGAAACAGGCTTGCCAGCCGCGAAGGACAGCGCGATGGCATCGGCCCCCTCCGACACGACGCCGATCACCTTGGTCCTGAGCCCCAGCATGTCGCGCGCGGCGATGGTGCCGACGATGCCTGATCCCATGCCGACCGGCACATACACCGCATCGAGATCGCCCGCCGCGCGGAACAACTCATGGGCATAGGTCGTCACCCCCATCACCAGCTCCTTGCCGAAGGACGGGATGAAGTCGAGGCCGCGCGCCTTTGCGATCTCCATCGCCGTTTCGCGCGCCGCGTCGAAGTCGTGGCCGGTCTCGATCAGTTCAGCACCCAGCGCCCGCATGGCGGCGTTCTTCTCCGGCGAATTGCCGACGGGGCAGACGACCGTGGACGTGATGCCCACGCGGGAGGCCGCGAAGGGAATGGACTGGCCATGGTTGCCGCGCGTGGCGGTGATGACGCCGTTGGTCTCGCCCCGCTCCTTGCGCAGCTTCATGTGCACGAGGCCGCCGCGAACCTTGAAGGCGCCGGTGGGCGTGTTGTTCTCGTGCTTCACCCAGGTCTCGCAGCCCGTGGCCTGCTTCAGCAGCGGCCAGGCATACTGGGGGGTGGGCGGCATGGCGGCATAGACGATGCGGCTGGCCTGTTCGAACTCGTCGGCTGTATACATGGAACAAGTAAGGCCGATCTGCGGGAAGCGGTCAACCTTGACTCGCGGCCCTGCGCATGTTTGTCACCCACAGCGCAAGAATCAGACGGGGAAGTGACGATGACAACGGCCTTCGTGTTTCCGGGCCAGGGCAGCCAGGCAGTCGGCATGGGCAAGAGCCTTGCCGGGAATTTCGCAGCCGCGCGCGCCGTGTTCGATGAGGTCGATGCAGCCCTCGGCCAGAAACTCGCCGCGCTGATGTGGGAAGGCCCGGAGGCCGACCTCACCCTGACCGAGAATGCCCAGCCCGCGCTGATGGCGGTTTCCATGGCGGTGATCCGCGTGCTGGAGGCCGAGCATGGCATCACGGTGGCCAACACAGCCCGCTTCGTCGCCGGCCACTCGCTGGGCGAGTATTCGGCGCTCGCCGCCGCAGGCACCTTCACGCTGGCCGATGCGGCGCGCCTTCTCAGGATTCGCGGCCAGGCCATGCAGGGCGCCACCCCGTTCGGCACTGGCGCCATGGCGGCGCTTCTCGGCCTCGATTTCGCAACCGCGGCGGCCGCTGCCGCCGAAGCGGCCCAGGGCGATGTCTGCCAGGCAGCGAATGACAACAGTGACGGCCAGGTCGTCGTTTCCGGCACCAAGGCCGCGGTCGAGCGCTGCGCCGAGATCGCCAAGGCGAAGGGCGCCAAGCGCGCGGTGATGCTGCCCGTCTCCGCCCCCTTCCACTGCGCCCTGATGCAGCCCGCGGCGGATGTGATGGCAGAGGCCCTCGCCAAGGTCGCCATGCAGGCGCCGGTGGTGCCGGTCGTCGCCAATGTGGGGGCCGCTCCTTTGAGCGACCCGGCAGCGATCCGCGCCAGCCTCGTCGCGCAGGTGACGGGCACGGTGCGCTGGCGTGAATGCGTGGCCTTCATGGCCGCGCAGGGCGTTTCCCGCTTCTATGAGATCGGGGCAGGCAAGGTGCTGACCGGGCTCGCCAAAAAGAATGCGCCCGAAGCCTCCGCCTTCGCCATCAATTCCGCCGAAGACATTGCCGCCGCGGCGGCCCAGATCAAGGGATAAGCAGATGTTCGATCTTACCGGCAAGACCGCCCTCGTCACTGGCGCAACGGGTGGCATCGGTGCTGCCATTGCCATGGCGCTCCACAAGGCGGGCGCCACGGTTGCCATTTCCGGCACGCGTGCGGCAGTGCTGGAGGCGTTGAAGGCGGAGCTGGGGGGTGAGCGCGTGCATGTGCTGCCCTGCAATCTCTCCGACGCAGCCGCCGTCGAGAAGCTGGTGCCCGAGGCCGAAGCGGCGATGGGCTCGCTCGATATTCTCGTCAACAATGCCGGCATCACCAAGGACGGCCTCGCCATGCGCATGAAGGACGAGGACTGGACTTCGGTGATCGACGTGAACCTCACCGCCTCCTTCCGCCTGGCGCGCGCCGCCATGCGCGGCATGATGAAGAAGCGCTGGGGCCGCATCGTCAACATCACCTCGGTGGTGGGCGTCACCGGCAATCCGGGCCAGGCCAATTACGTGGCCTCCAAGGCCGGCGTCATCGGCCTCACCAAGTCTCTCGCGCAGGAACTTGCTGCCCGCAGCGTAACCGTCAATGCAGTGGCCCCCGGCTTCATCGCCACGCCGATGACGGATGTGCTGAACGACAAGCAGAAGGAAGCGATTCTCGGCCGTGTTCCGGCGGGCAAGCTCGGATCGCCCGAGGACATCGCGGCGGCGGTTCTTTACCTGGCGTCGGAAGAGGCGGGCTATGTGACCGGCCAGACGCTGCACGTCAACGGCGGCATGGCGATGGTGTGATCAGCGTTCCAGCACCAGCACGTCGAGCTTTGATTCGAACTGCGGGGCGGGGAACATGATGACGATGCGGTTCTCGCCCCGGCGTTCTGCCACGGCGGCCTGGTCCTGCTTGGCGTCCTCGCCATAGCGGCGGGCCTCCTCGCCGGCGTAGTAGCCAGCACCCAGATAGGCAAGCCGCGTTGCCGAGAGGGTGTAAAACAACCCTGAGGTGCGTTGCGAGCCGGTGAGCTTCTGCAGCATCCAGCCTGAGCCATCGTCCGAGATGCGGCACTTGAACCAGCCATAGGCCACGAGCGGCACGCCGCCGCCGGCCTTGAAGGTGCGGCAATTCCAGTCACCCGTGGGATCGAACCCTTCGGCCAGCGGCAGGGCCGTGCCGGCCAGGGCATCTTCCAGCAGCTTGATGTCACCGGCTGATCCGCCTGCGCGCGCCTCGGCCAGGGCCTCCGTCATGATCGCATCGAAGCGCGCCAGGCGGTCCTTGTCGAAAGCGCTGATCCGCTTGTCGAGCGTGCCGTCGGCGTGGACCAGCGGGGATCCCGCCAGCAGCAGGAGAAGGGTGAGGAGCATGCGTTTCATCCCCGCAGGCTGCCAAATCGGCAATCCGGCCGCAAGTCCGGATCGAGGGGGCGCTGATCGGGCCTGGCCATTGCCCCTTTTGACCTCTCGCGGTTTTGTGCTAGGGAAACCCCCGGCGTGTGGGGGGCCGCAGGGGGGTCCTGCTGTCCTGCCGGATGAGTTCCAGAAACAATCAAGGACGATAAGACAATGAGTGATGTGGCTGACCGGGTGAAGAAGATCGTCGTCGAGCATCTCGGCGTGGACGCCGACAAGGTGAAGGCGGAAGCGAGCTTCATTGACGACCTCGGCGCGGACAGCCTCGACACGGTCGAGCTGGTCATGGCCTTTGAAGAAGAGTTCGGGATCGAGATTCCGGACGATGCGGCGGAGTCCATTCAGACCGTTGGCGATGCCGTCAAGTTCATCGAAAAGAGCGCGGCTTAAACCAGCTGCGTTGGGCCGGCCCTGAGGGCTGGTTCAAATGGGGATCACTGCGCGGAGGCGGGGCCAAGAACGACCCGCCGCCGCGTTTTCGCGTAGAAAGGGCTTTGCATGCGGCGCGTCGTCGTCACCGGTCTCGGCATGGTTTCTCCGCTCGCCACGGGCGTTGAGGAAAGCTGGAGCCGCCTTCTTGCCGGACAGTCGGGCGCGGGGCCGATCACGCGGTTCGATGCCTCCGATCTTCCCTGCCGCATCGCCTGCGAGGTAAAGCGCGGCGACGGCACCGGCGGCACCTTCAATCCTGAGCAGTGGATGGATGCCAAGGAAATCCGCCGCTACGACGACTTCATCATCTATGCCATGGCAGCCGCCAAGCAGGCGATGAAGGATTCAGGCATCGAGCTCAAGACCGAGGATGAAAAGTACCGCGCCGGCGTGCTGGTTGGGTCCGGCATCGGCGGGTTGAGCAACATCGCCGACACCACGACGCTGATGAACGAGAAGGGCCCGCGCCGCATCAGCCCGTTCTTCATCCCCGGGTCGCTGATCAATCTCGCCTCGGGTCTGGTGTCGATCGAATTCGGCCTCAAGGGTCCGAATCATGCGGTGGTCACCGCCTGCTCGACGGGCTCCCACGCGATTGGTGATGCGGCACGCATCATCGCCATGGACGATGCCGACATCATGATTGCAGGCGGCGCCGAATCCGCCATCTGCCGCATCGGCATCGCGGGCTTCATCGCCTGCAAGGCGCTTTCCACCAAGTTCAACGACACGCCCGAGAAGGGCTCGCGCCCCTATGACAAGGATCGCGACGGCTTCGTCATGGGCGAGGGGGCCGGCCTCCTCGTGCTCGAGGAACTCGAACACGCCAAGGCGCGCGGCGCGAAGATCTATGCCGAGGTCGTGGGCTACGGCATGTCGGGCGATGCCTATCACGTCACCGCGCCCTCATCGGATGGCGATGGCGCCTTCCGCTGCATGACGGCGGCCTTGAAGCGGGCGGGCCTCCAGGCCCACGAGATCGACTATGTGAACGCGCATGGCACCTCAACGCCCTTGGGCGACGAGATCGAGCTGCGCGCGGTGGAGCGTCTGATGGGCAACCGCACGGCGGACCTCACCATGTCCTCCACCAAATCCTCGGTCGGCCATCTGCTGGGTGCTGCTGGCGCTGTCGAGGCAATCTTCTCCATCCTCGCCATCCGGGACAATGTGGCCCCGCCGACGATCAATCTCGACGCGCCATCGGTCGAGACCAGGGTCGACCTCGTGCCGCACCAGGCGAAGAAGAAGGAGATCAACACAGTTCTGTCCAATTCCTTTGGTTTTGGGGGCACCAACGCATCGCTGATCATGCGCCGCTACGCGGCCTGACGGCCGGAGAGGATAGAGCTTGAAGCGACCGCCGCCATCCGTGAAGATACCCGGGCCGCGGCGGCGCAAACGGCGGGCGTCGGCTCTCTCACGCGTGCTTCTCTGGACGGTGCTGCTGGGGATCTTTGCCGGCCTTGCGGCGCTGGTGGCAGGCTTCTTCGCATATAGCGCTTTCACGGCGGCAGGCCCCCTGGCCGAGCGGAAGGTGGTCGTCGTCGAGCAGGGCCTGTCAGCCGCGGGGATCGGCACGGCGCTGGAGCGGGGCGGCGTCATCTCCAACGGACGGGTTTTCGCGGCCATGGCGCAGCTGACCGGGCAGCGCACGCAGCTCAAGGCTGGCGAATATGATGTTCCGGCGGCGGCCTCCATGCAGCAGGTCATGTCCATCATCGCCAGCGGCCGGGCGATCACCTACAAGATCACCATTCCCGAAGGCTTCACCAGCGAGATGGCGGTGGCCCGCGTCAATGCCAGCGAGGTGCTCACCGGCGCGCCCGCAACACCGCCGCCGGAGGGCTCGATCCTGCCCGATACCTATGTGTTCCAGCGCGGCATGACGCGTCAGAAGCTGGTTGAGGACATGCAGGCAGCCCAGACCAGGCTGCTGGAAGAGCTGTGGGCCAGCCGGGTGCCCGTGCCGGCCATTGCGACCAAGGAGCAGGCGGTGACGCTTGCGTCCATCGTGGAAAAGGAAACGGCGGTGCCAGAGGAGCGCCCCGTCATCGCCTCGGTGTTCATGAACCGGCTGAGCAAGGGCATGCGGCTGCAGTCGGACCCGACGATCATCTATGGCATCACCGGCGGCAAGGGGCGGCTGGACCGGGCATTGACCC
>NZ_JBIICB010000302.1:0-4954 GCF_044239095.1 Aestuariivirga sp. | reverse complement strand
ATCCGCATGCGACCTCGACCCCCATCGGCGACAAGAAGGAGATCGAAGCCATTCGCACCGTCTTCGGCGACAGGATTCCGCCAATCTCCGGCACGAAGTCCTTGACCGGGCATTCGCTCGGCGCTGTAGGCGTTCAGGAGGCGATCTACGCGATCCTCATGATGAAGAACGACTTCATCTGTGAGAGCGCCAACATTGAGGAACTCGATCCCGAATTCGCCGATGTTCCGATCGTGCGCAAGCGCATCGACAACGCGCGTATAAATACCGTGATGTCGAACAGCTTCGGCTTTGGCGGCACCAATGCAACCCTCGTCTTCCAGCGTTACAACGGCTGATCAATGACCAATTTACTTATGGCAGGCCGCCGCGGGCTCATCATGGGCGTGGCGAATGACCACTCGATAGCCTGGGGGATTGCCCAGCAACTGCACAAGCATGGCGCGGAGCTCGCCTTTACCTACCAGGGTGAGGCTTTCGGGCGCCGCGTGAGGCCGCTTGCGGATTCAGTCGGCTCGGAGATTCTCCTTCCCTGCGATGTCGAGGATATCGCCACGGTCGACAACGTGTTCGAGGATTTGAAGGCAAGGTGGGGCACGATCGACTTCGTGGTCCACGCCATTGCTTTCTCCGACAAGAACGAACTGAAAGGCAAGTACGCGGACACAACGCGGGAGAACTTCACCCGCACGATGGTCATCTCGTGCTTCTCGTTTACGGAGATTGCCAAGCGTGCTGCGGCGCTGATGCCCAATGGCGGTTCGCTCGTCACTCTCACCTATGGCGGTTCGGTGCGTGTCATGCCGAACTACAATGTGATGGGCGTGGCCAAGGCTGCGCTGGAGTCCTCGGTGCGATACCTGGCGGCGGACTACGGGCCGCAGGGAATCCGGGTCAACGCCATCTCGGCTGGACCGATGCGGACACTCGCAGGTGCCGGGATCGGAGATGCTCGCGCCATGTTCAGCTTCCAGCAGGATCATGCCCCGCTTCGCCGCACAATCACGCTCGAGGAAGTCGGCGGGGCGGGTCTCTACCTCCTGTCGCCACTTTCAGGCGGTGTTACCGGTGAGATCCATTATGTGGACTCAGGGTACAACATCATCTCGATGCCGCGGCCCGAAGATCTCAGGAACGGTATGAGCGATACCAAGGCCAACTGACCTGTGAAATGGCTGAAATCGCTTCCAAGACGGGGAGCATTTCACGAACGGTCGCGATAGTTCGATTGGTCGAGTGAGAGGATGGATGCGTCGTGACCGGTCAGTGGATTGTCCGGGTTCCACGGCAGCTTCGTTTCATAGAAGCGGCTTGCCAGCGCATCATACATGACGAGCCGCCCGGTAAGGCTATCGCCGATCCCAAGGATCTCCTTGATGACCTCCATGGCCTGCATGGCGCCGAGAATTCCGGGTAGGGCACCAAGTATTCCGGCCTCCTCGCAGGCTGGAAACAGGCCGCGCGGCGGAAGGTCTCCCATCAGGCAGCGATAGGTCGGCCACGGTGAGCCGTCGGGCGATGTCTCATGAGGTTTGAATGTGGAGATCTGACCGTCGAATTGCCCGACGGCGGCGCTGACCAAGGTCTTTCTCGCGAAGTAGCAGGCATCGCTAACGAGATAGCGCGTCGGGAAATTGTCGCAGCCGTCGGCCACGACGTCATAGTCCGATATGATGCCGAGGGCATTGTCCGCCGAGATGCGAGTCGGATGTTCGATCACCTTCACATGCGGGTTGAGGCCCTGCATGGACTCGCGAGCACTCGCGGTCTTGGGGAGACCGACACGCGCCGTGGTGTGAATGATCTGCCGTTGCAGGTTGGAAAGACCGACCGTGTCGTGATCGATGATGCCGATCGTTCCGATACCGGCCGCTGCGAGGTAGTAGAGCAACGGAGCGCCGAGACCGCCGGCGCCAACTACCAGAACCTTTGCACCCTTCAGCTTGTTCTGCCCTGGCCCGCCGACCTCATGCAGCACCAGATGCCGCGCGTAGCGCTCGATCTCGTCGGAAGAAAGCGCCATCAGTGGCTGCCGGAGGAACCAAAGCCACCGGCTCCGCGCGCGGTTTCCGCGAGCGAGGAAGCCTCAGCCCATGCAATACGGGTAACGGGTGCGATCACCATTTGCGCGATCCTTTCGCCGCGCAGGATCTGAAAATCTTCCTGCCCGAGATTGATGAGTGGCACTTTCACTTCGCCACGGTAGTCGCAATCGATGGTACCAGGAGCATTGAGCACGGTCACCCCATGCTTGACCGCCAGCCCCGAACGCGGCCGCACCTGGGCTTCGAAGCCCTGCGGCAAGGCGATGGCGATCCCTGTCGGCAAGAGGCACCGCGCACCGGGTTTGAGAACTATGGCCTCGGCTGCACGCAGGTCCATGCCGGCTGCGCCTGCCGTTTCATATGCCGGCAGCGGCAGGTCCTGGCCGTTTGCGAGCCGCATGATCGCAACCTCGATCATTCCACCGCCCCTTGGTGAGGTGCCAGCATGTGTGCCAGCCGTTCCATCAGCCGTCGCCCAACCTCGTTCTTGTCCATCTCCGGCCAGCTCTCGGTTCCCGAAGCGGATATGAGGTGAACCTTGTTGCGGTCACCGCCGAAGACGCCGGAACCTGTGCTGACGTCATTTGCGAGGATCAGGTCACAGCCCTTTCTCCGGAGCTTTTCCATGGCATTCTCGGTCACGCGTTCAGTCTCGGCGGCAAATCCCACCACGATCTCAGGTCTGGGAGACCCCCGCGCAATGGTGGCGAGGATGTCGGGGTTTTCCGCGAGAGAGAGGGCCGGCGGCTTGCTGGCCGACTTCTTGAGCTTGTCGGTCGCCACGTCCGCGACGCGCCAGTCCGCGACCGCGGCGGTGAAAATGGCGATGTCAGCCGGCATTTCGCCTTCGCAGGCTGCGAGCATCTCCTGGGCAGTTTCGACCGGCATCATCTGGACTCCAGGCGGAATCGCAAGCGAGACGGGTCCGGAGATCAACACGGTTTCTGCGCCAAGCTCTACGGCCGCCCGTGCGATTGCGTAGCCTTGCTTGCCCGAGGAATGGTTTGAGATGAAGCGAACGGGGTCGATTGGCTCCCTGGTCGGGCCCGCGGTAATCACCACCTTCCGGCCTGCAAGCGGCTGCGGCCTGGGCTCCAGCATTGCGATAATGTGGTTCAGGATTTCGACGGGCTCTGCCATCCGCCCCGGGCCGAACTCCCCGCATGCCATCTCGCCGTCGGCTGGGCCGACAAGGACCACGCCGTCTCGCCTGAGCGTCTCGACGTTGCGCTGGGTCGCAGGGTGGCGCCACATGCGGACATTCATGGCCGGTGCGGCCAGAATGCGCTTGTCGGTGGCGAGAAGGGCCGTGGAGGCGAGGTCATCCGCATGGCCGTTCGCCATCTTTGCCATCAGGTCCGCCGTGGCGGGGGCCACGACCAGGAGATCCGCTGCGCGCGAGAGCTGGATGTGGCCCATCTCCACCTCGTCGGTCAGGCTGAACAAAGCCGTGTACACTTTCTCGCCCGACAGGCCGGAGAGCGACAGCGGTGTCACGAATTCCTCAGCGGCTCGCGTGAGGATGATCCGGACACGGGCACCGCGGGTCTTCAGGAGGCGGACGAGTTCATGCGCCTTGTAGGCGGCAATGCCGCCGCCGATGATGAGAAGGACAGTCTTGCCGGCGAGGGATGTCATCTGGGCATTATGCCAGCAATCAGCCCGTGCTGCCAAGCAGCCGTCAGCTGAGGAGCCTAGCAGCGATCACGGTCAGCGAAATGGCGCCCAGGGCCAGCCAGAACCGAGTCCACCAGGCATGCCGGTCCTGGGCCCCGGCCAGCTGCTCGGCTGTCTGGCGGTCGAGCCGCAGGCCGCCGGATGCTGCCATGTCTGACAGCATCGTCGTGGCGCGTTTTGCATCCTCGAGCATCGAGGGCAACCCGGTCAACATGCGGCCGAGGGAACCTGCGGTCTCCTCGAGGCGGCCCGCCGGGCCCAGCTTTCGCTCGATCCAGCCTCTGACCACCGGCTCCGCCGTGACCCACATGTTGAGGCCGGGATTCAGCGTGCGGGCCACGCCTTCCACGACAACCATGGTCTTTTGCAGCAACAGGAGCTGCGGCTGGGTCTGCATGTCGAACTGGGAGGTCACCTCGAAAAGTTGCGTCAGCAGGCGCGCCATGGAGATCTGGTTCGCGGGGCGGTCCATGATCGGTTCACCGATGGCCCGGATGGCCTGTGCGAAGACGGCAGGATCATGCTCGCGCGGCACGTAACCCGCCTCGAAGTGAACCTCGCTCACACGCAGGTAGTTTCGGGTGATGAAACCATAGAGGATCTCGGCGAGGAACATGCTTTCCTTCTCGCCCAACCTTCCCACGATGCCGAAATCCACGGCGACGAGGTTGCCAGAACGGTCGATGAACAGGTTCCCCTGGTGCATGTCCGCATGGAAGAATCCATCGCGGATCGCATGTCGCAGGAAGTTCTGGATAACCGAGTCGCCAAGCTTCACCAGGTCGAACCCTTGGGCGCGCAAGCTCTCGATGTCGGAGATCGGGGTGCCATCGATCCACTCGGTGGTCAGCACATCACGCCCGGTGCGTTCCCAATCGATCTTGGGCACGCGGAAGCCGGGATCTTCCCTGGTGTTCTCCGCCATCTCGGAAAGTGCCGCGGCTTCCATGCGCAGGTCGAGTTCCTGCTTCATGGACTGCTCTAGCATGCGCACGGCGGCCACGGGCCTCAGGCGCCGTCCCTCCGTGCTGAAACGCTCGATCAGGCGCGCGGCGAAGTAATAGCTTGCCGTATCGGCTGCGAAGCGTTTGCCCACGCCGGGCCTGAGCACCTTGACGGCAAGCTCGCGGCCGTCAGCACTCCGCGCCTTGTGCACCTGCGCGATCGACGCTGCTGCGACAGGTGGGCCGAATTCTGCGAAGAGCTGGTTCACATCCGCGCCGAGGTTCTCG
>NZ_JBIICB010000301.1:0-4958 GCF_044239095.1 Aestuariivirga sp. | reverse complement strand
GCAACCGCGAGATCGCAATAGCGCATGGCGCGCTCGATCACCGCCTCATGCGTCAAGAGCGGCTTGAGCTCCCCCCACAGCGCGATTCCCTCCAGCAGCGTGCCCGAGTTGTTGTAGCGCGGCATGCCGAGCGACAGCGTCGCATCCATGTGGAAATGCGCATCGATGAAAGGCGGCGAGACGAGATAACCCTTCGCATCGATCACCTCGTGCGCCTCTCCGGTAATGGAGGGCGACACCTCGGCAATGCGCCCTCCCGCACAGGCAATGTCTACCTTGCGGCCATCCGGCAAGGTGGCGTTTTTCACCAGGAGTTCGATCATGCTGCTTACCCTCTGTCTTCCCCCTTCCCGTCATCCCGGCCTGCGCCGGGGTGACGGATTCTTTAGGCCAGCGCCTTCAACTCTGCCAGAATAGCCGCACCCATCTCGGTGGTGGACGCATTGGCCGGCGTGTCGCCCGCGATATCCTTGGTGCGGATGCCCTTGGCCAGCACCGCCGAGATCGCCTGGTCCAGCTTGTCGGCCCAGTCGCCAAGCCCCAGCGAATAGCGCAGCGCCATGCCGAAGCTTGCGATCATCGCGATGGGGTTCGCAGCACCCGTGCCGGCAATGTCAGGGGCCGAGCCATGCACCGGCTCATAAAGCGACTTGCGGCGGCCGGTCTTGCCATCGGGCGCGCCGAGCGAGGCGGACGGCAGCATGCCGAGCGAACCCGTCAGCATCGCCGCCACGTCAGACAAGACGTCGCCGAACAGGTTGTCGGTCACGATCACGTCATACTGCTTGGGCCAGCGCACCAGCTGCATGGCGCAATTATCCGCCAGCACGTGCTCCAGCTGGATGTCGGGATATTCCTGCGCATGAACGCGGGTGACGACCTCGTTCCACAAGACACCCGTCTTCATCACGTTGCGCTTCTCGGCGGAGGAGACCTTCTTCTTGCGCGTGCGCGCGAGCTCGAAGGCCACGCGGCTGATGCGCTCGATCTCGAAGGTGTCATAGACCTGCGTATCGATGCCGCGCTTCTGGCCATTGCCGAGGTCGGTGATGGTCTTGGGCTCACCGAAGTAAACACCGCCTGTCAGCTCGCGCACGATCAGGATGTCGAGACCCTCGACCACCTCGCGCTTGAGCGAGGAGGCATCGGCCAGTGCCGGGTAGCAAATCGCCGGGCGAAGATTGGCAAACAGCCCCAGATCCTTACGTAGCCGCAGCAGCCCCGCCTCGGGGCGCACGTCATAGGGCACCTTGTCCCACTTAGGTCCGCCCACCGCACCGAACAGCACGGCGTCCGAGGCCATGGCCTTGGCCATGTCGGCCTCCGAAATCGCCTGCCCATGCGCATCATAGGCCGAGCCACCGACGAGGCCGCGGTCGGTCTCGAACCGGGCGATGCCTTGCGCGTTGAACCACGCGATGATCGCCTCGACTTCCTTCATCACCTCCGGCCCAATGCCGTCGCCCGGAAGCAGGAACAGATTATAGCTCGCCATGTGAATGCGCCCCGATCAATGGATTTCGGGCGCGATGGGTAGCGGCTTAATCCTGCCCAAGCAAGTGCCAAACCTTAGCATCCCGAGCAGCCCTGCCCGCGCTGGTTCCCCTCCACCTTGTCGGGCGGGGAAGGGAAATCAGTTGCTAAACCGGCTGAACCCTCACAACGCGGAAGGTGCGGAGCCCCTCCTCCTCACGGATCGAGACATATTCGCCCAGCGTGAAGGCATGATCGCCGAAGCGGTAGCCCGCCTCGTCATCCTCCTCGTCGGACGCGATGTCGTAGTGGAAGGCCCAGCTTCCGCCCGGCTTGCGAATCAGGTGGCCGATGTCATCGGCCTCGTTCGGCCGGAAGCGCATCACGCGGCAGTTGTCCCGCCGCTTGTGCCATTCCCCGGCATCGATCTTGCCGGTGGCGTCGAGGGGGGCGGCAAACTCATAGCCGATGGCCTGAGAACCTTCCGGATGGTCGTGGTCGCGCGCCAGTTCGAGGCGGATCTTGGTCAACATGTGGGTGTTTTCCTCAGTGAGACATCAGCACGGGCCGGTTCATCCGGTTCAGCACGAAGCGGGTGGCGCCGCCGAAAATGAACTCCGCCAGGCGGCTGTGTCCGTAGGCGCCCATCACGATCAGTCCCGCGCCGGTGTCTTCCGCACAGCGCATCAGCGCCTGGCCCTCGTCAAGGCCATCGGTGGGGTAGCCCTGCACCTCCGCCTTGACGCCATGGCGGGCCAGGGCTTCAGCCAGATCGGCTCCCGCCACACTGCCACGCAGGGCCGGGTCCTTCTGCGGGTCGATGCGAACGACGCGGACCTTCTCCGCCGCCTTCAGCAGCGGCAGCGAGTCGAAGGCCGCCCTGGCGGCCTCGCGGCCGCCGTCCCAGCCAATCACGATCTCCTTCAGCAAAATGCGCGCATCACCCTTCGCGGGCAGAACGATCACCGGGCGGCCCACGGCCATCACCACCTGTTCTACAAAATCACGCTCGACCCCGGTGATCTCGTCGGTGTTGGTCGCCGACACCATCACCAGATCGGCGCTGCGCCCGATGGCGATCACCTCCTCGGCAATGACCGGGGTGCGGGCATCGAGCAGATGGAAATCATGCGGCAGTGCCTCGCGCCGCATCGCCTCCTCGAAGGCCTGCTTCACGCGCTGGGTGTTGTCCTTGAAGAAGCTGCGGTTGCCCTCGAATACCTGGGGTGCCGCCTCAAAGCCGACCGACGGATAGACCTGAACGGCGGGAATCACATAGAGGCCGGAGACATGCGCGCCCGTTTCGCGCGCCAGATCGACGGCAGCCGCCACGAGTTCGGCAAGCCTGCCGACTTCGTTCAGTGACACCAGTAGCGTCTTGTAACTCATCTGACCGGCCTCCCGTTTGCCACTCATTCATGAACGGAAGACGATGCCCGTTCCTTGACCGGGATCAATGCCTGCTGCTGTCATGCCCGGCCGCATGGGCGAGCCGGTCGAGGTTTGGCACCATGATGAGCCTGCTGGTGCTGAGGCGGACGACGTTGCTGGTCTTGAGCCGCGTCAGCTGGCGGCTCACCGTCTCGATGGTAAGGCCCAGGTAGTCCGCAATGTCGGAACGGGTGAGCGGCAACTCGAAGGCCGCAGCACCCGGGGTGCTCTTATGAACACAACCCGTCAGCATGCTGCGCCGTGCCAGCATGTAGAGGAAGCTTGCGACCTTCTCCTCCGCCGTCTTGCGGCCCAGCAGCAGCATCCAGTCGCGCGCCGCATCGAGTTCGTCGAGCGTGTGCTGGAACAGGCGCTGCTGGAGGCCCGGGTATTCGCCCACCAGCCGCTCGAAGGCGGCATTGGGAAAGGTGCAGATCTCGACATCGGTTGCGGCTTCAGCGGTATAGGGATTGTTCTTCGAATAGGCGCGGCCCAGGAAGTCCGGCGCGAAGAGAAGTCCCACGATCTGCTGGCGCCCGTCGGGCAATGTCTTGGTCAGCTTGATCGCGCCGGAGATGACGTTTGCAAAAAAATCGACTGGATCTTCGTCAGAGATGATCGTCTGGCCTGCGCTGATCTTCTTGCGGTGAGCGATTTGCGCCAGCTGTTTGATCTGGACCTCGTCCATCGCCCCGCATACGGCCTGGTGACGCACCGAGCAATGCTCACATCGTTGCAGGACGTCCGTCAGAGAGCCGGGAAGCGAACCATGCATAATTTCGTATACTAGCCTGATCCTGGCTCTACGGCAAGCGCCACGCCGAACTGTTGAGCAGGGCGGTCTCCGCGCAGGCCTCCCCAAGAACGGCCCCTCCCCTGCTGGGGAGGGGTTTTCTCAATTATTCCGCGGCCTTAAGTGCCATGGGGTTATTGGGATGGGTTGTCCAATTTGCGTAATCAGGATTGATCTTCCGGCCCGTGCGCGCATCCACGCCCTCGGTCTGGCGGACCATGGTGATGCAGCTGTCGACCGGGCAGACCTCAACGCACAGATTGCAGGCCACGCATTCGTCGTCCATCACCTCGAAGTGCCGCTTGCCGTCCTTCTCCTTCATGATCGCCTGATGCGACGTGTCCTCGCAGGCGGCATAGCAGCGGCCGCACTTGATGCAGAGGTCCTGGTCGATCTTGGCCTTGGTCACATAGTTCAGGTTCAGGTACTGCCAGTCGGTGACATTTGGCACCGCGCGGCCGCGGAAGTCCTCGATGTTCGCGAAGCCCTTCTCGTCCATCCAGCGGGCCAGGCCCGTCTTCATCTCTTCCACGATGCGGAAGCCATAGGTCATGGCCGCCGTGCACACCTGCACGGTGCCCGCCGACATGGCGATGAACTCGGCCGCGTCCCGCCATGTGGTGACGCCACCGATGGCTGAGATGGGAAGGCCGCGGGTCTCTGCATCACGCGCGATTTCCGCCACCATGTTGAGGGCAATGGGCTTCACCGCTGGCCCGCAGTAGCCGCCATGGCTGCCCTTGCCGTCAATCGTCGGCATGGGCGCGAAATTGTCGAGGTCCACCGAGACGATGGAAGAGATCGTGTTGATCAATGACACCGCATCCGCACCACCCTTGTGCGCGGCGCGCGCGGGGTAGCGGATGTCGGTGATGTTGGGGGTGAGCTTCACGATCACCGGCATGCGCGAATACTGCTTGCACCAGCGGGTAACCATCTCGATGTATTCCGGCACCTGGCCTACGGCAGCACCCATGCCGCGCTCGCTCATGCCATGCGGGCAGCCGAAGTTCAGTTCGATCCCGTCACAGCCCGTCTCTTCGACACGCGGCAGGATGGCCTTCCAGCTATCCTCCGTACACGGAACCATGATGGAGACGATCATGGCCCGGTCCGGCCACTCGCGCTTTACCTTCTTGATTTCCTGGAGGTTCACCTCCAGTGGCCGGTCAGTGATAAGCTCGATGTTGTTGAGGCCGAGGAGGCGCCTGTCTGCACCATGGATGGCGCCGTAACGCGGGCCATTGACGTTGACGATGGG
>NZ_JBIICB010000300.1:0-4975 GCF_044239095.1 Aestuariivirga sp. | reverse complement strand
AGCCAGCGGCAGACATTGCCGAGGGAGACGGCATAGTTGCCGTGATTGTTCATGAGCGGCGGCATCAGCGCATTGGGCAGGCGCAGCGCGCCCTTGGGGCCCAGCACGAAGAAGCGGTCCTCGGTGACGGAGGTGTTGAGGGGGGCGCCCTTGTCCTTCCAGTCAGGGATGAGCTCGTTGAGTGCGATGGGGTCCACCACCGCGCCCGAGAGGATGTGGGCGCCGACCTCCGAACCCTTTTCGAGCAGGCAGACGGCGAGGTCAGGTGCAATCTGTTTCAGCCGGATTGCCGCGGCAAGCCCTGCCGGGCCTGCCCCCACGATCACGACATCATATTCCATCGCCTCGCGCTGGACCTGTTCCAAGAGCCTCACTCCTGCCTATCTTCAAACCTCGGGCGTCTTTATAGTGACCACGGATACGGGCACAAGCCACCATTTCAGACATGGAAACAAAGCAAAACGACATGACGCCGCACGAGGCCGCCGAAGCCCTGCGCTGGCTGGCAGAGATGGGCGCAGACGAGATCATCGGCGAGGAGGCGGTGAACCGCCTTGCCCCCGCAACGGTTGCAGCGCGCGTGCCAGCTGCCCCGGCCGTCATGGCTAACCCGGCGGTGCCGGAGGCCCGGCACGGGCAGGCCCCTTCCACGCCCTCCCAGGCTGCGGCCTGCAACAGCCTTGCGGAGATCGCCGCGGCCCTCGAGGCTTTCGATGCCTGCCCCCTGAAGAAGACGGCCACCCGGCTGTGCTACACCGACGGCAATCCTGCAGCGCGCGTCATGCTGGTGGGCGAGGCGCCGGACCGCGATGAGGACATCCAGGGCAAGCCCTTTGCGGGACGGTCAGGCCAGCTCCTCGACCGGATGCTGGCCGCGATCGGCCTGTCGCGGGAGGCCAGCGACAGGGAGAACGCGGTGTTCATCACCAATGTGATCTTCTGGCGGCCGCCCGGCAACCGCACGCCGACCGAGGCCGAGACCCAGATGTGCCTGCCCTTCCTGCTGCGGACGATCGAACTGCAGAAACCCGACATGATCGTCTGCCTCGGGGCAGCACCCGCCCACCGCCTCACCGGCCGCAGCGACGGCATGCTGAAGATGCGCGGCAGGTGGACAACGGCAAACGTCAGTGGACGGAAGATTTCGCTGCTGCCCACCCTGCACCCCGCCTTTCTGCTGCGCCAGCCAGCGCAGAAACGCCTCGCCTGGCGCGACTTTCTCATGCTCAGGCAGGCCCTCGACGCGCACTGACCGCGCCATGGAACAGATAATCGATTTTGACGTTGGTTCCGGTTTGGCAGGAAAGTTTTCCGAATTCTTCCCGCCCCGGGGCTGGAGAAGCGCAAGAACAGCGGGAGTTTCCCTTGTTCTGGGTAGTTGAATGGTGTTTCATGTCAGGTGGAACGAAGGACCGGCAGGTGGTTACTACCCCCCGCCGGTATTAGCTGATGATTACCCAGGGTACTTTCTGACATGAGTGAGGCAAGGCAGTTCATCCCCGTCCGGATCGCCATCCTGACGATATCCGACACGCGCTCGCTCGAGACGGACGTATCAGGCAAAACCCTGGCCGACCGGGTTGCGGCTGCTGGCCATCTGCTGTCGGCGCGCAAGATCGTGAAGGACGACATCCGCTCCATCCGCCACGTGATCCGCGACTGGACCGGCCGCAGCGACATCGATGCCATCATCTCGACAGGCGGCACAGGCCTCACCGGCAATGATGTGACGGTGGAGGCGATGCGCCCGCTCTTCGAGAAGGAGATCGAGGGCTTCGGAACGCTGTTCCACATGATCTCCTTCCCGAAGATCGGAACCTCGACAATTCAGTCCCGCGCTTGCGCGGGTGTCATGAAGGGCAAGTACATCTTCTGCCTGCCAGGCTCGCCCGGGGCCTGCAAGGACGGCTGGGACCAGATCCTCCAGCCGCAGCTCGACTATACCCACAAGCCCTGCAACTTCGTCGAGATCATGCCCCGCCTGCAGGAGCACCAGCAGCGCAAGCACAGCTGATCAGGAGCCGGCGGACGCCCCCGCCTTGCTCCGCCAGGGCAGCTTGACACCCGAGACGATGGCAAGACCGGCGAGGATGACCGCACCCCCGGCCAGCTGCGCGGGCGACACGGCTTCGCCCAGCACCACAGCGGCGGTGACGATGCCGACAACCGGCATCAGCAGGATGAAGGGCGCGGCCTCATCCATGCGGCACTGCTTCAACAGGGTGAACCAGCACATATAGGCCAGGTAGAATCCGACGACACCGACGAAGGCGAGCATCGACCACTCCAGCCAAGTCGCCTGCACCACGGATTGCCACTGGCCCTGCTCGATCAGCAGCGTGGCCAGCGCCAGCTGCGGCACACTGCCGAATGCATTGGCCTTGAGCAGGCCGGGGCCGCTGTCCTTGCCGTATCGCCGCGCCAGCACCTGGCCCAGTGACCAGCAGAAGGCGCTGGCGATGATCATGACCGTGGGAAGAAGGCCCGGAGCCTGCTCCGGCAGGCCGATGACGATCGCGACGCCGAGCACGGCCAGCGCCGTGCCCGCTACCTTCCTGAGATCCAGCCTTTCCTTCATGATCAGCCAGTCGAGCAGGACGGCGAAGGGGATCTGGATCTGCAGGATGAGGTTGGCGGCGGTGGCCGGCATCGAATCGCTGCGCAACCCCCAGAACAGCAGCGCCCCCTGGATCGTCACCGCAAAGGCCGAAATGGCGATGATCGAGGTCCAGGGCGTCCGCAGCCGCTCGCGCCGGGTGAGCCCCAGCACGATGGCGATGCCGCCATAGACCATCAGCATCATGAACAGCGGCGGGAAATGCTGCACCGCCGGCTTGGCGATGGTGAAGCCCATTCCGAAGAACAGGGGCGGGAGCAGTGCGAGGAGAACCTGGGAGCGCGTCATGGGCGGGGCGACCATGCCCCGCTTCGCAGACGCCGGCAACCACAGGCAAAATGTTCTTGTTTTGTTCCGATACTTCTCTTATGTTTTACCCATGTCCACACTGATCGACCGGCGCAAGGCGCGTGAGCCCGATCCTGCCGCACTCGGCGAGGGGCGGATGACGGCGCTCGCCGGGCAGGCGCGCGGGCGCGGCGCCACGCTCAACATGTCCGGCCGGTTCGAGCCGTTCAGCCGATCGCTGTTCGATGACGGCTGGCATGGGCTGGAGGACCTTCCCTCCTTCCGCACCGAGGTGTTCGAGGAGAAGCCGAGGTCGATCATCACCCGCAACGACTCGCCCGACATTTCCTTCGACCGCTCGATCAATCCCTATCGCGGCTGCGAGCACGGCTGCGCATATTGTTATGCCCGGCCCGCCCACGCCTATATGGGGCTCTCCCCGGGGCTCGATTTCGAATCGAAACTCTTCGCCAAGCCCAATGCCGCGGCCCTGCTGCGCGCCGAACTTTCAGCCCGGGGCTATGAGCCGCGCACCATCGCGCTTGGCGCCAATACCGATGCCTACCAGCCCATCGAGCGCGAGCGGCGCATCACCAGGACCATCCTCGAGGTTCTGGCCGAATTCAACCACCCCGTCGGCATCGTGACGAAGTCGGCGCTTGTGACCCGCGACATCGACATTCTGGCTCCCATGGCGCGCAAGGGGCTGGTGAAGGTTGCGCTTTCGGTGACGACGCTCGACCCGCAGCTGGCCCGCGCCATGGAGCCCCGGGCCTCCACCCCCACCAAGCGGCTTGCCGCGATCCGGCAGCTCTCGGAGGCGGGCATTCCCACCGTGGTGATGGTGGCGCCCATCATCCCGGCGGTGAACGACAGCGAGATCGAGGCGATCCTGGCAGCAGCACACGGCGCGGGCGCCGGGGAAGCGGGCTACGTGATGCTGCGCCTGCCGCATGAGGTGAAGGACGTGTTCAAGGACTGGCTCCAGGCCACCATGCCGGACCGCGCGGCGAAGGTGATGTCGCTCGTCAGGTCGGCAAGCGGCGGCAAGGAATATGAAGCTGCCTTCGGCACGCGCCAGCGGGGCACCGGGCCCTATGCCTGGACCATCGGCCGCCGCTTCGAACTGGCCTGCCAGCGGCTGGGGCTCAATCGCGCCAGGACACGGCTCTCGACGGACCACTTCAGCCGCCCGCCGCAGCCAGGCGAGCAGTTGACGCTGCTCTGACCCGCCGCCCATAAGGGACGGCATGGGTGGATTGAGACCTGACTTCACCATCGAACTGGACGCATTGCGAAAGGGCGCAAGGCTGGTCTGCGGCATCGATGAGGCGGGCCGCGGGCCATGGGCGGGCCCCGTCGTCGCCGCCGCCGTGGTGCTCGACCCCGGCGATATCCCTGCGGGTCTCGATGATTCGAAAAAGCTGACAGAAGCGCAGCGGGAGGCGCTGATGGAGCCCATCCTGCGCATGGCGCGGGTCGGCATCGGCATTGCCGAGGCGGAGCAGATCGACCGCGACAACATCCTGCAGGCAACACTCTGGGCGATGGCCAGGGCGCTTGACGCCATCGGCGGCGCGGATCTGGCGCTGATCGACGGCAACCGCGCGCCCCTCCTGCCCTGCCCGGCCAAGACCATCGTCAAGGGTGATTCGCGCTCGCTCTCGATCGCCGCCGCCTCGATCGTCGCGAAGGTCACGCGCGACAGGATCATGGCCGGGCATGACGCAACCTACCCGCTCTACGGCTTTGCCCGGCACAAGGGCTACGGCACGGCCTTCCACAGGCAGGCGCTGCTGCGCCACGGCCCCACGCCGCTGCACCGCAGGAGCTTCGCGCCCATCAAGGCGTTATTGATCGGTTAACCATGCCGCCGGAAAGCGATTCACGGCCCACGCTGCAAGACTCATGATGCAGATTCTCGAGTCAGTTGCGTTTAGCGTTGTTGGGGTGTGGGATGGGATATCAGACACGGCCGGATATCAGGCCGTTGCACAACCGGATTCTGGTGGGCGACTGCCTGACGGAGCTGAAGCGGATTCCATCCGCCTCCGTCGATCTCGTCTTCGC
>NZ_JBIICB010000051.1:0-20042 GCF_044239095.1 Aestuariivirga sp. | reverse complement strand
CACCTTCAACCAGCCGATCAAGGTGGACGAAGTGGCGTGCTTCTCGAACACGTCGCCCGGCCTCTCGCTGCTGGCGCCCGGATTTCCGACCGAGACATCGTCTCTGAACGGCAGCTACGACCTCGCCTTCGGCGGCACGTCTGCGGCCGCCCCGCATGTGGCCGGCGCCTTCGCCCTGCTCAGGTCGAAGGTGCCCCAGGCGACCGTGTCACAAATGCTGGAGGCGCTCCGCGTCACGGGCAAGCCGGTGAGGGATTTCCGCACCGGACTCGTGACCCCGCGCATCGAGATTGCCAGGGCGCTCGACTATCTGCAGGGGAACTCGCAGCCCGTCATCGCTTACTCAAGCACCGGCGACGGCAGCGGAACGGTGAGCTTCTCACCTGCGGGCAGCCTCAACACCTGCTCCACCGCCTGCACCAACAGCTACCCCCTCGGAACGAAGGTCACGATGACCGCGCAACCCGGCAGTGGCATGCGGTTCCTCGGCTGGAGCGGAGCAGGCGGCGAATGCCGGGGTGCGGAAACCGCATGCACCCTCACCCTTGGCAAGGCGATGACGGAGGTTTCAGCCACCTTCGGCCGCGCCGCGGCTCCCCGGCCCAATCACACGCTGAGCTATGCAAAGAAGGGCACGGGTGGTGGAACGCTGCGGGCAACCATCGGCGGCACGGCGGCGGCCTGCGCCACAAGCTGCAGCACCACACAACCCGAAGGCACGCAGGTAACGCTCGCCGCCGAGCCGGATGGCAATTCCACCTTCTCCGGATGGTCGGGCGCCTGCACGGGCAGCGCGCCTACCTGCACTGTCACGCTGAACGCGGCTGCCGCAGTGGACGCCACCTTCCAGCCAAAAGCTGCTAGCGTGAGCTTCACGCTCAGCTACTTCCGGTCCGGCCCAGGCACTGTCCGCGCAACGGTCAACGGCGACGCCGCCACGTGCACAGGCACGGCCTGCAGCATCACCCGGCCTGCCGGTACGCTGGTCACGCTCACGGCCCAGCCCGATGCAAACGGCGTGTTCACCGGCTGGTCCGGGGCCTGCAGTGGCACCGCGACCACCTGCACCGTCACCTTGAGCACCGCGCGGGTCGCCATGGCGAATTTCGCTAACAAGCCGCGCATGGCGCGGAGATAACGCAAGACAGACGCCGCGGCGGCCACCCGCCGCGGCGCCTTTGCTTGGCCCTCTGCGGAGAATCCGGAACAGGGAACACCCCATCACCGACTGATCACGATTTTTTGTGAACGAAATCAATCGTTTTCACTCCCCTGAGGATGGTTTTTCGACCTTGAACTGACCTTGGGTAATTCATTAATCCTCCCTCAAAATACTACCTTAGGGGGATGAATATGCTGAAATGGTTTATCGGAGTCTTGCTTGCCCTGCCGATGATCATGGGCATGGAACCGGCAAAAGCATCCGAGCGTGTCCTTCTGGCCCCTCCCCCAACCGCCAAGTCGGCAGCCAGTTCCACATCCTTCGCCAAGGAAACAACCCCCGGAACCATCCGGAACCTGCGTGAACAAATCGGCCGCGCCAAGGATGGGCGTGTGCGCGTCATCGTCGGCTACCGGGTGCCCTTTGCGCCTGAGGCACGGCTGAACCCGCAGGAGCGCGCCCAGCAGCAGAAAGAAATCGCCGCGGCAGGCAAAAGCCTGCGCCGGGCATTCGCCGCCGCGGACAAGCGCGGGAAGGGCATCAGTGCCTTCGACAGCATTCCCTTCGCAGCAATGGAAGTGACGCAAAAGGAACTCGACCGCCTGCTGGCCGACCCCAACGTCCTCACCATCGCGGCAGACGAAGAGATGACGCCGCTGCTCACCCACTCCGTGCCGCTGATCGGGGCTCCCGTGGCGTGGCAAGCCGGGGCCTCGGGTGCGGGCCAGACAGTCGCCGTCATCGACCACGGCACGCAGACGGACCACCCCTTCCTGCGTGATGCGCAAGGAAAGTCGAAAACGGTCTATGAAGCTGTTTGCGTCTCTCCAGGTGGCTGCATTGCTGGAACTGGCAGGGCCGTCATGCAGACCTCGACCCAGAGTGCCTGGCATGGAACAGCGGTGGCAGGCATCATCGCGGGCAACCGTCCGGCTACAGCTGGCAGACCGGCTTTGACCGGCGTGGTGCCGGACGCCAATCTCATCGTCATCAGAACCTGGTATATCTCCGAAGTGCTGCTTGGCCTGCAGAAGATCTATGATCTTCGGCACCAGTTCAATATCGCCGCCGTGAACATCAGCCTTGGGATGGCTCAGGCACCCGGCTCTTGCGACTTCCGGAATCCCGCGATGAAAGCCGTCATCGATAATCTCAGGGCGTCAGGAACGGCCACCGTGGCGGCTGCGGGGAATGATTCTGACAAAACATCTGCCGGTTGGACGGGCGCGACGGACCGGATCATGTTCCCCGCATGTATTTCATCTGTCGTGAGCGTGGGGGCTGTTTATTCGTCCACCACTGGGCAAATCTATCCATGCACGGTACGCCAGCGGGTTACTCAGGACGAAGTGGCCTGCTTCTCCGACACGGCGCCCGGGCTTTCGCTTCTGGCGCCAAGTTTCCCAACGGAGTCATCAGGGCTTAATGGCAGCTACACCAGCTTCAGCGGCACATCGGCAGCGGCCCCGCACGTGGCTGCCGCCTTCGCCGCGCTCAGGTCGAAGGTGCCGAATGCGACTGTATCGCAGATGCTCGAAGCGCTTCGTGCCACCGGCAAACCGGTGAGGGACTACCGGACCGGACTCGTCACGCCCCGCATCCAGATCGACAAGGCGCTCGAACATCTCCTGAAAACCGCGCAGCCGTCCATCGACTACATCGCCAGAGGCGACGGCAGCGGCACGGTGAGTTTTGCCCCCAGCGGCAGCCTGACCACCTGCAGTAAGGACTGCACCAACGCCTATCCCGCCGGCACGCGGGTGACAATGACTGCGCGGCCGCAGCCGGGCATGCGGTTCGAGGGCTGGAGTGGCGCTGGCAGCTCTTGTGGCCGGGCCGATACTTGCGCCCTCACGGTATCCAACGCCGTGAAGGTCCAGGCGAATTTCATGAACCCGGATGCGCCCGTGAAGCTTGACTACAGCGCGTCGGGCAGTGGCAGCGGCACCATTCGCGTTCATGGCGCGGGATCGGCTAGCGAAACGTGCAGCGCTGCCGCCTGCTCGTTCAACTATCCCCGCGGCACGGAGGTCCGCGTCAATGTCCGCGCCGATGCAGGATCAACCCTCACGAGCCTGACCCACGGCCAATCCGGCGCCAGCACGCGGTTTGCGTGCACGGACGGGTGGTGCTCGGTCACGCTGTCGCAGAACACGCAAGTTCAGGCAACATTCGCAAGGTCCCCTGCGCCAAAGCCCAGCTTCACGCTCAGCTATTCCAGGGGCGGAACGGGGACGGGAACGCTCAGCGCCAGTGTTGGCGGGCAGCCTGTCGTCTGCGCCGGAGCCAGTTGCAGCACCAGACAGCCGGAGGGAACGCTCGTGACGCTCTCAGCGGCGGCCAGCGGCAATTCAAACTTCAGCGGCTGGTCAGGCGCGTGCAGCGGAAGTGCGCCAACCTGCACGCTGACCTTGAGGGCTGACGCATCGGTGGTGGGCACATTCCAGCCGAGGCCGGGCAACAACAATGTCACGCTGAGCTATCTCAGGACGGGCTCCGGCACCATCAGTGCCTCCGTCGATGGCACCTCCACCACCTGTGCGGCAAGCTGCACCATCACCCGGCCTTCCGGTACGCTGGTGACGCTGACGGCGCAGCCGGGCCCTGGTGCAGTCTTCGCCGGGTGGAGCGGATCCTGCAGGGGCACTGCGCCCACCTGCACGCTGAACCTGCGGGCAGGTGGCGTGGCGCTCGCCACCTTCCAGAACAGGCCGCGGACCACGGCCAGCAGCCAGTAAGACGCATTGGCGCAGCGTCGCCTGCTCAGGCATCGGCGGGGGGAGCGACCTCTGCCGACTGCAGCTTCCGGTGAGCCCGGAAGCTGACGGGGATGAGCACGAGATAGGCGATGCTGACGATTGTCAGGAACTCCCATGGGTAGGCGATCAGCATGACCACCGCGAGAGCCGCCAGCCCCAGAACAGGCAACACCATGTCGCCCCTGATGCGTCCCATGTTCTTGCCGGAAAAGGTAGGAATTCGGCTCACCATGAGGAGAGCCACCACGACGACGTAGGGTCCAATCACCATGGCCCAGCCATGACCATCGTCGATGAGTCCGAGGAAGCCAAGGTAAAATGGCAGAAGCGCCAGCCCCGCACCGGCGGGTGCTGGTGCGCCGGTGAAGAAACGGCCCGCCCAAGCGGGCTTGTTTGGATCATCCAGTGCCACGTTGAACCGCGCCAGACGCAAGGCACAGGCAATGGCGAGAACAAGGCAGATGACCCAGCCCAGCGTCTTCAGCGTGTTGAGCGACCACACATAGAGGAGGATGGCAGGCGCCACGCCGAAATTGACGAAGTCCGCCAGCGAGTCGAGCTCCGCGCCAAAGCGCGACGTGCCCTTGAGGAGGCGGGCAAGGCGCCCGTCAACCGCATCCAGCACCACGGCCAGCATGACGCAGGCAACGGCCAGCTCATAGCGCGCTTCCAGGGCCAGCCTGATCGCCGTGACGCCGCTGCACAGCGCCAGCAGCGTGATGAGGTTGGGAAGAAGATAGCGCACCGGCACCATGCGGAAGCGGCGCTGCGGGGGATTGGCGGCGACGGCGTGGTCGAGGCTTTCCTTCCCCTCCTCCATCAACTGGTGCGCCCCTGGCGGCCAGGCTCTTGTGAGGACAGATCGGCAAGTACCGTTTCGCCCGCAACCGCGCGCTGGCCGATGCATACCAGTGCCGGAACGCCCTTCGGCAGGTAGACATCGACACGGCTGCCGAACCGGATGAGGCCAAAGCGTTGCCCGGCGGACAGATACTCGCCCTCGTTCACGAATTTCACGATACGGCGCGCGACGAGACCTGCGATCTGCACGACACCGATCAACTGGCCGTTGGCGCGCTCCAGCGTCAGGGCCTGGCGCTCATTGTCGAGCGATGCCTTGTCGAGATCGGCGTTCAGGAAGAGGCCCGGCACATAGGCGATACGGCGGATGGCGGCATCAACTGGCGCGCGGTTCACGTGGACGTCGAACACGTTCATGAACACCGAGATGCGCGTGACGGGCTCCCGCGGCAGGTCGAGTTCGACCGGGGGTATCACCTCCTCGATGGCGCTGACGCGGCCATCGGCGGGAGAAATCACCAGCCCCTCGCGCAGCGGTGTGACGCGTTCCGGATCCCGGAAGAAATAGGCGCACCAAAGGGTGAGTACGACGCCCAACCAGGCGAGCGGCCCGGCATTGAGCCAGAACAGGAACAGGGTGACCGCGGCGAAGATCGCAACGAAGCGATAACCTTCGCGGTGGATGGGAACGAGGACCTCGGAAACGGATTTGGCGATGGACATCAGCTTGATGTAGCGACTCTGGGGTGTGTTGAAAAGCGTCTCTGCGCAAGAGAAATACGGCCGGGCCGGGCCGGGTCAGGGGGTCAGGCTTACCGCAAGCTTGCGGAGCACAGGGTCATCGAAGCCCTCCTCCTCGACCTGAATTTCCTTCAACTTCTCGCGGGCCTCATCGGCCTGGCGCTGGCGGTTCCACATCGCGGCATATACACCACCCTCGGCGAGGAGTGCGTCATGGGTACCGCGCTCGGCCACCTGCCCCTTGTCGAGCACGATGATCTCATCGGCATCGACAACGGTGGAGAGCCGGTGGGCGATGACCAGCGTGGTGCGGTTCTCGGAGACCTTCTTCAGCGCCTCCTGGATCTGGTGCTCCGTAAAGCTGTCCAGCGCCGAGGTCGCCTCGTCAAGGATCAGGATCGGCGGACCCTTGAGGATGGTCCGGGCAATCGAGACGCGCTGCTTCTCGCCGCCCGACAGCTTCAGGCCGCGCTCGCCCACCATCGAGTCATAGCCCTTGGGCAGGCTGATCACGAAATCGTGAATCTGCGCCATGCGGGCCGCTGCCTCGACCTCTTCGTCGGTGGCATCGGGGCGGCCGTAGCGGATGTTGTAGCGGATGGTGTCGTTGAACAGCACCGTGTCCTGCGGAACCATGCCGATGGCGGCGCGCAGCGACGTCTGTGTCACCTCCGAGATATCCTGGCCATCAATGAGAATGCGGCCAGCGCTCACCTCATAGAAGCGGTAGAGCAGGCGCGAGATGGTGGACTTGCCCGCGCCTGAAGGCCCGACGATGGCCACCGTCTTGCCCGGCGGAACGCGGAGCGACAGGTTCTTGAGGATCGGACGCTCCGGGTCATAGGCAAAGTTGACGTTCTCGAAGAGAACCTCGGCATCCCGGACCTTCAGCGGCTGGGCGCCGGGCTTGTCCTCGATCTCAGCATTGACCTTCAGCAGCGTGAACATCTGCTCGACATCGATCAGCCCCTGCTTGATCTCGCGGTAGGAGGATCCGATGAAGTTGAGCGGCATGTAGAGCTGGATCATCAGCGCATTGATCATCACGAAGTCGCCGACCGTTGCCGTGCCAGCCCGGACCGAGAGCGCCGACATCACCATCACGATGGTGAGGCCGATGGCGTAGACCACGGCCTGGCCGGAGTTCAGTACGGCAAGCGACACCCAGGTCTTGATCGCCGCCGTCTCATAGGCATCCATGGAGCGCGCATAGCGTCTGGCCTCATGCTCCTCGTTGCCGAAATACTTGACGGTCTCGAAATTGAGCAGGCTGTCAACCGCCTTGGTGTTGGCCTCCGTGTCCGCGGCATTCATGTCACGGCGGATGTTGATGCGCCATTCGGTGGCCGCATAGGTGAACCAGACATAGGCCAGCACCGTGCCGAGGATCACCAGCGCGTAAAGCCAGCCATAGGACCACGCGAGGATCGCAGCCACCAGTATGATTTCGAGAATGGTCGGGATGGTGTTGAACAGCGAGAACCGGAGCACCGTGTCGATGCCCATGGTCCCGCGCGAGACGATGCGGGAAAGACCGCCGGTGCGCCGCTCAAGGTGGAACTTGAGCGACAGCGCATGGAGATGCCGGAAGGTGCGGACGGCAAGTTCCCGCACCGCCCGCTGGCTGACGCGGGCGAACACCGCGTCGCGGATCTGTGCGAGAAGCACCATCATGATGCGGCCAACGCCATAAGCCAGCACAAGGAAAACCACGGCGGTGGCTGCCACCGCCGCCGCGCCCGCCTGGCCCGTCAGTGCATCGGTTGCATGCTTGAAGGCATAGGGCGTGGCAACCGTGACGACCTTGGAAAGCACCAGGGCCACCATGGCAAACACCACGCGTGCCTTGAGGCCCGGATGCCCGGCCGGCCACAGATAGGGAAGCATATCCCGCAGGATGGCCCACTGATCGCCATCCGCTGCGAGGGTCTTGTCCTGGATTGCAGGCGTCCGGCGGCTCATGATGACTGCATATAGGAGCAGGCCTCCACGAAGCGAAGCGGAAACCTACTCTGCCTGAGTGGCGTTTTCATCGGCCGTCAGCGGTTCGCGCCGATGCGGGTCGACGGTTTCGGCCTTCGGTGTAACTTCCGGCGTCCTGAAGACCTGTCCAGGATAGATGAGGTTCGGATTGCGGATCTGATCCTTGTTGGCCTCGTAAAGCGTGGTGAACTTGCTGCCGGTACCATAAAGCACGCGCGAGATCCGCCACAGGTTGTTGCCAGGCTGGATGACGATACGGCCCTCACGGGGCACAGCCGGGCTTGCGCTCTCAGGCGCAGGTGCGGCGGCAGCAGTCTCCTGCGCCGGGGCTGCCGGGGCGGCGACCGTCTCGGCCGGAGCGGGTTCCGGAGCCTCTGCGGTATTGCTGCCCCCCGCTTCGGTCTCCGTGGCGGGCTGCTCCGGTGCAGGCTCAGCAACGGCCGGTTGCTCCGCGGCAGGCTGTTCAGCGGCGGGTTGCTCCACGGCCGGCTGCTCAGCGACGGGCATTTCAGCCGCAGGCTGTTCGGCGGCGGGTTGCGCGGTTTCTGCCGCGGCGACGGGGGCCACAGCCGCATCGGCGGGCTCGCCTGCTGCTGTTGCCGGCGGCTGCTCTGCCTCGGCAGGTTCGGATGCTGCGGCAGGCTGTTCCGGCGCAGGTGCGGCGGGCTGCGTGGCCTCCGCGACCTTCGTCTGGTCTTCCCGGAAGAACGGCACTTCAACCCGGTTCAGCACATTGCCCTTGGCGTCCAACCCGTCCACCCGCAGGGAATGCACACCTTGCGAGATGGTTGCGGTACCAGCGAAGGTCCAGCGGCCATCTTCACCCACCGGAGCATCGCCCAGGAAATCGTTATCGACATAAATGCGTGCAGTATTGCCCTTCTCGCCCTGGCCCGAAAAGACGATATTGCCGGCTGTGTCGTAATCCACGGCATCAATGCTCACCAGCGTGGAGGGCTTCTGCTCTGCTTCTGCCTGTTCAGGGGCTGGCTGCTCAGACGCGGGTGCCGCTTCAGAGACTGGCTCTGCAGCAGGCGCCTCGGGCTTCTGGAGAACCTTGGTGGGCGCATCGGGGCTTACCACGGCGACCAGCGCTTTCTGTGTCTGGCCTTCCGGCACGATGACGGCGACGCTCTGCTCGGATGCAACAGGCTCCTTGTCTCCCTTACCGGTCGCTTCGATAGTGATTGCCCCGCTTCCAGCGGGTAACGGCTGTTCCGGAATGACGACGAAAGCGCCTTCAGTGTTTGCAACCGTCCGGCCGATCTCCTGGCCATCCAGCTTCACGACGACTTCCGATCCAGCCTCCGCGCGTCCGGCGATCACCGCCTCACCCGTCTTCTCGATGCGCACTGTGTCGAAGGCCGGAACTTCGGGCTTCTCGGTGTCGTTCGCAACAGTCCCGGCCTCGGCCGCTACGGGAGGTTCCGGCTGGACGGCGGCAGTCTGCTCAGGCTCCGGCTGTGCGGCCGTCTCACCGGCGGCGGCCGCAGGGGCTTCGGCAGTGGCAGGGGCTTCCGCTGCAGCAGGTGCTGCGGCAGTCGCTGCGGCGGTGGCAGGCGCTTCAGCCGCAGCAGGCGCCGCGGCAGGCGCTTCAGCCGTAGCAGGAGCTTCAGCCGCGGCAGGTGCTGCGGCAGTGGCAGGCGCTTCAGCCGTGGCAGGCGCTGCGGCAGTGGCGGGCGCTGCGGCAGTGGCGGGCGCCTCGGCAGTGGCGGGCGCCTCGGCAGTGGCGGGCGCCTCGGCAGCTGCCGGAGCTTCGGTGCTTGCGGGTGCCGCGGTTTGCGCAGGCGCTTCCGCGGCAGACGGCGTCGCCGACTCCGTGGTGGCCACGGCGGGAGCGGGCTGTCCCATCCACTGCTCGCGGGTCAAGCCAGCAATGCCAACGGCCGCCGCAATGGCGAGGCCGGTCAGTATCAAGATCGGTGTCGTGTTCTTCATGTCGTTGCAGTTCCCAAAGGAGCCCCTGCGGATGCGAAAGCCACTTCCCAAGAGCCAAGTCTCAGCTTTAATAGGCCTTCTACCGGAGTTTCGCAAAGAATTGCGTAGGATATTCCGGCTCCGGCAGGCCAAAATCAACCCGAATCAGCTTTTTGCGAGGAGTTAGCACATGAGTCCAGCCCGAAAGCTCTGCGTCTACTGTGGTTCCGGAACCGGCCGCAATCCGGCATATCTGACCGCAGCGCGCAGTCTCGGAAAGTCGCTGGCTGATGCCGGAATCGGGCTCGTCTACGGTGGAGGCAGCCTCGGGCTGATGGGTGAAGTGGCCCGCGCCGTTCTCGACAACAGCGGACACGTGACGGGTATCATCCCAGAGTTCCTCGCCAGCCGGGAGCGCATGCTGACCAATGTGAACGAACTCGTCGTCACCGCGGACATGCATGAGCGCAAGATGACCATGTTCGCCCGGGCTTCGGGTTTCGTCGCACTTCCAGGCGGCCTCGGCACACTCGAGGAACTCGCCGAAATCTCAACCTGGGCGCAGCTCGGCCAGCACCAGAAGCCGATCATTCTTTGCAATATCGAGGGTTACTGGGACCCGCTGGTGACCCTGCTCGACCATATGCGGGCAGAACGCTTCATCCGCGAGGGACTGGAATTCGGCATGGACGTGGTGACGCGCGCGGAGGACGTGGTTCCTGCCTTCGAGCACCGCCTCAAGACGACGCCAGAGCTCATCCCGGAGCAGCCCTTGCTGAACAAGATGTAGCTCAGGCCGGCTCCATCTCCTGCCGCCTCGAGCGTTCATCCCGGATCGCCGCCACCGAGAAGATTGCAAGCGCCACCCAGATGACGATGAAGGAGGCGAGCTTGATTGCATCCATCGGCTCGCCGAAAATGAAAACCGCCGTCAGGAAGACGAGCGAGGGCGATATGTACTGCAGCAGCCCCGCCGTCGAGTAGCGGATGCGGCGGATCGAGGCGGCGTAAAGCATGAGGGATGCCGCCGTCATCACCCCGCAGCCGATCAGCATCGAGGTATTGAACACCGAGGTGCCGAAAAAGGCTTCGCCGCGGGAGGAAAGCCACCATTGAGCGCCAAGAAGCGGCAGGGCGATGATCGCGACCTCGATCAGGAAGCCCTGGGTGGGGCCAACCGGGATCGTCTTTCGAAGAAAGCCATAAAGGCAGAATGTGACGGCCAGCATCAGGCCGAGCCACGGGATATGGCCAAGCGCCACCGTCTGCACCAGTACCGCCACCGAGGCCAGCGCCAGCGCCCATTTCTGCGGCGCCGTGAAACGCTCGCCGAGGAACAGGTAGCCCATGACCACGTTCAGCAGCGGATTGATGAAATAGCCAAGGCTCGACTCCAGCGTGCGGCCCTGCCCGATCGACCAGACGTAGAAGCCCCAGTTGAACACGATGAGGCAGGAGGTGAGGGCCAGGATCGCCAGGTTCCGCGGGCTTGCCAGCGCGCGCCTGACGTCCGGCCACTGGTTGAGATACCACACCACCGCTATGGCGATGGGCAGCGCCCACAGGCCGCGGTTGACGGCGATCTCGACAGGGGAAATGTGGCGGATGAGCCCGAAATAGGTCGCCATCCCACCCCATACGAGATGCGCCATGACAGCCAGCACCACGCCCGTCTCGGCAGCCGTCAGCGTACGTGACGTCTGGCCTTCATCGGTAATCGCCATGTGAGCCCTTTAGACCCTCGGGGCCATGCCGATCAAACCCGCGCCGCACATGGTCTCATGCCCGGCGCGCATGTCCGGGCGGCCGTCAGGAGGCCTCCACCCCGTTTCGCACCAGCTTGTAGATGATGGCATCCGACAAGGCCTGGAAGGATGCCTCGACGATGTTGGGCGAAACGCCGACCGTGAACCAGCGGTTGCCCCCGCCATCCCGGCTCTCGATCAGAACGCGCGTGGTGGCGCCCGTGCCGCCGTTCAGGATGCGGACCTTGAAGTCCACGAGCTCCATGTCGCCAATGAAGCCCTGGTACCTGCCGAGGTCCTTGCGGAGGGCCACGTCCAGCGCGTTGACGGGGCCGTTGCCCTCGCCCGCGTTGAGATAGACCTGGCCATCGACCTTTACCTTCACCACGGCCTCCGAGATCATCTCCCGGCCGCGCTCCTCCACGATCACGCGGTAGGAAAGGACGTCGAAGTAATTCGGCACGGTGCCGAGCGCGCGCCTCGCCAGCAGTTCGAAGGAGGCGTCAGCTCCGTCATAGGCATAGCCCTGCGACTCGCGCTCCTTCACGTCACGCAGAAGAGCATCAAGGCGGCTGTCATCCTTTGTGACCGCGATACCAATGCGCTGGAGTGCGGCGATAAGGTTGGACTTGCCGGCCTGGTCAGACACCAGCACCTGCCGGCGGTTGCCGACGGCCTCGGGAGGCACATGTTCATAGGTCTCCGGCTCCTTCATCAGGGCCGAAGCATGGATGCCAGCCTTGGTGGCGAAGGCGCTCTTTCCGACATAGGGCGCCTGCTTGTTGGGCGAGCGGTTCAGAAGCTCGTCGAAGGCGCGCGAGATGTGGGTGAGCTCGGCCAGCCGTTCGGCGCCGATCCCGGTTTCGAAGCGGGCGGCGTAATGCGGCTTGAGGACCAGCGTGGGGATGATGGAGACGAGATTGGCGTTGCCGCAACGCTCGCCGATGCCGTTGAGCGTGCCCTGGATCTGCCTGACGCCGGCCTCCACGGCGGCCAACGAATTGGCGACCGCATGCTCGGTGTCATTATGGGCATGGATGCCAAGATGGGTGCCCGGGACATGGCGTCCGACGGCGTGGACGATTTCGGAGACTTCCGCGGGAAGTGTTCCGCCATTGGTGTCGCACAGCACCACCCAGCGCGCACCGGCCTTCCAGGCTTCCTCGGCGCAGGCAAGCGCATAGGCCGGATTAGCCTTGTAGCCATCGAAGAAATGCTCGCAGTCGATCAGCACCTCCCTGCCCGCGGCACTGGCGGCCTCGACCGTCTGGCGGATCGACTCGAGGTTCTCCTCGTTGGTGCAGCCCAGGGCCACGCGCACGTGATAGTCCCATGCCTTCGCCACGAAACAGAGAGCGCCGGCCCTGGCGCCCAGCAGCTGCTGGAGCCCCGCATCGTTGGACACGGAGCGGCCTGCACGCTTGGTCATTCCGAAGGCCGTGAAGGTAGCATTCGTTTTCCGGTCTGCGGCAAAGAGCGCGGTGTCCGTCGGGTTGCCGCCCGGATAGCCACCCTCAATGTAGTCGACGCCCAGCTGGTCAAGGAGACCCATGACGACGAGCTTGTCTTCGAGCGAGAAATCGACGCCCGGCGTCTGCTGCCCGTCGCGCAACGTCGTGTCAAAAAGGTAGATGCGTTCGCGGTTCATGTCACTGCTCATCGTAATGGTGCCGTCATCCCGGCGAAGGCCGGGATCCAGCTTCGAACGGTCACCGCGGAAAAAGCTGGACCCCGGCCTTCGCCGGGGTGACGCCAACTGGAGAAGCGAGATGTGAGTGAAAGCCCGCTCACCGCTTCACCTCCCAGCTCGTCGTGCCGTCCTTGTTGTCCTTGATGGCGATGCCCATTTTCGCCAGCTCGTCGCGCAAACGGTCGCTCTCGGCCCAGTTCTTGGCCTTGCGGGCGTCGAGGCGGGCAGTGATCAAGCCATTCACAGTCGCCTCGTCCACAGCCGTCTCGGCCTTGGGCGATGAAAGCTTGCCAGCGAAGCCCAAGGCCTTCAGCGTTTCGCCGAGCTCGTTCTGCGCACCGGGCCGGTCGAGGGCATGAAGCTCGGCGATGGCTTTCGGGGTGTTCAGGTCATCACTCAGCGCTTCGAGCACGGAATTGCCGATCTTCCCGGGCTCGGCGTGAACCGCGCCCGCATTGTTGAAGAACCCCTCGAGAATGCGCCAGCTCTCCTCAAGGCTCTTGAGCGTCCAGTCGATGGGCTGCCGGTAATGGGTGCGCAGCATGTTGAAGCGCAGCACGTCGCCCGGCCAGTCCTTGAGGAGCTCGTTGATGGTCAGAAAATTGCCGAGGCTCTTCGACATCTTCTGGCCCTCGACCTGCAGGAAGCCGTTATGCATCCAGACATTGGCCATCACGCTGTGGCCGAAGGCACAGCGCGTCTGGGCGATCTCGTTCTCGTGATGCGGGAAGACGAGGTCGATGCCGCCGCCGTGGATGTCGAAGACCTCGCCCAGATGCTTCCAGCTCATGGCCGAGCACTCGATGTGCCAGCCGGGGCGGCCGCGGCCCCAGGGGCTGTCCCAGCCGGGTGTCTCGTCATCGGAGGGCTTCCACAGCACAAAGTCCATGTCGCCGCGCTTGTAGGGCGCGACATCGACGCGCGCACCCGCCAGCATCTCATCCAGCGACCGGCGGGAAAGCTGGCCATAGTCCTTCATGCTCGGCACGTTGAACAGCACATGGCCATCAGCCGAATAGGCATGGCCATTGGCGATGAGCCGCTCAATGATGGCGATCATCTCCGCGATGTGCTCGGTGGCGCGCGGCTCCACCGTGGGGGGCAGAACGCCAAGCGCTGCGATGTCTGCGTGGAACTGCTTTGTCGTTCGCTCCGTCACCTCAGCGATGGGCACCCCCTCCGCCCGCGCCTTGGCGTTGATCTTGTCATCGACGTCAGTGATGTTGCGGACATAGGTGACATGGTCAGCGCCATAAATCTGGCGCAGCAGGCGGAACAGCACGTCGAAGACGATGACCGGGCGCGCATTGCCGATGTGGGCGTAATCCCACACTGTGGGACCGCAGACATACATCCGCACATTTTTAGAGTCCAAGGGGATCAACTCCTCCTTGGTGCGGGTCAGCGTGTTGTAGAGGCGCAAAGACATGTCGGTCCTCGAGGCTTGCCGGCCCGGGGTACGCTTTGTCTTGGATTTAGGTCAAGCGGCGCCCTGCCAGCGGATGTTTGCTAGCTGCAAATAATAATGCCGCAGGAGGCGGCGGTGGCGGGGCAGCGGGTCATTTCGGGGCGCACCATGCGTCAGCCGCCAGCCGAGGTCAAGGGTTTGGGCAAATGCGGGCTTGCCATGCGGTTTCAGGCCTTCCGGCGGGGAAGGCACCCGGCTATTGCCCTCTCCCCATGAACCATGCCGAACACAGACAGCACCGGATCGGGCTCCTTCTGGTGGCAGCCGCAGCCATGACGTGGTCGACCTCCGGGCTGTTCGTTCGCAACATCTCGGCTGACCTGATGACCCTGCTGTTCTGGCGGGGCGTTTTCTCAGGCGCCGCGGTCTTCGCACTATTCCTTTACATGGAACGCGGCCGGAGCCTTGCCATCATCCGCTCCCTGCGCTGGCCGGCACTGGCGGTGGCGCTGCTTTCCGCCGCCGGCATGATCACGGGGATCGGCGCGCTCAAGAACACGACGGTTGCCGATGCCATGGTGATCTATGCGACGGTTCCCTTCGTGACGGCGGCGCTGGCCTATCTCGTCATCGGCGAGCGCCCCTCCCGCTCCACCCTCATCGGCAGCACCGTGGCGCTGCTGGGCGTCGGCGTCATGCTGTGGGGGGCGGAAATGGGGGGCAGCCTGTTCGGCCAGTTCCTCGCCGTGCTGATGACGCCCTCGATGGCGGGCTTCACCACCATCATGCGCCTGTACCGGGGCGTGCCGATGCTGCCGGCCATGGCGTTTTCAGCCTGGATCTGCGCCTTTGCGTGCTTCTGGTTCGCCGATCCGCTCTCGATTTCGCAGCAGGACCTGATGCTCTGCATTGCCTTCGGTATCGTGCAGAATGCTGCGGGGCTTGCGCTCTATACCTTCGGGTCGAAACGGGTACCCGCGGCGGAGGCCACCCTGCTTGCCGCACTTGAAGTGCCGGTTACACCGCTCTGGGTGTTCGTCTTCCTGGGCGAGGTTCCAGCCCCGCAAACGCTGCTGGGCGGCGGAATCGTGCTTGCCGCCCTGTTCATGCACATCCTGTCGGAATTCCGCCGCAGGCCATCGGCGGCGACATAAAGCATGATCCGCAAAAGTGGAAACCACTTTTGCGACAAGATCATGCTCAAGCCATTGATCTTGCACGAGTTCCTTTCGACCAGGTGAGTCCATCTGGCCGGAACGCGCGCGAAGCCGTTTGTCCTACCCCAGGACCTTGGCGGTCTGGCCGAACAGGACTTTCCGGTCATCATCCGTCATCGGCTGAAACCTGGTGGCCTCGCTCTCCGCATAGACCTTCTGAACCGCAGGCCGCGCCTTGATGGCCTCGAACCAGCGGGTGAGGTGCCGGAAGTCGGCAAGATTCTGGCCGTGCCGCTCATGGGGGACGACCCAGGGATAGGCCGCCATGTCCGCAATTGAGTATTCACCAGCCAAAAAAGGCCGGTCAGCGAGCCGCTTGTTCATCACGCCATAGAGACGGTTGGTTTCCTTCACATAGCGGTCAATGGCATAGGGGATCTTCTCTGCCGCATAGTTGGCGAAGTGCCCGTTCTGCCCTGCCATGGGCCCGAGGCCGCCGACCTGCCAGAACAACCATTGCAGCACCTCAGCACGGCCGCGCACATCCGGCGGAATGAACTTGCCCGTCTTCTCCGCGAGATAAAGCAGGATGGCGCCCGACTCGAACAGCGAGATTGGCTCCCCGCCACCAGCGGGGGCATGATCCACGATGGCGGGCATACGGTTGTTGGGCGAGATCTTCAGGAAGTCCGGCTTGAACTGGTCACCTTTGCGGATATCCACCGGGTGAATGCGGTAGGAAACGCCCGCCTCCTCCAGGAAGATCGTGATCTTGTGACCGTTCGGTGTTGGCCAGTGATAGAGATCGATCATGGGATGTCCGCCTTCCGTAACTCTTTTGGTTACAGATAATTCTTGCCTGTCAAGTCTTCAAGGCCTTCTCGACCTCGATCACGTGATCACTCCGCCGCTTCGACCATGTCGTCGTCATCCGCTTTGGGGTGCGAGGCCATTTCCTTCTTGATTTCCTCGGCCACGAGGAATGACAGCTCCAGGGCCTGCGCGGCGTTGAGGCGTGGGTCGCAAAAGGTGTGGTAGCGGTCGTTCAGGTCCTCGTCGCGGAGTGCGCGGAGACCGCCGGTGCATTCGGTGACGTCCTTGCCGGTCATTTCGACATGGATGCCGCCGGCGTGGGTGCCTTCGGCCTGGTGCACGCCCATGAAACGGCGGACTTCGCCCAGCACCGCCTCGAAGGGGCGGGTCTTGTAACCGCTCGTCGACTTCACCGTGTTGCCGTGCATCGGGTCACAGGACCAGACGACGACCTTGCCCTCACGCTTTACCGCGCGGATCAGCTCGGGCAGGTGCTTTTCCACCTTGTCGACGCCGAAGCGGGCAATGAGCGTCAGGCGGCCCGGCTCATTGTCCGGGTTCAGGGCATCGATCAACCTGATCAACTCGTCGGGCTTCAGCGAGGGGCCGCACTTGAGGCCGATCGGGTTCTTAACCCCGCGCATGAACTCGACATGGGCGTGGTCCGGCTGGCGGGTGCGGTCGCCGATCCACAGCATGTGGCCGGAGGTGGCATACCAGTCTCCGCTCGTCGAATCGACGCGGGTGAGCGCCTGCTCGAAGCCCAGCAGCAGCGCCTCATGGCTGGTGAAGAAATCCGTGGTGCGGAGCTGCGGGGCGGTGTCGGCATTGATGCCGCAGGCGCGCATGAAGCCGACAGCCTCCGTGATGCGGTCCGAAATCTCCTGATAGCGTTCGTAGGCGGGCGAATCCTTCAGGAAGTCGAGGGTCCATTTGTGGACGTGCTCGAGGTTCGCGTAGCCACCCTGCGCGAAGGCGCGCAGCAGGTTCAAGGTGGCGGCCGACTGGCGGTAGGCCATGATCTGGCGTTCCGGATCCGGGCGGCGGGCCTCGAGAGTGGCATCCGCACCGTTCACGATGTCACCGCGATAGATCGGAAGCTCGACCCCCCCGATGGTCTCGGTCGGCGAGGAGCGCGGCTTGGCGAACTGGCCGGCAATCCGGCCAACCTTGACCACGGGCTGCCCGCCCGCGAATGTCAGCACGACCGACATCTGCAGGAAAACGCGGAAGAAATCCCGGATGTTATCCGCCGAATGCTCCGCGAAGCTCTCAGCGCAGTCACCACCCTGCAGGAGGAAACCCTTCCCCTCCGCGACGCGCGCCAGCTTGCGCTTCAGCTTGCGGGCCTCGCCTGCGAAGACCAAGGGCGGAAATCCGGCAAGTTGCGCCTCAACCGACTGCAACTTTGCCTTGTCATCGTAATCCGGCACCTGCACGACCGGAAAATGCCGCCAGCTGTCAGGTGTCCAGTTCGTCGCCATGTCTCAACTCCACACCGGGGCTTGGGCCCCTTCCCCTCGGTTCATCAGTTGGCGGGAGCTATACACGCCTCCGCGCAGGGTTTCCAGTCCACCGGGCCTGACTTGTGCAGATGCGGCATGAGAGGCCCGGGGGCCAACTTGAAATTGATGCATTTCGCGGTGCATGATCAGCCTTATCCGCTTTGCGGTAGAAGGGTTTTTCATGTCCGGTAACGTCCCGGTCTTCTGGGTTCTGGTCGGTTTCAACGCGATCTTTCTGGGAATTTTCGTTTTCAGGCGGGTCGCCGGCATGCCACCACTTGCCGGTCCGCTTGCCCTTCTGTCACAGGGCATATTCGTCGCCGTCACCTGCCTGTTCTTCTTCCAGGAGGAAGCGCAGCAACTGCTCAACTGGCTGATTGGGTTGCTCTGAACCGCTGCAGGAAAGCAGCTTCCGCCGTCTTGAACGGGACCTGCCGGTCAACATCCCAATAGCGCAGGTTGGTGAGTGAGATCGGGTCCCCCGTTGCCGCACAGCGCACATAGTCGCCTTCCCGAACGACTTGAAAGTCGGCGTCGAGATATCTGATCTTGGCCTCGCGGCGCTGCGGCATCGGCTGGTCAAGAAAGTTCATGCCTGATCCATAGTCCATTCCATCCCCGATTTGAAGCCGTCCAGGTTGGACTTGCCAGAACAAATGCGTATAGAGTTGACCATCATGACACATCAGACACTCCTCGATGCCTACGCCAGGCTGACCGTCAAGACCGGTCTCAACATCCAGAGCGGACAACAATTGCTGATTACGGCGCCCCTCGACGCCGTGCCGCTGGTTCGCCGCGTCACCGAGCACGCGTACCGCGCGGGGGCAAGTCTGGTCACCACGATCTATGCCGACGACGAGACGACCCTCGCGCGCTACCTCCATGCGCCTGAGGAAGCCTTCGACGCGGCTCCGGACTGGTTGTTCAACGGCATGGCGGAGGCCTTCAAGGGCGGAGCCGCCCGCCTCGCGATCGCAGGCGAGAACCCGGCGCTGCTCGCAGGCCAGGATCAGGGAAGGCTTTCAAGGGCGAACAAGGCACGTTCCAAGGCCTACCGGCCCGCACTCGAATTGATCACCGGATTTACCATCAACTGGTGTGTGATCGCAGCGGCAACGCCCGCATGGGCAAAATCCGTGTTTCCGGACCTGCCCGCGGAGGAAGCACTGGACCGGCTCTGGCAAGCCATCTTCGCGTGCACAAAGGCCGACCAGCCCGACCCCATCGCAGTATGGGAAGCGCACAATGCAGATTTGCGCCGGCGCACCGACTTCCTGAACGGGCGGCGTTACCGTGCCCTGAAATACACCGGCCCCGGGGTTGACCTCATGCTGGGCCTTGCCGAGGATCACTTCTGGAAGGGCGGCGGCGGCATGGCGCTGAACGGCGTGTTCTGCAACGCCAACATCCCGACGGAGGAAGTCTTCACCGCGCCCCATAAAGACATGGTGGACGGCATCGTGTGCTCCTCGAAGCCACTCTCGCACCAGGGTTCCCTCATCGACGGCATCCGCGTGCGCTTCGAGCGCGGCCGCATCGTGGAAATGTCGGCCGAAAAGGGTGAGGAAGCCTTCCGCAGCCTGATTTCCACGGACGAAGGTGCCGCACGGCTCGGCGAAGTGGCGCTCGTGCCCCATTCCTCGCCGATCTCGAAGAGCGGCATCATCTTCAACAACACCCTGTTCGACGAGAATGCGGCAAGCCACATCGCGGTCGGCCAATCCTACACCGAGAACATCCGCGACGGCTCAAAGCGCTCCAAGGAAGAACTGGCCGCCCTGGGCGCCAACGCCAGCCTCGTCCACGTGGACTGGATGATCGGCTCCGGCGAACTCGACGTCGACGGCATCCTTGCCGACGGCAAGTCTGAGGCACTCATGCGCAAGGGTGAGTGGGCGATCTGAACGCGGACGGGGCCGGCGTGTCGGCACGTTTGACTAGTTGGGACGCACCTCACGTACAGTCACCCCCGCACAGCCAGCCCCCGTGCAGGCAGACGCACGCGCGGGAGAGAAGGTCGCTCTCACGGACTGGGCCCGCGACAAGGTCAGGGTGCAGGGAGCGGTTCCGGAACAGTTGCGGTTGCCTGACCATCCGAGGAATGCCGATCCGGGCTGGGACGTGGCTGTGAGCGTAACGACCGTGCCCGACACGTAACGGTTCGTGCATCTTCCAGCGCAGTTCGCGACCTGTCCGGCAGGCGAGAAGGCAACCGTGCCTGCTCCCTTGCCGGCCTTGGTATAGCTCAGGGCGTAGATAGGAAGTTTCCTGAAGCTCGCCTTCAATGACATTGCTCTGGTCATCGTCACGGTACACGGTCCGGTTCCTGAGCAGCCGCGGATTCCCGACCAGCCCGCG
>NZ_JBIICB010000299.1:0-5017 GCF_044239095.1 Aestuariivirga sp. | reverse complement strand
CCTTGAAGAACAACTCGCCGATGTGCGTCTTGCCCAATCTCTTTCCCCTGATCCCCGCGCCTGCCCGTGGCGGGGAGACGAGAACGCAAACGCAACACATCGAATCACCGCCTATTGATTCGAAATGATGGTGATTTGTCCAGATGTTCCGGATACTTGGAGTGAAGTCCACAGACAAAGCCGGATTTCGACTCGAATTCAACGGCTTGGGGCCGTTTGGGCTCTAGAACCGGTCGACCCGGAACGGTGTGAGGTCGATGTTGCTTTTCATGCCGGTCATCAGCTCGGCGATCAGCCGTCCGGTGCTCGGCCCCCAGGTGAGGCCCATGTGGCCGTGTCCGAAGCCGTACCAGACATTGGCCGCGGTCCTCGACGGGCCGATGACGGGAAGCGAGTCGGGTGTTCCGGGCCTGCGGCCCATCCAGCGCGTCGTCTCGCCATCGGGCGGGCGCAAGCCCGGCAGGACGGCCTTGAAGTGCGTCCACAATGCGTCTGCCCGCCGGTAGTCGGGTGCGGCATCGAGGCCTGCGAATTCATCCGTGCCTGCCAGGCGCAGGCCCATTTCCATCGGCGTTGCAGCGCCCGGTGTGCGCGCAGAGGTGATCGAGCGCGAAAGCGACACGCCGGAATTCGGCAGCACCATGTGGTAGCCGCGCTCCGCCTCGAGCAGCACCTTTTCGCCCAGTTGCCGCGCCAGCTGATGTGAATATGCGCCTGCACAGACGACCAGCCGGTCGATGCTGTGGCGGCCGCCCGCCTTGAGCTGGAGCCCGCTGACCCGGTTGCCATCGCGTTCGATGGACAGGACATCGTCTTCCAGGATGACCCCGCTATTGCGCACCACCTCAGCGGCGATGGACTTCACGGCGCGGCCGGGATTGGCCAGAAAATACCAGCCGCCATGGAAGGCGCCGCAATGGACACTGCTGCCGATTGCAGGCTCCAGCTCGCGCGCCTCGCCGCCCGATATGCGCTTCATCTCAAAGCCATGTTCCCGCTTGGCCTGGCGCTCGGGCTCCTCTGCGAGATATTGCGCCTCGCTGTCATAGAGGCGCAGCGTATCGCGGTAACCGATGAGGTCCGCTGAGCCGGCGGCCTTCAGCAGCGTCTCGAAATCGCTCACCACGCGCAACGCCAGATCGGCGCGCGCCGCGGTGATGGCCTTGACCCGGTCAGGCAGCGAGTTGCGGGCGAGCGCCATGAACCATGGCAGGGCCTTCGGCAGGTAGGACCAGCGGATGGTGAGCGGCCCCAGCGGGTCCATCAGCCAGCCCGGAACCTTGAGCAGCATGCGCGAATGCACGGTGGGCACAACTTCGGAGAAGGCAAGGCCACCGGCATTGCCGAAGGAGCAGCCTTCTCCCGGCGGCACGCGGTCGATCACGGTCACTTTGCAGCCCTGCCGCTGCAGGAAGGCGGCGGCCGAGACGCCGATGATGCCAGCGCCGATGATGGTTGCGGAATGTTGTGTCACACCCCTCGTCTTGCGCATTTGCGTCTGCGCCGCAAGGGTGTCAATCTTGCACGGTCTCCTTGGAGGGCAAGGCATGATCAGGACTGGCGAACAATACCGCGACTCCCTGCGCGACGGGCGCGAGGTATGGATCAACGGCGAGCGCGTGAAGGACGTGACCCGCCACCCGCAGTTCAGGCCCCTGGTCGACGTGCGTGCGCGCATCTACGACATGCAGCACGAGGCGGCGACCCGGGACGTGATGAGCTATGAGGAAGACGGCGAGCGCTTCCCCATCGGCCTGCGCCTTCCGTTCGCGAAGCAGGACTGGGAGGACAAGCGCCGCGCCGTCGACACGGTAATGCATGACATCGGCGGCGTGGTGACCCGGGTGGGTGACGAGACCATCGGCGAGATGTGGTCGCTGTGGGACGGCAAGGACATCCTCAACGAGATCGACCCGCGCTTTGCCGAGAACATCGAGCGCCACATCAGGCTCGCGATCAAGACCGATCCATTCCATGTTTCCGCCAACACCGATCCCAAGGGTGACCGCTCCAAGCGCCCGCAGGACCAGGACCCGGACATGCTCGTCCATGTGGTGAAGGAGACCGATGCCGGCATCGTCATCCGCGGCGCGAAATACGAGACGGCTGCGGCCTATTCCAACCAGGCCTTCCTCAAGCCGACGATTGCCAACTGGGGCGATGCGAAGCTCTCGGAATATGCGCTGGGCTGCATCGTCAGGATGGATGCGCCGGGCGTGAAGCACATCTGCCGCACCGGCTTCACCGGACGCGCGCCGGAGCGTGACTACCCGCTGTCGAACCGCTTCGACGAGGTCGACACGCTGATGATCCTCGACAACGTGCTGATCCCCTGGGAGGACGTGCTGTTCTACCAGCACACGCGCGCGGCCGCCTTCATCCGCCAGACGCTGCACCGGTATTCCGCCTTTCCCTTCGTGCAGAGGACGCTCTCCTATGCCGACCTCATCATTGGCGCAGCACTGTGGAACGCGCGCCAGACCGGCCTCGACAAGCAGCAGGCCGTGCAGGAGAAGCTCTCAGAGCTCGCCGTGTGGCGCGAGGGCATCCACGCTCACCTGACGGCCTCCATCGCGCTGGCCGAGAAGAGCCCCAATGGCCTTGTCATGCCCAACCAGTCGCTGCTGTTCACCGGGCGCGTGCATGCGCTGAACAACCTGCCGCGCATGATGCACATCGCGCGTGAACTGTGCGGCGGGCAGATCTGCGTGACGCCCGATTCGGCGATGTTCGACCATCCTGAAACCAAGGTGTGGATGGACAAGTACTATACGGTCAACGATGAATGGCAGGCGGAAGACCGCCGCAGGCTGCTGGCGCTGGCGCGCGATGCGCTGAATTCGGATTACGCCGGCCACAGGCTCACCTTCCAGCTCTTCGCCCAGTCGCCGCCATTTGCGCAATCCGCCGCGGTCTACCGCACCTTCGACTGGAACGGTCCGCTCAAATTCGCGCAGAAGGCGGGCGGCCTCTCCGAAAACATCTGGGGCGTTGCGCGCAAGGCCGCGGAATAAGCTTGAATATCTTGTGAGGACAACATGACGGCGCACACACGTATCCGCCCCTTCAACACGAAGGACACCTATCCTGAGCAGAAGCTCGACAACGACCTGTGCCAGGCCGTGGTGGCCAAGGGCACCATGGTGTTCGTCAGGGGGCAGGTCTCCCAGGACCTCGACACGCGCCAGTCGCTCCATGTGGGCGATGCGACGATGCAGACGCGGAAGACCATGCAGAACATCAAGATGCTGATGGAGGAGTCGGGCGGCAACATGGACCATATTTGCCGCATCGTGGTCTATTTGACTGACATCCGCTACCGGCAGGACGTCTACCGGGAGATGGGCCAGTGGCTGAAGGGCGTTTTCCCGTGCTCCACGGGTCTCGTCATCACCGCACTCGCCAGGCCCGAATGGCTGGTCGAGATCGAAGTCACCGCCGTCATTCCGGATTGAACCCATGACCTTCTCGATCGCCGGCCGCTGCGCCCGTTCGGGCGCCTTCGGAGTTGCCATCACCACATCCTCGATTGCGGTTGGCGCGCGCTGCCCGCATGCCCGCGCCGGGGTGGGCGCGGTGGCAACACAGAACGTGACCGACCCCGCGCTCGGCCCGCTGCTGCTCGACCTGATGGCGCAGGGCAGGAGCGCCAGCGAGGCCATCGCGGCGGTTGTGAAGGATCGCCCCTTCATCGACTACCGCCAGCTCACCGCGGTTGATGTGCAGGGCCGTTCCGCCTCCTGGTCGGGCACGCACATCCTTGGCACCCATGCCGTCTCGGAACGGCCCGATTGCGTGGCGGCGGGAAACCTCCTCAAGCATGCAACACTTCCCGGCGTGATGACGGATGCCTTCGCCGCCAATGCGGACCAGCACCTCGGCGAGCGCCTGCTGCGCGCCCTCGAGGCAGGGCTCGAGTCAGGCGGAGAGGAGGGGCCGGTTCATTCTGCCGCGTTGATCGTCCATCACCAGCAGGCCTTCCCGCTCGTCTCGCTTCGCGTCGACTGGGATGACACGAACCCCATCGCCACGCTCCGCCGCCTGTGGGCGGACTACAGACCACAGATGGGCGCCTATCTCCAACGCGCCATCGACCCGACCCAGGCCCCGAGCTACGGCGTGCCGGGCGACCCGTGAGCGTTCTTGGCCTGCCCCGTCATCCCGGCGAAGACCGGGATGACGCCCTAAAATTTTTGTAAGGACCTTCTCACCCACACGTTGCTGCGGCATTCTTTTTCCATCGGGATGGGAGGGGACCATGGCGAGGACATATGAAGGCGGCTGCCTGTGCGGGCATATCCGCTTTGCGGCGGAAGGTCCGGCCCTCAAGCCCCACAGCTGTTCCTGCAAGATGTGCCAGCGTCATTCGGGCGCCGTGACGCTGCACTGGGTCGAGTTTCCGGCGGAGAATGTCCGCTGGACGGGTCCGGGCGGCAAGCCCTCCACCTGGCGCTCCTCGGACTATTCCAGCCGCAGCTTCTGCCCCACCTGCGGGGCAACACTCGGCGCCATCGATGACAAGCCGGTGGTGGCGCTGGTGCTGGGCAGCTTTGATTCCAACAACCGCAAGGAACTGGCGCCGCAATACCACTCATATGTCGGCAAGAAGCCGAAGTGGTCAGCCCCCTGAGCCTGTCACCGAAAGCTTCTCGACCAGCCGCTCCAGCATGAGGTCGCACAGTGCCAGCTGGGCTTCGCTCACATGCTCGTCCGGCTTGTGGGCGACGGCGATGTTGCCTGGTCCGCAAACCACTGCTGGCGTGCCGAGCGCCTGCTGGAACAGGCCGCCCTCAGTGCCGAAGGTGATCTTGCCGGTGGAGTTCCCGCCGGTGAGGGCGTGCACGAATTTCACCGCCTCGCTGTCGACGGGCGTGTTCATCGCGGGGTAGTTCTGAAGGTCCATGAAGTCGAAGCGCGCGGCGGCGAAGACGTTGCGGCAGCCCGCCGCGATGGCCTCCGCAGCCGCCTTGATGCGGGTGACGATGGCGGCGGCATCCTCCTCGGGAAGATAGCGGAT
>NZ_JBIICB010000050.1:0-20227 GCF_044239095.1 Aestuariivirga sp. | reverse complement strand
CTGGCACTGGTAAGAAATGGCAAACTACCGCTGATCCCGATTGCCCTCGACGACATCGCCTCCGCGACCATCCCCGGGCTCGCTGCCTATCGGCAAGGGTGGCAGGCGATGTCGGCGAGCAACGCCGGAAACGAAAACGATCGATGATCGGCGCGTTGTGGCGCTTGAAGGTGTTCTTCGCCCAAATCACGAAGGTCAACCACTTGCCGCCGGCATCGAGCCAGGCGCGCTGCAGCGTATGGAGCTCGGACGAACTCATGCAGACGTAGCAGGCACCTTTGGTAACGGAGAGCAGGTTCGCGCAGGCCGCCTCGAGGAACTTGACGAAGGCGTCGCCCAACGCGTCATTAAGAATCCGACGCCCTTTGCCCGGGGACTTCTCCGTCCCCTTGTTCCCGTAGTCGACGTTGTACAGCAGATCACAGAAAGCCATGTCGGCGAGCGTACCGCCCATCAGGCGCTCGACGTCGGACAACAAGGTGGCGTCGCCGCAGAGGAGGCGATGCTCGCTAAGGATCCACAGGTCCCCGGAACGCGAGGTGCTCTCCTCCGGCAGGGCGGGCGCGTCGTCCGGGTCAGTCAAACCCTCGCTCGCCTCCCCGGCCAGCAGCTCCGAGAGTTGGTCGGCGTCGAAGCCGGTCAGATCGAGATCAAAGCCGTCGAGCTTAAGATCACCGAACTCGAGCTTGAGAAGTTCATCGTCCCACTCGGCGTTCTCGTGCGAGCGGTTGTCCATCAGCCGGTAGGCGCGCGCCTGCGCGGGCGTCAGGCCCTCGGCGACATGGACCGGCACCGTCTTAAGGCCCAGTGCCTTGGCGGCATCGAGCCGGGTGTGCCCGACGATGGACAACGCTCTTCTGAAAGCACTGGCGCGTGGCTTCCGGTGGCGGAAACTCCTGGAGACCGGAGATTTCTCGACCATCCAGGAAATCGCCGAGGCAGAGAACATCAACCCGTCTTACGTCAGCCGGGTGCTACGCATGACGCTGCTGGCGCCAGAAATCGTGGCAGCGATACTGGCAGGAAGGCAGCCGGAGGGCCTGACGATGGCGAGGGCCATGCGGCCCTTTCCGCTGGAATGGAGACACCAGACAACGTGAATTTCTGAGAGCGTCGGGCGTTCATGCTGAGTCTGGAGGCCCTTTTCAAACCAGATGTGAGGTGATTCGAGTTTGTGGGAGGTGACTGCCATGAGCGATGATCCACTCGTCAGCCTGCCAGCCGTGGCCAGAGGATCATCCCGGCTCAAGCGGAAAAGCCCGGCAACCAGTGCAGTCAGCTACACCACGGCGAGGGGCATGATCTCTCCGTTCACTTTGTGACTTACTCAAACAGAGTTTCGGTATCAGAACGATCGAATCATGTAAGCGGCCTTCTCGGCGATCATGATCACAGGGCTTGCCGTGTTGCCGGAGGTAATCTGCGGCATGATGGATGCATCGATCACGCGCAGGCCACCAACCCCATGCACCTTCAGGTCCGGACCGACGACGGCCTTGTCGTCAGTCCCCATCTTAGCCATTCTTCCGGGCGATACCGCGCGAGCGCTTTCGCAGTCATGATCTTTCGGGCCTGGTGGATCGAAGCAACTGCAATGCGCCGGTCGCGCTCGGTCGACAGATAATTCAGTCTGATTTCCGGCTGCGCATGCACATCGGGGGATACCGCATGAACATGGCCCACCGAGGTGGGTCGTAAGTTGCAAACCGAGACAGTTATAGCCGAAAACGGGTGAAGTGGCTCGCCCAGCCGATTGGTCGAAAGAGGCTGCACGTGATATTCAAGATCGGGCACATCGATCTCCGGTCCGGAGCGTGTAAACATCCCGAATTGACTCGGCGCCATCGACAACGGTCCTGACCGGGCAAAGAGATATTGCAGCGCGACCGCCGCCTTGCCCCACGGCCAGCGCACCATATCATTGAGTGTCCGCGCGCCATGAACCTTGAAGACAGTGCGGATCTGCAGGTGGTCCTGCAGGTTCTCGCCTACTCCCGGAAGATCATGCAGCGGCGCGATTCCCAGAGCCTGCAGGCGGGAGGCCTGGCCGATGCCGGACTGTTCCAGGATCTTGGGCGAGTTGATGGCACCCGCCGCCAGCAGCACCTCCCGCGAAGCGTATGCCTCGCGGGTTGCATCGTCCTTCAGCCAGCGCACGCCCTTTGCGTGGCGCCCCTCCATGATAAGACCCGTCACATGCGCATGCGTCACAAGGCGCACAAGGCCGCGCTTCAATGCCGGCCGCAGGAAGGCCTTGGCCGTGTTCCAGCGCACGCCGCCTGACTGGTTCACCTCGAAGAACCCCGAACCCTCATTGTTGCCGTCGTTGAAATCAGCACGCGGCATGATGCCGAACTCAACTGCGCCCTGCTGCACGGCCTCGAGAATGTCCCACCTCAGGCGCTGCTTTGCCACGCGCCACTCGCCGCCCGCGCCATGCATGTCGCTCTCGCCGCCATGATGGGCTTCGGACTTCCTAAAGTAAGGCAGCACATCGTCCCAACCCCAGCCGGTATTGCCCAGTTGCCGCCAGTGGTCATAGTCCGCCGCCTGGCCCCGCATGTAGATCATGCCATTGACGGAGGAGCAGCCGCCGAGGACCTTGCCGCGCGGATAGACCAGCGAGCGGCCGTTCAGACCCGGCTCGCTGGCGGTCTTCATCATCCAGTCGGTGCGGGGATTGCCGATGCAGTAAAGGTAGCCGATGGGGATATGCACCCAGTGATAATTGTCGCTGCCCCCCGCCTCCAGCAGCAGCACGCGCGTCCGGCCGTCGGCGGTCAGCCGGTTGGCCAGCACGCAGCCCGCCGTTCCGGCGCCAATGATGATGAAGTCAAAGTCTCCGTCGGGGATCATTGTGCAGCACCCGCCATCTCGCGCCAGACGGGTTCCATCGCCCGCGTGATGCGGGTCCAGGTCTCGTAGCGTTTGTCGTAATGCGCCCGCATGCCGGCATCCGGCGCGAACCAGGCCCTGGCCTGCGTCATGGCGGCCACCGCCGCCTCGTAATCGGCATGGAGGCCCAGGGCGAGTGCCGCACCGATGGCAGCGCCGAGCGCACCCGTTTCAGTGGCTTCGGCGACGGTCACATGCCGGCCCAGTCCATCCGCGAACATCTGCGGCCAATGCGCGGAGCGCGCGCCCCCGCCCGAGAGCGCCACGCGGTCGAAGCCGAGGCCAGCCTCTGCCAGCACCTCGACATGCCTGCGGTGCTCGAACATCACGCCTTCGAAGATGGCGCGGAGCAGATGCCCTTCTCCATGCCAGCCGGCGATCCCGTAGAAACCGCCGCGCTGGTGAGCGCCCATGCGGCCACCATAGAGGAAGGGATGAAAGTAAGGATCTCCAGCAGCGGGCCTTACACTGCCGACCGCCGCATTCACCGCTCCGAAGGGATCCGCATGATGGCTGCCGCGTTCGATGAATTCGCGCACATACCACTCGAGGTTCGCAGCAGACGTTGCCGAGTTCTCCATGTTGAGGAAGCGCCCGGCGCCGAACTTCGACACCATGAAGACGCGCCGGTCAGCCGCTGCCCTTGGCGCGAAAACCTGGTTGATGGACCAGCTTCCCACCACGATGGATGCATCACCTTGCTTGACGGCACCGGAGCCCAGGGCAGAGGAGACCACATCGAAATATCCGCCGATGACCGGGGTGCCAGCGGACAACCCTGTCGCCTGGGCGGCCTCAGCCGTGACGTGCCCCGCAATGGCCGATGGTTCAATGGCAGGCGGCAGGAGCGGCAGTGCATCCTCCAGCCCATAGAGTGACAAAAGCCCGGAGTCATGGGAGGCCTCGGGCAGGCGCATCAGGCCCGCGCCGGTCATGTCAGAGATGTCGCTGACGCGGGCCCCGGTCAGCCGCGAGGTCAGTACGTCCTTCGCGAACAGCAGCGTGCCGGCCTTGGCATAGATCTCGGGTCTGTGCCGCTTCAGCCAGGCCAGCAACACCGGCGTCTGCGCGGGCCACGGCCGCTGCAGCGAGATGACCTGGATCGCATCGCCACTGGCGGCATCGATCTCGGAGGCCAGCGCGGCGGCACGTGAATCGAGAGACTGAATTCCAAGCAACGCCGCGCCGGACTTGTCAAGCAGGTAGAGACCATTGCCATGGCCCGCACAACCAACCGCCAGCACGTCAGCCGATGAGACACCCGCGCGCTGAAGACAGCCACGGATGGCAGCGCTGGCATTCTCCCAGAGCTCCGGCACGGAGCGCTCGACCATGCCAGGCAGGGGCTTGTGGGTTGCGCCATCGAGCGCATGAAGGGCCACCTGCCGTCCAGAGGTGTCGAACAGCACCGCCTTGATGACGGTGTTCCCGGCATCAAGCCCCAGCAGGTAACTAGCCACGATTGTAGACGTCCCATGCGGCGTCTCCGTCCGCGCCGTCATGGATCATGGCCATCAGCGCCCGCACCACCGCGCCCGGCTTTTCGTGCTGGTAGATATTGCGGCCATAGACCATGCCCTTCGCACCCTGTGCCAGCAGGGCAGCGGACTTCCTCAGCACGGTCTTCAGATCTTCCTTGCCGCCGCCGCGCACCAGAACGGGCACGCGTGCCGCTTCAACGACGCGGTGGAACTCGTTGGGGTCCGACGTCGGATCGGCCTTGATGATGTCAGCGCCCATCTCGGCCGCAAGCCGCACCAGGGTAACGATCTTCTCCGCATCGCCGTCAACCTGATATCCGCCACGCAGCTCGTTCGGCAGCATGACGAGTGGCTCGATCATGAGCGGCATGCCATAGCGGTGGCAGGCGGCGCGCACACGGCTGATATTCTCTACGCACTGGCGAAACATCTCGGGCTCATCCGGCAGCATGAACAGGTTCACCACCACGCAGGCCGCGTCCATCTCGAGCGCGCCGATGATCGGCTCCTCCGCGTTCTGCAGCATGGACCACATCACCCGATGGCGCGTGGCGTTGTAAGGGTTTCCCATGTCGAGCCGCATTACCAGGGCAGGCTTGCCCTTTTCGGGACGTGATTGCAGCAGGTCGGCCTGTCCATAAGCCATCTGGATGGCGTCGGGCCTTGCCCTGATCAGCGCATCGACCACGCGCGGCATGTCCTCAAGGCCCACCATGAAGGAGGGTTCGTTGCACACCCCATGGTCAATGGCCACATCGAGGCAGCCTCCGTTGGTGAACAGCCGGTTCATGCGTGCCTTCGGGCTGATCTTCATCATTCACTCCTCGAGAATAGCAGGGTTGACCCCGTGATAATTGACAAGCTCTGCCGCAAAGCTTGATGTCTCGGACCGGATCCGCGCTGCGTCCCATCCTAGTATTCCTGCCATCGCATGTGCCGTCGCACTGATCACAGGTCCGGTCAGCTGCCCCGTGATCGCCAATGGCTGCCGGCGCTGCAGGACATCGGCAAGCCTGCGGGCCTTCTCATGCGAAATGAGGAATCGCACCTCGCCCACCGTCAGATCGCTTCCGGCGATCTTTTCCTCACCGGGCGGAACCTGCGGGGCCCGGCTGCCATAAAGCTCCGAGCGGCGATCGTGGACGGCGGGCTGATCACCCTTGCCACCGCCGATCGGCAACTCCCGCGTGCTGGCGCGGCGCGGGATGCCCAGTTCAGCCAGGACCATATCCGTCGTCTGCTCGGCAAAGGCGCGGAAAGTCGTCCACTTGCCGCCGACCATGCAGAACTGGGGCACAGGTCCATCGAACCTGCGTGTGAAATGCTCGCGTGAGATGCGCCCGGTGAACTCCACATCCGCAACCGGCAGCGGCCTGATGCCCGAATAGCTGTAGACGATGTCCTCAGCGGAAATCGCAAGCCGCGGGAAGATCAGGCGGAGGGAGTCGAGGATGTAGTCACGCTCGTCCGCCTCGCAGCGCACACGGCCCGCCTGTTTCACGCGGATGTCCGTGGCGCCCGCAAGCACCTTTCCCAGATAGGGGAACACGATGCAGACGCGCCCATCGGTGTTCTCGAAATAGACCATATGGCCGCGCAGGGCCTCCATCAGCGCAGGATTGTCGAGGATCAGGTGCGATCCCTTGGTGCCTGACACCAGCTTTCCCGAGGCCTTGGCACCGAGGCTTTCCGTTGTCTCGTCCAGCCAGGCCCCCGTGGCGTTGACCACAACGCGCGCGGAGATGTCCAGCACTTCACCTGTTTCCGTGTCGGTGACGGTGAAGCCCGTCCCCCGGGGCGTGATCGTCGCGTAGTTAAGCGCCACCGCATGGCCGTTGCCGGCCTCGGCATCCAGAACGAGTTCCACTGCCAGCCGCTCGGGGTGGCTGATCCACGCATCGTGATAGACCGCGGCAAAACGCAGGCCGGGTGAAAGCTCCGGCCACCGCGCAAGGGCCTGTTTCCGGCTGAACACCCTGTGCGGCGGCAGGACGCGGCGTTTGCGCGTCAGCAGATCATAGAGCGAAAGGCCCAGCTTGACAGGCACGATCCCGCGTGGGCGGGGGCGCCCCTTCATGCCGAGAAAGCTCATCGATGTATTGAGCAGTCCGGAGAAGACGGAGTTGACCGGCACCGCAGTGGGCAGGGGAAACACCATATGCGGCGCGTTCTTGAGAAGCGCATCGCGCTCGAACAGGCTTTCCCGCACGAGATTGAATTCGCCGTTCTCCAGATAGCGCAACCCGCCATGGATCATTCTCGACGGCGCGGCAGAACAGCCTGAACAGAAGTCCTCGCGCTCCACCAGAAGAACGCGCAGCCCCTGTAGCGCCAGGTCACGGAACGTGCCGATGCCGTTGATGCCGCCCCCGACGACAACGACGTCGAAGTCTCCGCTGTGGCGGAGCTTCTCGATGTCCTTGGCGCGCGGGTCTGTCATGGGTCCTTCATGGGCAGCCTGGCTGCGCAACGGCAATTTGGAGGAGCGCTGGTTCAAGAGTCGAGCGCAGTCAGATGTTCAGAAACGGCGGCATCGATGATAGCCAATTCGGCGGAGGTGAGACGAAGGCGGCCGGCGGCAGCGTTCTCGCGGGCCTGTTCCGGATTGCGGGCGCCGCAGAGTGCGGAGGTGATGCCGGGTTGAACCAGTGTCCAGGCGATCACCACCTGCGCGGCACTTGCCCCGTGAACCTGGGCGACAAGACGAACGACCTTCATGAGTGCCTCCACCCTGGCGAGATTCGCCGCGGAAAATCGCGGGTTGTCCTTGCGCAGATCATCGCCCGAAAACGTCCGGCCGGGTCCGATCTTTCCCGACAACAGCCCGAGCGCAAGCGAGGAGTAGGACAGAACCGAAATCGACCGGTTGCGGCAGAAGGGCAGGATATCCCGCTCAAGATCCCGCTTCACCATCGAGTATTCTTCCTGCACGCCGTCAAGCTGTCCGGCAGCTGCATAGTCCGAGATCCCGGCAAGCGAGCAGTTGGACGCCCCGATCGAGCGGATCTTTCCCTCCGCCTTCAGCTCTTCAAGTGCTGCCATCGTCTCGGAGACCGGCGTCGTGGGATCCTGCCAATGGGTGATGTAGTGATCGATATGGTCCGTGCCCAGCCGGCGCAGGCTTTGCTCCACTTCATGGCGGATCGAGCTCCGGCCGAGATAGCGGTGCACCGGCTTGTCCTGCTGGGAGAAGAAGTAGTTGCCCTGCTGAACATGCCAGACGAGCCCACACTTGGTGGCGAGCACGAGTTTGTTGCGGCGGCCCTTGATGGCCCGGCCGACGATCTCTTCAGACCTGCCCATGCCATAGGCGGGTGCCGTGTCGATCAGCGTCACACCTTCATCGATCGCGGCGTGAATGGCCGCGATGGCGGCCTCCTCATCCGTTCCGCCCCACATCCACCCGCCAATGGCCCATGTTCCAAGCCCCACCGCCGAGGCGGTGATGCCGGAACGGCCAATCTCGCGGGTCAGCATCTCGCTCATGCTTGAACTTCACCCCTGAGTTTGAGAACCTGCTGCGCCGTGTCCTCATCGGTCACCAGCGACGTGATGTAGCCGCCAGTGAGGGCAGCAGAAATCGGGCGAACCTTGGTCTCGCCTGCCGCCACCCCGATGATGCGCAGGCAGCGCGCGATCTCGCCCGGTTCAATGGCGACGAGCAGGCGGTTCAGGGCGAGGTCGGCAAGCTTGCCGTCCTCCTGGATCAGATGCGCCATGAATTCCGCCACCACGCCCTTCTTCACCAGCCGCTCTCGCTCCTGCTGGGCCTGGGGATGCAGATCATAATAGGACGAGCCCGTGGCCAGGATGGAGCCGATGCCGACCAGCGCCACGGTCGCCCGGCGCGACAAGTCGAAGACCTCCCGGATCGATGCCATGTCCATGAGCATGTCGCGCTGCTTGCGGCTTTCCGCGAACAGTGGTGCATGAACAACCAGCGCCTGGCCACCGAGCTTGGCTGCAAGCTTGGACACGAGGTTGTTGACGTCGGTGAAGAACTTTCCCTGAACCCCGCCTGTCAGCGGAACAACCTTCACATCATAGGTCCGAACAGGCTTCAGGTTTTCGACGAACTCCGCAACCGCCTTGCCTCCCGTGATGGCGATGACATCTCCATCCTTCAGCCCATCCAGGAAATGATAACCCGCGACGATGCTCACCTGGCGAAGCGTCAGTTCAGGATTGCCTGCGATGGTTGGAGCCACGACGGCGGCCTGCAGGCTGCCGCTTGCGGTCAGCGCCGATTCCACCACCACAAGTCGCTGGAACGGCGTCTCTATCGAAATCCGCACCATACCTAGCCTGCGCCCTTCGGCGATCAACCGGTTCACCTTGGATTTGGAGAGCTTCAGCTTTTCCGCAATGTCAGCCTGCGTCTCACCCTCGATGAAGTGCAGCACCAGGACGGTGTGCATCTGCCGGAGTGCTTCAAGATCATCCATCTCTTCCATGTGGCGGACTATCCCCTGCGCTTGACGAGGTAGTGGTCAAACGTGACCGCCGACAGCAGGATCGAGCCACGAATGATGTCCTGCCAATAAACCGAAACATCGAGAAGCGTAAGCGAGGAGGAGACGACGGCCAGCAGCAGCGCGCCCAGTATTGCCCCCAGAATGCTGCCAGAGCCGCCGGAGAGCGAGGCACCGCCGATGACCGCAGCCGCGATCACATTCAGTTCCATGCCGATTCCGAAGGTCGGCTGGGCGGAGCCGAATCGCGCCATGTAGATGACCCCTGCGACACCGCAAAGCGTCGAGGTCAGAACGGTGGTGAGGAAGATCACCTTCTTGGTCCGGACGCCGGAATAGGCCGCAGCCTTCGGGTTCGAGCCTGTATAGACGACTTTCCGGAAGGCCGTCGTTCGCCGCAGAAGGAAATCGAAGACCACGACGAAAGCGATGAAGATCAGGATCACCACCGGGATGGGACCGACTGAGCCGGTGCCGATCCACTTGAACTCCGGCGGCAGGGTGAAGAGACCCAGCGGGCGGCCGCCTGTTCCCAGCATGCAGAGGCCGCGTGCAATCACCATCACGCCCAGCGACACGATGAAGTGATGGAGCCCCACCCACGTCACCATGATCCCCATGAACCCGCCGATCGCAGCGCAGGCGATGATGGCGATGAGAGACGCTGTCCACGGATCGAGCCCGGCGAGGAACAGGCTCCCCGCGATTACCATGGCGAGTGCCGTCACGGAGCCCACCGAAAGATCGATGCCACCCGAAATCAGGAGGATGGTCATCCCGATCACCACGATCGCCTCGACGGAGAAGGATTTGACCATGGAGAGGAGGTTGTCGGCCGTCAGGAAATAGGGCGAGGCAAAGGACATCACCACGAAGATCAGCGCAATGATGACCACGAGGCCGGTCTCCCGCGCCCTGAACAGCCCGGAGAGAGCGCTCTTGTCCTGACTTCCCATGCTCTTGTCCTTCACGTCACGCACTGCGCTTCTGCCAACCCGTGTTCGAGGCCAGCTGCATGATGGCCTCCTCGCTCAGCCGCTCGGCTGGCAGTTCGCCGGTGACGCGGCCCTCGGCAATCACCATGACGCGGTCACAGAGCCCGATCAGTTCGGGCAGTTCGGAGGAAATCACCAGGATGCCGACGCCCTGCTCCGCCAGGCCGCGCAGGATCTTGTGGATCTCCGATTTCGCGCCGACATCGACCCCGCGCGTGGGTTCGTCGAGGAAGATCACCTTGGGCTTGACGGCGAGGAGCTTGGCCAGCGCCACCTTCTGCTGATTGCCACCTGACAATGATGAAACCTTCTGCCCCACACCTGCCGACTTCAGGTTCAACTGCCGCCCCAGCGCCTCCGCCAGGCGGGTTTCTGCACCCTTGTCGATGAGGCCCGGCCCGCGCGAGACTTGCGTCAGGTTCAGCGCGGAAACATTCGCCGCGATGGGCAGATCGAGAAAGACGCCATCGCCCTTTCGGTCCTCCGAGAGATAGACGATGCCCTCCGCGATTGCTTCGGCATAGCTCTTGAGATCAAGGTCGCGGCCCTGCAGCCGCACACGGCCGCGCGCATTGCCTTCAAGCCGGCAGATGCCGCGCATGATCTCCGAGCGCCCTGCCCCGATGAGGCCCGCAACGCCCAGGATCTCGCCCGCGCGGAGTTCGAAGCTGATGTCCCGGAAGCGCCGGTCGCTCAGGCCCTCGACCTGCAGGACCGGCGGTCCGGGCGGCGTGGTCAGCTTGGGCGGATAGAGACTTTCGATCTTCCGGCCGACCATGGCATTGACGACGTCTTCCGGTGTGGTCTCGGAAACCTTGTCCGTCCGGATATGCTGGCCGTCGCGGAACACCGATACCCGGTCGCAGTTCTCGAAGATCTCGACCATGCGGTGGGAAATGTAGATGATAGCGATGCCCTGGGCCGTCAGCTTGCGCATGATCGCGAACAGCAACTGCGCCTCGCGCTCCGTCAGCGCGGCGGTGGGCTCGTCAAGGATCAGGATGCGGCAGTCGAGGGTGAGCGCCTTGGCGATCTCGACCAGTTGCTGGTTGGAGATCGAGAGATCGCGCACCAGGATGCTGGGGTCGATATCGGCAAGCTGGGCGAGGACGCTGCGCGCCTTGGCCCTGAGGCCGGCCGCATCCATCAGGAACCTGCGGCTCTGGTTTGTGGCAGCCATGAAGATGTTTTCGGCGACCGAAACGTCCGGGCAAAGAGCAATCTCCTGGTGCACGAAGCCAATGCCGAGCCGCTGCGCGTGGGCTGGCGAGGGCATGCGCACGGGCCTGCCGTCGATGAGGATCTCGCCGCTGTCCGGCTGGATGATGCCGTCGATGACATTCATCAAGGTGGACTTGCCTGCGCCATTCTCTCCAGCGATCGCGTGGATCTCTCCGCGCCTGAGATCAAAGTTGATGCCGCGCAGCGCACGGACCGGACCGAAGCTGCGGCTGACGTTCCGGATCTCCAGGACAGTATCGGACATGGTGCTTTCCCCTGTGGGAGAAGCCCGCCCCACCACCGGCAGGACGGGCCGCCGGGAGGTCAGTTGCGGCCTTCCATATACTTGGCAAGGTCGAAACTGTCAGCATTGTCCTTGGTGATCACGGCAAAGCCGTTGTCCATGTAAGGGAACTGCATCGGGTTGAAGCCCGAGACCTTGTAATCGTTGAAGGGATCGATCAACCCCGGGTGAGCGCCGAGGAACGTGTTCATGAAGCCCAGGAAGCCCTGAACACCCTGGTTGGGGTTCAACGCCATGTGGATGTTTCCGGCCTTGATCTCCGCCAGCGTCGTGGGCGTCACGTCAGCATGCATGATGATGACCTTCTTACCCGACTCCTTGACCGCCGCGACAGCACCCTCGGCGGAGCCCGCTTCCGGGATCCAGATGGCAGCCAGTTTCGGATTGGCCTGCAGCATTGTTGTCACAGCCTGATAGGCCACGTTCGAGTCCTGGTTGCTCGCCTGGCGGCCGACCAGCTTCATCTTCGGATAGTTTTTCTCCATGTTTGCGATGAAGGCTGTCACCCGCAGGTCATGGTTTGACTGACCGGGATTCTCGAGCACGGCATATTCGGCGCTGTCACCCACGGTCTTGACGATCTCCTCGGCAGCAAACTTCGCTTCGGCGACGTTGTCCGAGGTCACATAGGCGGTGCGCTTGGACTTGGGGCTGTCGGCTGCAAATGTGGTGACCGAAACGCCAGCCCCGATCGCCGCGTTGATGGGGTCGATGAACGGATCAGCCTGCATCGGGTGGAGCAGAATGCCCGCTGGCTTCTTCACCAGGTCCTGTTCGAAGGAGGCAATCTGCTTGGCGATGTCGTAATCCGGCGTTCCGGAGAACACCGCGGTGCAGCCAAGTGACTCCGCGGCCTGCTTGAAGCCCTGGAACACCGGAACCCAATAGGGATGGCCAGAGACCATCACGTTCATCACATAGGTCTCGCCGGACTCACAGGCAAACTTGCCTGCAGCCGAAGCGGTACCGGAAATGCCCAGGCAAGCCGACAGCGCCAGGGCAACAAGCGAAAAGCGTCTCGCGAACTTCATGATTTCCTCCCTTTGGCAGTCTCTACCGTCAATGGTCGACTGCAATTTATTTCACAACATAATTTTTGTTGCATCATCGAAATATGAAAACCTGCTCTCGGAGTCAATTGAAATGAGATATGTTTCGTAACTTGAAATTTATTTCAGTCAGGTTTGCAACATGAGTTTGTGGTCAAACCAAGCTTCCAGGAGGCTCAACAACCGCGCATACATCGGTGAGGCCGTCCACAAGGGCACGGGCCATGCCGGTGAGCATCAGGGCCTTATCGACCAGAAAACGTGGGACCGGGTACGCGCCATCCTCCAACAGAGCCCCCGCCTCCGCGCCAACAACACCCGCGCTGAAGCCCCGGCCCTGCTGAAAGGTCTTCTCTACGGACCTGACGGGGCCGCCTTCTCGCCCACTCACACACGCAAGGGCGACCGTCTCTACCGTTACTATGTGAGCCAGACGGTCCTGAAGCATGGTGCAGGCAAATGCCCAGTTGCACGCGTTCCGGCCGCTGAGATCGAGGCCGCCGTGATCGACCAGATCCGCGGCATGCTGCGCGCGCCGGAGGTCGTCATGGCGACGTGGCGCGCTGCACAGGCCGAAGGCGAGGTTTTGACTGAGGATGAGGTGCGAGAGGCGCTTGCAGCGTTCGACCCGCTGTGGGAGGAGCTATTCCCCACCGAGCAGGCCCGCATCGTACAGCTGCTGGTCGAGCGCGTGGACATCCGTACCGACGGACTAAGGCTCAGGTTCAGGGACAAGGACAAGGGTCTGGCGCAGATGGTGGCGGAAATCGGCATGATTACTGTCAAGAACAGGAAGGCGGCGGCATGACCGAACAGACCGTTACCGTCACTGTGCCATTTGCCATCCGCAGGCGCGGCGGACGAAAGCTCATCATCACACCGGATGGAACGGCTGCATTACCGACGCCGCGTGCGCGGGTTGACCGCGCGCTTCTCAAAGCGCTGGCGCGTGGCTTCCGCTGGCGCAAGCTGTTGGAGACCGGCGACTTCTCAACCATCGAGGAAATCGCCGAGGCTGAGAACATCAATTCGTCCTACGTCAGCCGACTATTGCGCATGACGCTGCTGGCGCCAGAGATCGTGGAGGCGATGTTAGCAGGGCGGCAGCCGGAGGGGCTGACGATGGCGAGGGCGATGCAGCCGTTTCCATGGGACTGGCGGTGTCAACGATTCGCGTAGTCTCACGAACCGCTCCGGATTTCCTGCGCTCGTGATAGGGATTTGGCATTGTACTCGACTCGGCGTCAAAGTGGCTGAGCTTTCAGTTGGTTAACGGGACGTTTTGGTGAGAGCAGGTGCTGCAGGAAGTCGATTACTTGATGGAGTTCTGCAGCAGCGGCGATTTTGCGGAGCGCGCCGAGGCCAATTGCAAAGATCGAGCAGGCCTTGCGGCCATGTTTCTTGACAGGGACAGGACGGATCCGCGCCGAGGCAGCCCCGGTCTGCGTATTCCACGTCATTCGGCCACGCGTTCCACGAACATCCGGCCAGTCATTCCACCAACATCCGGCCACCCGTTCCATGAGCATCCGGCCACCTGGGAAGCCGGCCTGAGGGGCAAGTCGTCATCGTTGATCTCCGGCTATCCGGTCATGCTCGCCGCCGACACGGCTCGCAAGATCGATCCCGATCTGGCCCAGGTCTACTTCAGGCTGATGACCAGGAAGGGCCATCATCACAAGCCAGCCCTCTGCGCCGTCGCCAACCGACTCGTCAATCGCATCTTCAGCCTGCTGCGATCCGGCAAACCTTATGTTTTGCGCGACAGCAACGGACGCAAACTCTCCGTTGCAGAGGCAAAGGCAATCGTCGCCGAGTGCTACAACGTACCCGAAGTAGTCCGTGACACGCGGCGCGCCAATCGAGCCACTCACGTCGTCTGATCTCCAAAAAAAGGCTTGCGCTATCGGTACAAGATCACTTGCTTGTGGCCCTCGGCATCCGGGCGATCGAGCTTGGCTTCTCGGCACAGTACTTCCGCTGTTGATCGTGGTCTTACCGAACTCCCAGTTGGTTCGGTCCATTGCAATGATCCACGGCTTTCCTCGCAACCCCAGCAGACCGACGATCACAGGTTCGGTCAGGAATCCATCCAACGCGACATGCTGCAAGAAGCGGTAGAATCGGCGGCGGACCGAACTGATTCCCGCCGCTGTATCGACATGAGCAGCAAGCCGCCACAGGCAGATCGTGCCTTGGCGCATGATCAGGAACGTCAGCCAGGCCAGCGTTTCGCGTCTTGTCGGGGACAGGTCAATGTGCTGGAGTATCAAGCTGGATAAGGCGTTTGAAAACGCATTCTGCATCACGGCGATCCTTCGTTTGCTGACAAAGAATCCCTTTTCTGAATCGTTTCAACGCCTTATTCAACCGCGTCGAGTACTGTGCGTCGCCACTTTCATCTTGCAGAGTATATGGCGTTCAGGCAAAACGCATCAATCAATGATCCACCGGCTCTCGAAGCCATGAGAGGCCTTCCACGCATTGAGGCCGGGCTCGGCCTCCAGGCAGCGAGCTTCAAAGACATCCCTGTACCTCGAAAACTCCTGATCCACCACGACGCCTACGAGAAGGCATGTCTCCTCATACTTTCCAAGCTCGCGATGCTTCATGCCGACGGCCATCTTCACAAAGACGGTGTCCAGGGCGCGCCCCTGCCAGCGTACCGTTCCGTAGTCCACGAGGTCGCTCGTGTAGCCGTCGCTCTGAAGTTCCCATCCGGCAGTGATCTGGTTTCGGTACCAGCTGGCCAGTGACGGGAACAGGCTGGCGACAGAGGCAGTTTCCGCTGCGTCGGGTGCTTCGATGAAGACCGCGACCTGATCGCCCGTGTCCGCCGCAAAGCCATACGCAGCACTCCCATACCTGTCGCGGAGTTCTGCCTCTCGTCGGGCCTTCTCCTCACCCAGCCGCTCCCGCCGCAACCGATCCTGTGTTGCCTCGTCCTCGATGCGGCGTAGGCGCACCTGCTCCGCCTCGGCCCGGCTCGCCTCCTCGCTCTTGAGCCGCGCTTGTGTCTCGGAGACGTCCTGCTCGTCAAGCCAAACGGCTAGGATGGTGAGGTCCGTCTGCTCGCGCTCGGCCGCTGCCAGGACCTGCGCCATCGCGGGAGCCTCGAGGAGGAGTGCTCCGCAGTTTCCGGACCGGGCCTCGGCAAAGCCGAGGTCCGGGTTCTGAACATCCCGTGTTGTCCATCCAGGCAGCTGGCCCGACAGTAGATGCAGCTCGGGAGCGAGGAGCTCCATCACAGCATCCGTCATGGGACCCGGAACCATGCATAGTGTGCTGACATCCTGCTTGAACATCAAGAAGCCAAAACCCTTCCTCTGTGCCCGCGTGACCTCGTCTCTAATCTCCGCAACAAGCGTCTCGTCGTCGGTCTTTTTCTGGCGGATGGAGGTGCCAGAAACCTCACGGACGACCTCGAACTTACCCGAGGAGAAGGCGTCGACCAGGGACTTGGCGTAGGCGCGGTCGGTGGTGAGGAAGGAGGATCTGCGCAGGGCCACGACGTGAGCGCTCTCCAGCCCTTCGGCCCTGCAGACGCCCGTGAGCGTAATGTCTCTGGCGCCGATCGACGAGAGCCCCGACATTGCCAGGCGTGTGCCGAGGTCGTGCTGAGGCACGTCGTGGTACCAGCAGAGGTTCGTCACGCCCGGGAAGACGAGACGGCCGAGGAGGTCACGCCTGACGCCCCCTGCCGTACCGGAGTTGTTGAAAAGAAACATGATATCCTCGCCGTCACCTTCGAGCAGCTGGCGGTTCTTCCCGTCGATAAAGAGCTCATTGGGTGTCTCTGTCGGCACTACCGCGACATCCCTTGGCGCAAGCGAGAACGCCTTCAGGGCCGTGTCGAGCTTCAGGACCGAGAGGTCCGTGACGGCCGCGGCATTGGTGCCGGCGATGTTGTCGAGCGTGTTGGAGGCGATGCCACTTTCGAGCAGCGTCACGATCTCCAGAAGTTTCGGTACGTCCGGCGAGGCGACATTCTTCCTGACATGGTCCTTGATGAAGGCCTTGATGCGCCGGCTCTCGGCCCGTGCTTCGGCGACAGTGTCGAGAGCAGCGCGTTGCTGGCTCTCTTCATATTGCCTTGCGAAGGCAATGAATGCAGCCTCTGATTGCAATGCCCCGTCCAGCGAGGTCACTGACCGGCGCAAGGCTGCAGGATCACTCTCCGTGAGATTGGTTCTTAGGCCGGCGACGAGGCGGGCAACGCCCAGTGGGTCCTTGAAGGTTCCTCCGTCCTTCGCGAAGGCATCCAGGCTGATGAGGAGATCCGCCGCTGCGCGTCGTTCCTTCTCGAGGCTTCGCTCGTTGTCTCGCAGGTTGCGTTGCGCCAGTTCCGCCTCGACCCGCTCCAGGGCTGCTGCGGCGGCACTGTCCTGGGGGTTCCTGTCCACGGCCCCGCGGCAGGTGTCGAGCGCCTCCTCCCACGCGGATTTGGTGACGAGGTCGAGACAGGTGGTGGTGTCCTCTCCATGCGATGCCGGCAGCTGGTAGGCGTCGAGTTCCGCAGATGCACCCAATTGGGCGACGGCCTGGCGTGCCGCACCATTGGCCTTCAGCAGCTGTGCACCATCCCTGCTTTCGAGAGCGCGTGCCAGCTCATCATCCGCTGCAAGGAGCGCCCCGATGCCTGACGCGGTGACATTGCGTGAGACGTAAGCTGCAATGAAGGCACGGATGCGACGTCCCTCTGCGTCCTCGGCCACGAGAACTTCGATGCCGAGATCCTGCTCGCCCTTTTCGAGATTGCGGAGATAGCCGCTGAAGCCCCGATCCTCCGCGAGAGCGGAGGAGAGGCCATCGCGCGCCGCGGTGATGCGTGAAGCATCCTTGCCGCCGATCACGCCCTTGAGGGCCTCCGCCAGGCGGGCAATGCGCATGGGCTCAGACAGCTGGCCGCCATCCGAGGCGAAGCTGGTGACGCGGGTCAGGAGATCTGTCGCCGAGGTCCTTGAGGTCTCAAGCTCTGCTTCCCGGCGCCTGTCTTCCTCCTCGGCTTTCTCCTGCGCAGCGATCATGTCCCGTGCACGCCTCAGGAGGGCCTCCAGCGCCGCATCGCCCGGCTTTTCCGCCAGGGCGGCAGTGCAGAGCGCCCTCGCCTCCTGCCATTGCCCGAGGTTCCCGGCACTCCTGCACTTCACGACGGCGGGGCTTTCGTCAGAAGGGTCGGACAGCTTGAATGCGTCGAGTTCAAGCTTCAGACCGGCCTTGGCGATCCTGTCGCGGGCGTTATCAACGGAGGGCGACATTGCCGGTGCGTCGCCGCCTCGGAGGCTTGCGCGGATATCATCCTGCACCGAGATCAGCATTTCAACCTTGTCAGATCCGAAGTTCCGGCTGATGTAGTCATCGACGAAGGCATCGATCCTTCGCGCCTCCCGCGTGGCAGCCTCCAGCTTGCGCGCCTCCTCGAGGCGTCTTGCCTCGTTCTCCCGCCTCTGGAAGTCCGTGAAGGCAGTGTCCCGGGCCAGGAGATCCTCAAGTGCCTTCCTGTCACGCAGAATGGCGGCGGCGTCAGCGGCGCGCAGCGACGCTCTCAGGTTCACGCTGAGGCGGGCGGCCTGGGGAACGTCCGAGACCTTCTGGCCCGCGGCTCCGAAGCGGCTCAGCTGGTCAAGGAGCAGTTGTGCCTCATCGGAGATATTGCGCAGCTCTCTCTGCGCCTGCTCTCCCCCGTCCAGTGGCACCGGTTGAGCTTGCGGGGATGGATGGCCGGGGGTGGGCTTTGCCAGTTCGGGCTTCTCGATCGGCGCCACGTAGCCTTGGAGGATCTGCTGGTATGCACCTGTGAGGTTGTCCCGCGAGATGGCGGTCTCCAGCCTGCGGTTCAAACCGTCGAGGCCGGCCAGTGTCGGGAAGCGCCGCGCCGTCTCGTACTCCTTCAGGAGACCTGCCAGGGTTCCGATGTTCGCGGTCGTGACATTCTGGGCGATATACTGCTTCAGGAAGTAGATGTTCCTGTCCGCGAGTCGAATTGCCTCGGCCTTCTGTCTCTGCTCCTCCTCCCGCCGCTGTTCCTCGCGGCGCTCCGCGAAAAGCTTGTAGCCTGAGTTCTGCGACAGGAGTTGCCGCAGGCTTGCCGTCGCAGCCTCGATGTTCTGGAAGTCACGCGATGAGATCGCGGCGTTGAGGCGGCTCACGATCTCCGCGATGGAGGTGATACCCTGCACATCGGGATTGGTCTTGAGGAACAGGCCGATGTCCTGCAGGAGTATCTTGCCGTCCGAGAGGAGGCGATCCTGCAGGTCCCTGTCACCATAGGGATTCTCCACAGCCGGCGGCTGCTGGGCTGCAGCGGTCGTGCCGTTCTTTACGTTATCATTGAGCGCAATGTACTTCGCTGAGGCCCACCCCTCGCGCCCGTCGAGCAGAGCGACACGGCTCCACCCGTCTTTGCTGTCGAGCAGTCTGAGGAGCGTTCCCTCGGGCATGCGCGTGATCTCGTCCCCGGACACATTGCTCGTCTTCCGCAGGCTCAGGTAACCGTCAGAAGCCCCCGCACCGCTGACACCCGCGACGCGGGCCCTGTACTCCACGATCGGTGAGCCGGAGGCGGCATCGAGGACCCGATCCCAGGCATGGGGAGAAGCCCTGAAGAAGCCGTGCCGCATGAGGTCGTTGCGGCTCTTGAGTGACCGCGATGTGGTCCAGACCGGCCCGATATAGCGCGAGCCGGAGCCGACGAAGGCGTCCGAGGGGATGATGCCATTGGACTTGAGCAGTTCGAGCAGGCGCTTTCCTTGCTTGTCTGGCAACCAGCCGACGGTGATGGCGAAACGGCCGTTGCCGGACTTGATGATGGCGGTGCCGGGGAAGTCCTGCGCATAGGCGATCGCCTCTTCCGCCACCCATTGAAATGTGGCGCCACTTGCGACCACCAACCACCCGCCCCCTGATGGCGGCTTGTAGGGTCCTGGCTGGGACAACTGCGCCTGTGAAAAGCGGAGATCGAGCCACTCGGCCTGAGGCGTAATGCTCGTGTACTCCACTTCCTGCATAGACTTGCCAGTGCCGGGCAGGGGGCTGCTGTCTCTGGGAGGAGGCTGCGGCGGCGGAGAACTTCGTGCATCAGCCTCAATTTGCGAAATGTCATACTCTGACACCGAGGAGGTGGGATAAATTCCGCGGTCGCGCTGGTAAGCGCCAAGCGCCTCCTGCGTTCCCGAGCCAAAGTCACCGTCGATGCGGCCACGGTAGTATCCCAGCCTCTGCAGCGCTGCTTGCAGCCTGCGTATCACAACGGCCTCCGCCCGCCGCTGCGCTTCCGCTTGCCTGCGCTGCTGACGGAGTTGCATGTCGTTCCGTATCATTTGGTCGACCAACCCGAAGCCAAGGCCGATAAATGCATTTGGATCGGCACGCAGGGCAGGGGCGGGCAAAAGCAGCGTGGCCGAAACCGATGCCAGCAACAGTGCGCGGGGCAGAAGACCAACCAATATACTAACTCTTCCAATACTATGACGGGGTATTCCCACCATTCGGCTTCTGATTTAGCCAGCATTTCTAAACCATTGCAAGGCGGGCTAATAATAAAAGAGGTTTGCCTCATTGATGGTCAAGGACCCAGTCTGAGGAACTGGTTCCGCGATGGATATAATCAATTCTTGACCCTCACTAGTGTCCGGTTAAAAGCCGAATAAATTCAATTGCTTGTCGTTGGCGGGTTGCGCCATTCCCTGATCGTCGGGCCGGAAGGTTGATAAAATGGGCGTTTTCTCGAACACCGACACCGACAGGATCTGTAGCAATGTGTAGAGCGAGGCGTCGAGTTGCAGCTCCTTCTTGACGATGGCAATCAGCA
>NZ_JBIICB010000298.1:0-5035 GCF_044239095.1 Aestuariivirga sp. | reverse complement strand
CGCAGACGCTGACAGTCGGCGGCGGAAACGGTGAAACTGATACCATTGCGCATCCTTTCAGATTCGCACGTCAACAAGCCGTTGGGAACCTTCAATCGGACTCTTTTGTCCCGGCCAATCCACTAGGAGTGTTCCAGGCACTCCCGATCTCCCTTAGATTCAGTGCTGGGTTGCTTATAGAAGAGATAACTCGGCTTTCGAAAACAAGATGTTGGAGATTAATCCCTTGACGGAGTGTAGCTGCTGAACTCCTCAGGAGAAGCTGACGCGCCTACCTCATGACGAGGATTGCCCGCGTCGACGCTCCGCGAGAAATTTGCACTGCTGCCCAGAGCCGGTGTATCCTGCCTCGTCTCTGTAGCCTCGTTAAGGACTGCTCTCGCCGTGCCGATCTTCCTCAAGAGCCGCTTGCTGCTTATCCATATTCCTAAGTGTGGTGGAGATACAGTAACGCACCACCTTGGCCGTTACGGTGATCAGCCTTTTTTGTTTGTTGCCGACGGTTCGGTGATGGTCAATGGCCACACGCCGCAACACATGACTTGGCTGGAATTGCTGAAGGCTGGATGGCACACGCCGCCTGATTTCCGGGTTGCCGCATTGGTGAGGCATCCGGTTGACCGGGTCATATCGGAGTTCCATTACATCAGGGCCTACCGGCCGGACCTCAAGGGATCGACCATGGACCCTTCGTCCTTTCTTGACCAGTTTCTTCGCGATACACCCGCGACGGCCAGCCGGTTTGACAACCATAATTTGGGGATCTGTGACTTTCTGTCGGACCTGAGTGGAGAGGTCAACGCGACTATAGATGTCTATCCGGCCGGCGAAATGGACCGCCTTGTGCAGTCCCTGGGCCTTCCGAACATCAGGCCGGAGGACCGCCGCAACGTGACACGGGGAACCAATGACGTAACGGAATCACAACCCTTCTCGCATGTGGATCTCGCTCGAATCACTGAGCGTTACCGGCGCGACATTGACTGGCTGCAGGCGCGTTTTCCGAAGCTGAAGAGCGATTGGCTGCCGTGATATTCCACGAAGAGCGGAACTACCTCTTCGTCCACATCCAAAAGACGGGAGGGACATCGATCAGTGCCCATCTCACCGGCCACTTTGATGCGCGATTCGTCTCACCGGCCCATCTTCCGCTGAGATGCTTAGCCTTCGAGGGACCAAAGCCATTCATCTTCGCCGCCGTCAGGAACCCATGGGAGCGGCTCGTCTCGTGGTATGAGATGATGCGCGCGAAGGGCGTGCACAATGATTTTTCGCGCTATCTGCTGCAGGCCGGCGGCGATGGACAGGCGCCGGGCTTTTCGGATTTCATCAGGCGCACAGCCGTCATCAGCGAATCCACAAAGCCGGAAACTGTCTGGTCGCGATGCAGGGGGGTTATCTATGATGAGACGCAGGGTTACCAGAAGTCGCTCTCCTTCAATCAAGTCGACTACCTGACTGACCCAAGTGGAAGGATGATCTGCGACCGCTTCGTCATGTTCAGCGGGCTGGCAGAAGGGATGGCGGCTCTCACAAGGGTATTGCATCCGGACAGAGTGCCGCTGACGCTTCCCCATCTCAATGTGCGATCAAGCCCAACGCACTGGCGTGCCTATTATCAATCAGGTGATGACCGGGAGTGGGTGGCTCGACTCTACCGGAAGGACCTGAACCACTTTGGCTTCAGCTTCGAGACCGATGTGAAGTAGACTAACCGCCATGAGCATAAGAGACGGTATTCTGGCTGTTTATCATGGCGTTCTTGCCCGTATGGGCATATCTGGTCATAGCAAGCGCATAGCTCAGTATCATCGTGCCAGGGCGCTCCCCCGCTGGGCCCTATCCTACTCGAGGGTTGGTCTGGACTTGGAGGGAACCGACGTGACGATCATCATTCCCAGTTTCAACTACGCGGATCACATCACAGCGGCAATCGCCAGCGCGGTGAATGCGGCACACGAGAACGAGCACTTCAAGACGGAGGTGATCGTCTTTGATGACCGCTCTACCGATAACTCCCATGAGATTGCAGTACGCCTCGGGCGGCAGAGCGGTATCGGCTTTCTTGTCATCCGTCCAATGTGGAACGTTGGGCTGGTGAGCGCCCGAAACATCAGCCTGCGTCATGCTCGAGGCACCCATGTTTTCTTTCTCGACGCGGACAACACGATGTCATCCGACGGTCTGCGATCGCTTCATGGCTGTGCCGTGGAAAGGAATGCCGACGCCGCCTATGGGCCGATCCGGCGTATCATGCCCGGCGGCCGCCACGAGGGATTCTTGTCCAATCATCCATTCGATGAGGACATCCTCCGCAAGTGCGGTAACTATATCGACGCGATGGCGCTCTTTCGAAAATCGAGCCTGCTGCGCGTCGGCGGATATGATCTTGAACTTCTGCGGCTGATCGGCGGTCACGAAGATCATGATCTCTGGCTTCGGCTCGCCGCTGCTAAGGCTGAGATCTGCTACTGTCCCGAGGCCGTGGTCGGTGACTATGCCGTTAAGGAAGACAGCATGGCCCAGAGCATTTCAGCCCGGGAGTACGCTGACGGGTATCTTTACATGAAGACGGAGATCTCAGTGGCGCCAAGTCAGCGCGATGATCGGCTGGTTTTCGACCTTGGTTTCCACAAGGGCGAGGATAGCTCACACTATCTTGCAACTGGCTACAGGGTCGTTGCTGTTGAGGCAGATCCCGCCCTCCATGCCCTGGGGCTGCAGTGCTTCGCGGAATACATTGAAAGCGGACAGCTTACCCTCATTCATGCAGCCGTCACTGGGTGGCGGAGAAGGCAGTCTCATGAGACGATACCGTTCCACCCACACGCAGAGAATTCCCTGTGGGGCACCGCGTGTGACCCATATCGTGAGCGTAATGCGCAGATTCACGGCAAACCCCATGAGCTGCCTGTCGATGTCCCCACGACGTCGCTTGAACGGCTTGTTGCCGAGCATGGTTGTCCGCATTTTCTCAAGGTGGACATCGAAGGTATGGATGCCGAAGTCGTGAATGACCTCGAACGGCTGACTGCACTTCCGGCCTATGTGAGTTGGGAGACAGGCAAAAGGAGCCTGAGCGAGGTTCTTGCAACACACCTTCGGCTTTGGCGTCTCGGTTACCAGCGGTTCAGAGTTGCCCAGCAGATGCATATGAGCAGAAATCTCCAGAGGTCCGATAACTCAGCCGGTTTCTCGCGCTTTGGCGAGCACGCATCAGGTCCGATGCCGGAACGGCACCCAGCGCGATGGAGTGGCGTTGTCGGCGTGTTGTTGAAATACGCGATGCTTTTTGCCGTCTATCGCCTCGTCGGCCCCGGATCACCTTTCTGGTGGGCGGAACGCCATCATTCTCCGCTCGTCAACGCGGTGCCTCGCAGGCTCAGAAGCATCATGGACAGGCGGTCCATTCCCTTCCCAGGTTGGTTCGACAGTCATGCAGCTCTCAGCGTGCATCGGACGTCACCGGAGCGCGTGACCGGTTCCCCGCGCTGACCTCTTCCCCTCTGGGAAGGACGATCATGGGATTGCCAGCGAGATCTGCCTGCTTGGGTGTCCCGGTCACGCTCGGGTATACTTGACGCTGAACTCGCGCTGGTGAGAGTGGGCTCTCTTGGCCGCGTTGGCGCATGTTTCAACCTCCACTTCAATGATGCGTAATGCCACCGCATGGCTGACTTGAATTCGGACGGAATATGCGATTGAAGCAGCGGACGGGCGAAGCGGCACGCGATTGCTGAAAAGGCATAATGGCCGGGCGCTTGGATTCACAGAAAGGTTGTAGAAGTAACAAATGACGACGGAGTCAGAGGTGCGAATTGAAATGTCATCGCGCAAGCGCGGCGTTCTCGAGTGCGCCAACGCTCAGGCAGCCCAGCGCAAACGGTGGATCGAGCGCAATGCAGCTTACTATGCCGACGACCGTAGGTACATGCAGTATCTCGTACCACCTGGCCACAGCGTTCTGGACATCGGTTGCAGCACGGGTGAACTACTCGCATCTCTACGGCCCTCGTACGGCGTCGGCGTTGATCTCTCCCCGGAAATGGTGCGCGTAGCACGCGAGACAAACCCCGGTTTTCGCTTCATCGCCGGCGATGCCGAAGACCCAGATCTGCTCTCTGGCATCGGAGAGACTTTTGACTATGTCATCATCTCCGATACCATCGGCGTGTTCGACGATATCGAAATTGCACTAAATTGCCTCCGGCCTCTTTGCAATGAACGGACCAGAATCATCATTTCCTATTATTCCCCGCTCTGGGAACCGATGATAAGGCTCGCCACCAGGCTGGGAATGCGAATGCCACAACCGGAACAGAATCTGCTCACGCGGACCGATCTTACCAGCGTTCTCGCTCTCGCGGGATTTGAGACGATCTGCACCGAGCAACGCCAGCTCGTACCCGTCAGGTTGCTGGGGATTGGCCCTTTCATTAACCGCTTTATCGGACCGCTACCCATCATCCGGCGCCTCTGTCTCAGAACCTATGTCGTGACGCGGCCAGTGGCAGTCCCGGAGCCGGAAGGACTGAGCGTTAGCATCATCGTACCCTGCCGCAACGAAAGAGGGAACATTCAGCGCGCGATCAGCGAGATGCCGCAGTTCGGCAGGCAACAGGAGATTATCTTCGTCGAAGGCCACTCCAGTGACGATACGCTGGCAGAGTGCCATCGGGTGAAGGAAGCCAATGCAGACGCCTGGTGCATCAAGGTGCTCCAGCAGGACGGTAAGGGCAAGGGCGATGCAGTGCGGAAGGGATTTGCGGCGGCTGGCGGCGACGTGCTCATGATCCTCGATGCCGATCTTACGGTGGCGCCGGCCTCGCTGCCGAAGTTCTACAACGCCATTGCCTCGCGGCGTGGCGAGTTCATCAACGGGACGCGCAACGTCTATCCGATGGAGACGGGTGCGATGCGCCTCCTCAACGCTGTCGCAAACCGCATGTTCGCTATCGCATTTTCCTACCTGCTGAATCAGAGGCTTACTGACACGCTGTGTGGAACCAAGGTGTTGCGGCGTGCGGATTATGAG
>NZ_JBIICB010000049.1:0-20249 GCF_044239095.1 Aestuariivirga sp. | reverse complement strand
CGGAGGCCGCATCCTGTCGGTGAACGGCGAGGGGGATCCCTCACCCGATGGCTTTGATCTGGGTCCCTCCTGGTTCTGGCCCGGGATGCACCCCAGGATGGCCCGTGTTGTAGACGGCCTCGGGCTTCGCGCTTTTTCCCAGCATACCGAGGGCGACGTGGTCGTTGAGCGGTCGCGGTTCGAGCCCGTGCAGCGCTTTTCGACGCTTCCACAGGAGCCGCCATCCATGCGGCTCGCAGGCGGAACCGGCGCCATGGTTTCGGCTCTGGTGGGCGCCTTGCCTGCCGGGCGGCTGCATCTTGGTGCGCGGGTCAGCCGTGTTGCGATCCGCGACGGGGGGTTGGTGCTGTCGTTCCGGGATGGCGAGGCAGACAGAGAGCTTGTGGCGCGGCAGCTGATCCCGGCCTTGCCCCCGCGGCTTCTGGCATCGACGGTTGATTTTGAGCCCGCCCTCGACATCGAGACGTTGCGCCGCTGGCGCCAGACCGCCACATGGATGGCGCCGCATGCCAAGTTCTTCGCCCTCTACGATCGTCCGTTCTGGCGCGAGTCCGGGCTCTCCGGCATGGCCCAGAGTGGCGTCGGGCCGCTGGTGGAAATTCACGATGCGACCCTGGCATCCGGTTCGGCTGCACTGTTCGGCTTCGTGGGGCTGGATCGCCGGCAGCGGATGGACGCCGGTGAGGAGGCCCTTGTCAGGGCCGCCATCGCACAACTTGTGCGCCTGTTTGGCGCAAGGGCGGGCCAGCCGCAGGCAACCCTCTTCAAGGACTGGACAGCCGACGCCTTCACCGCGACAGAAGCGGACGCGCAGGCGGAAGGACATCCGCTGCCCGATCCCAGGCCTTGGATTTCGGGGGGCTGGGCGCCATACGTGTCTCTGGCCGGCAGCGAGACGAGTTTCATCTCTCCAGGATACCTCGCCGGTGCCCTGGACGCCGCCGAACGCGCGGTCGCTGAGGTTGTCGGGCGGCTCTGAATATTCTCCCGCTTTGAACGCGCAAGGCGGGGTGCAGTCCCTCAGGCAGCGCGGCGGAAGACCAGCAGCGTGTTGTTGGCGGACATCGCGACCGTCTCGCCCAGCCTCAGGCCCGACGCAAGGGCGGTACGTTCGAGGTCGGCGATGTCGCGCAAGCCCCAGGCGGGATTGCTGGCTTTCAGGGACTGGTCGAAGGCGGCATTTGACGGCGCGTTATAGGCTCCGTTGTGCAGAAAGGGTCCGTAGAGGCAGAGCAATCCGCCGCCCCGCAGCAGCCGGCCCGCGCCGGAGAACAGCCCGGCCGTGGCTGCCCATGGTGCGATATGAATCATGTTGATCGATAACATGGCATCAAACGGCGCAAGCCTCTCGACGCCCCAGACGGGTAAGCTCGCATCGACGCTGATCGGTGCCAGGACATTGCTCAAACCCCTGAGCCCGATCCAACTGGCGGTGCTGGCGCGAGAGGCGGGATCGGGATCGGTGGGCAGCCAGGTAAGTGTGGGCATCGCCGCGGCGAAGCACACCGCATGCTCCCCTGTTCCACAGCCGATTTCCAGCACCGTTCCCTGTTCCGGAAAGAGACCCTTCAGGACCGTCAGGATCGGTTCGGCGTTACGCGCCGCCGAAGGCGAGAACATCCGCTGGTCAGCATCCTGTTCACGCCGTTCGAGGGAAACGGGTAGAGGCGTGTCATTGTCGTCGTGCATGTGACGTTCATCCGCGTGAAGCAGCCAAAGGTCAAGGTTGCTTCGAGGCCGGATGACGTGTGTCGATGTGAAAACCGTTGGGCTAATGTTCGACCCGGACCACTCGTTGGGGCCGGTAAATCATTTGTGCCGACAGAGGGCCACACCACGTGCTGCCTCTTCGACAAGCGCAGCGCGAGCGGCGTTAACGAGGATCAGCTTGGGCTTTGCCTGCCCGAGCAGCTCCGCGCCGGGCAGTGCCCGGCCGCCGGCGGGCAGGGGGCAGCACGGTGCAGCCGAGTGCTGCAGCGAGCCGTGCCACTGACTGGCCCACGGCACCGAGACCGATCACGGCCACACGCCTCCCACGGATTTCAAAACCTCGCCTGCGCGATCTGGGTCGTCGTCATTCCGGCAATGGTTTGAAACTCTGCCATGAAATCTGGCCGGTTCTGCATCAGGTCGCGTACGATCTGGGCGTCACCCATAAGCTTGGCCACGTAGATCTTGACGACAGTCAGTTGCGGGTGATTCTGGTCCTTAGGGATTCCGCTAGGAGATGAAGCTCTCCTGCAGTCTCGCTGAAGCTATTCCATCCAACATCAGCACAATTTTTTGAATAACGGCACGCACTTCACTGATCCTGCCTGCGGCGGGTGGTCTGTCTTTGACATCAAGGCGATGCGGCTAGAGGTGATTCTCTTCCGTTGCCATTTCTTCGATGCGGCATTTAGTGGGCTGTAACGTCAGCCGAGCGACTTTATCTGTGTAACAGTTGGGAACTGCCAGCAGCCAATCGCTGCAGCTTTCCCCGGCGCAATAGCCGTGGAGTCCGGTATTGACTACCGCCAAAAGTCGGGGTGGTCCCAAGGGTCTGGATCGCGTGGAAAAGAGTACGGATCAGTAACGTAGACCCCGGGAGGGTCGTATCTGTAGGACCGCTCACGATCATGAGTGTTCCGAGTGCGCCTGTTATTCGAATACTGGTTACCTATTGCACCATCATCTCTCCGGGCGCGCTCGCCATTCGAAGTCCGATTGCTTACCGCCCCTTCATTCCGATATTGGTCGCCTCGCCCGGCGGCATGCGCCTGGAACGAATATAAGCTGAGCAGAATGGTACTCGTGGCAACGAGCTTTGAGACTAATCTCATTTGTTCTTCCTGTTCATATCTGCTCTGGAACGTCGGAAGATTAAGATAGGCTTTGCGGGAGTGCCATGGATCGAAGGTTGAACTACGAAGGTACTTGCTGGTGGCATTGGCGCACGCAGAAAAATCTGAGCTTTGAAATTTCAAGACGTTCTTTCTGACTACATTGAAGGGTATGGCACATCGTGATCCTCCTCCACTGAAGTGGTCCGACTTGAAGTATGCCTCCTGGCATCAAGGAGGAGCACAACATGCCAAGGAAGAAGCACAGGCCTGAAGCTGGACCAGGCAAAGCTGCTGAAGGAGTTGAAGCTTGAGAATGCCAAGCTCCGGAGGGTGGTCTCGGATCTCACCCTGGACAAGCTCATCATGAAGGAGGCGGCACGGGGAAACGACTGAGCCCCGCGCGGTGCCGCGCGTGCATCGCGCCCGTCCGGCTAGCGCTGTCGGTCTCCGAACGACGGGCCTGTGCGGCGCTGGGCCATCACCGGTCGACACAGCGCAAGGTCCCGCGGGGCCGTGAAGATGAAAAGCACTTGACCGATAATCTTGTGGCTCTCGTCCGGGAGCAAGGCTGGCTGGGTTACTGGAAGATTGCCGCCATGGACGAGATGGATGCCGCAGATGTCGCATCGATCTCCGAGGTGCTGGCCGTCTGGACGCCTGACAAATAGCGGCGGCCTTACTGCTAATGGCTCTGTCAACTGCATCATGTCCAATGATCCGCCTGTGAGGCCATCTCTATGTCCGTGGTTCGCTCATTGGCTGTTGTGTTTGTCGGGTGACCAAGGTCATTCTACTGTTTGAACCCAGGGGTAATGCGATGAGATTCGATCGGTGTGTGAGCGTAGAACAAGATATCGAGCCTTCGGAAGATGCCTTGCTGGCATCCAGGCGGCGCGTGCTGCGGAACGGGATGGGCATGGGTGTGGCGATGGCCCTTGGATCCTTTGCGCGACAGGCATGGGCAGAGGGCTCAGTCGTCGCGGATGACGAGAAGTTCATGAGCATGGCGATCGAGGAAGCGGCCAAAGCCGACTTTCCATTCGGAGCAGTCATCGTGCGCAATGGAGAAGTTCTCGCAAGGGGCCGAAACCTCGGAAAGACCAACCAGGATCCCACTGCCCTTGGTGAGATCGTGGCGATCCGGAATTTCATCGGCACTTATCCGCCTGAGGATCTGCACGGAACGACGCTCTATACATCGGGGGACCGTGCGTGATGTGCATCGGGGCCATCCTCTGGTCGGGCATCGAGCGTGTGGTTTTTGCCGCCTCGATCGAGCAGCTTGCGAGCAGGATCGATCAGATCATGATCACCAGTCAGGCCGTGGCCGATGCCACCACCTTCTCCCATCTCAAGATCACGGGCGGTGTGCTTGCCGACGAGGCGATGGCACTGTTTGATAAGTTGAACTGACGGTCGTCCAGATAGAGAAAGACTACAATGAGGCCGATACATCCCACGGAGCGGAATGCTGTATCCTGGCCGTTCCGGATTTCGGACTGCCACATCGCACGAATAGGCCATCAACGAGGTCAGGTACTACGCGCTCCGGTTCAATGAGAAGGAGAAGCTGTTCTGGAGCTTCTCCTCCTCCGAATGGCGCCTCGACGGAGTCCCACAGAATGATGACGAGCGCCGCATCCTGCGTGTGCAGCGCTTGTGGCTGACTGACAGGGAGATGATGTCAATACCGACACTGAGCGCGTCAAGCGCATGGACTGGGACGAGCTGCTGTTCTGACATGCAGAGGCGCGGCTGATTTCCGTGGGCGGAAGATGATCCTCAGGGCTTCGCCAGCCTGCTGCAGCAATGCGGCTGACTGGCTTCCTACCGCCGGGTGGCCTGCAGCTCCCGGTCATCAATTGCGACAAAGATCATGATCAGGCCGATGGAGCCGATGAAGCGGAAGGCTGCTTCCTGGCCGTTCCAGCTCTGCGACTGCCACATCTGGAACCACTCGCCGCCGACCACGAGGAAACCCATGAACCAGAAGCCAACCCCTGCTGCGAGACCGGTGATGGCAATGCCCTTCGCGTCGTTGAAGGCACCCGCCGGACGCCGGAGAACCGGCATCAGCCGCAAGGCGCCCGCAATGCAGATCAGGCCAATGGCAATCTCCGCCGCGATGATCAGCCAATAGGTCAGATGATGAAGCTGCGGATTGGACAGGGCGCGGCTTGCGCGGACAGCATTGTCGGGGAATGTCGTGTCCATGGTCAGGACATGCTGGACGAACATGAAGTTGCTGCTGTAGTCGACGATGTTGTTGTAGCCGACCAGTAGGCAGAACACCCCTGCCGACAGAATGAGCATGATCTTTGCAAGCCGAACCGCCATCGCGGACTCTCCTTCGTCAACTGCCTTGCATCTGTCATAGCCCTACGGAAGACGATTTCAAGGGCGATGGACCGGTCGCTGCGTTTCTGGGGGCGTGGGCCAGGTCATGGTTGGTGGCTGCTGAACCAGCAGGGGAAGCAAGAGCATGGCGAGCCAGATCACCCAGCCTATCGGCGAATTGCTCGACCGGGTTTCGGGCCAGGCGCGGGGCGTGGCGGACAGGATGCGCGGGCTGACGCGCACGGTGAGGGACGCGCCCCGGTGCAGGCGGCGCAGGTCACATCCTTGCAGATGAACCAGTTCGCCACCGACATCGTGAAGGCGCAGGACCTTCTCGTGGGCATGGGGCTTGACGTCGAGTGCGCCCGCATGGCCATGGCGTACATTGCGCAGGCCGCAACCGCCACGAGCCTTGGGGACCTTTCGAAGGCTGGTTTCTCTGCCATGTCGAACTTTAGGGCTGGGCGCAGATCGCGTGGATCCGGAGCGGCTTCCGGCAGATTTGGCATCAGCGCCGCCCCTCTGCCATTCGGCGTTTGAGTTCTATAGATGTGGAACTCTCCCCATCGGCGTTCCAGCCCTGTAGGTGTTTCCCGGCATTGACTGCTGGGGCGAGGATTGTTGGGAAGCGTTGTAAACGGTATTGAGGGACGGCGCCGGTGCTCGTCGCTCTGGTGAACGCGCCGCAACCCCGAAACAAAACACGCGCCCCGTTTCCGGAGCGCATGATGGTGACTGGATTTGCCGCAGGCGCGGATGGGTCAAGTAGCTGTGCTTCAGGCCTTGCGCTTGAGAGCGTAGACGTAAGCCTTGGAGATGCCGAACTCCTTTGCAAGAGTATCGGCTGACTTCTTCGCCCTGGAGCCGGCGCGCACTGCATTGCGCAACTTCGCGACGTCGGCCCTACTGCGGCGGGCGGCCTTCCTGACTGCAGGCTTCGTTGCCTTCACAGACTTGGCGGCAAAAGCCTTTTTCTTCTTGGCAGATCTGGTAGGGGCCTTGGCCGCGATTTTCTTCTTTGGCTTCTTTGCCAAGGATCAAAGGGCGCGCAGCTGGTCAGCAGAGTCTTTTCCGCTCTTCCTATCAGTGATCACCTCAAAGGAAACCGCCTGGCTCTCGGCAAGCGAACGGAGGCCTGCACGCTCCACGGCGCTGATGTGAACGAAGATATCCCTGCCGCCGTTATCCGGCGCAATGAACCCATAACCCTTCTGATCGTTGAACCACTTCACCTTGCCTGTCGCCACTGTACTTCCTCTTCTCGTAAGTTGACCTAACCACGTCCGATAACGATTGCTATCGTTCACAATTGGTATGCAAAGCGAAGAATTTCCGAAACCCACGGAATCTACTTAGACGCATGATTGCCCGAGAGGAGTGGCGCACATGGCGACTGCGGGCATCGGCGAGGCGGTCCAACCGCCGGGCTTGCGGACTGACCGGTACGATGGTTATGAAAGGCGGCCTTAAGCAATGGCAGATGCTTTTGTGCTTTGAGGCGCCTGAGCCCCTCCTGCGTCATCAAGTGGATGGCGCGCTATTGCAAGGCGGGCAGCGTCAAGCCGGGCAAGATCGGCGGGCATGTTCCGCTCAAGATCAGAGGCGCGCACCGGGAATGGGTGTTGCAGCAGATCGAAGCGGGTGGCGATGTGACCCTGCAGGGCCTCGCCGATGGGCTTGCCGAACGCGGCCTGAAGGTAGATTGCCGGACGATGTGGAATTTCGTGCACCGCGAAGGCAAGTGCTCTACCCCGGATCATTTACCAAGGCGATCATCTTGGGTTGGTGGATGTAGCGTAATATGTTGATTTGGTACAGGAATTCGTTGTCGCGACGATTGCCTGCGACCGAGGCAACAAAGGCCACACTCGCCATGAGTGACGATAGCTTTCTTCCCGTCGATCTTCCAGCCGTTTCCCGCAAGTAGGTGTCCGCGAGTTTCGATGGCGGTGCTTTCCTCTGATGGCAGCCTGCTGCTCCTGCGGGAGACGGACCGGCGGCTGGGGCTGACGCGCATGCTGGCGTCCTTCGTTCAAGACCGGCGTGACCCCAGCCGGATCAACCACGCGGTGAAGGAGATGCAGCAGTTCCGCATCATGGCCATTGCCTTCGGTCATGAGGATGCTGACGACTGCGATGCGCTGCGCAATGACCCGCTGTTCAAGCTGGCGGCGGGCGACTGGCTACTGCAGGTCCCTGACCGCCGGGGCGGAGTGAGTCATGCCATCCCCGAATATCAACCTCAACGCCTGCCAGCATCAAATCTCCTATCGTCATTCGAGGGGCGAGGGCCACGCGTGGCCTCAGTTATGAGTAATGGTCAGCCTACTGATGACCCTACATCCGGCGAATAGATTCGGCTAGAATACCTAAAAGCAAAAGTTTCCGATAATCTTATGAAGCGGAAGGTGGTGGGAAGAATGGTAGGGTTCTCGGCGCAGAAGTCCAAAATGATGAATTGATTGCAATAGTTTAACGAAGTGAGATGCCGGAGGGAACGGGTCTACCCAACGTTCTCTGCGGGTAAGTTATAGGTTTCATCGGGGGTCGTATTTCGACCGAGTGCGAATCCCGTTCCGGGATCGAACTGACTGACAGGGCCGCACGAGCACAGTACACTTGCAGATTTTGAGGCCGAGAGACCACCTGCACACGCTTCACGATGCGTAAATCGCTGAGACCTGCAGACCAATCAGAACGGAATAAGTTAACTTTACCGCTCCCTGTCCGTCGCCGTCTAGTCTGACCTGTTGAACAGGAAGAATTTCCGTTGTGTCTTGGCCTTCGGTCTTTCGGCAGAGGCGGACTTGCCCGTCTTTCGCGTTTTGCCCGGCTGCTCAGCCTGCTTCTTCGGCTTGCCGTCCTGGTTCATGGCTTGCCCGGGCGAACTGCTCTTCTCACCGGTTGCCAGACGGATTTGAGGCAGTGCCTTGCAGGAGGCGAGAGATGCGCTGGCGTCTGTGGTGACGTTCATGAGCGGGCTGGCCAGCGACCTGCACCTCTGCTCCAGCGCGTCGCCGTAGATCGCAGGGCTGGGAACGCAGGCAAGGCCGGACCCCGTACCGGTCGGGGTGAAGTGCACTGGTGTGCCACCGCCCCGGCTCAGCTCTTCGCTCATCGCATTGACGACGGCGATCCGGCTGGCGGCGTCCTCAGGCGAAAACGGCTTCGCGATCTCGTGCATGTCGCTGATCGGCGTGACCTCGACCGCCCGCAACACCGGCTTGTGCCCGGGCACGGACCAGAGATAGACCTTGGCGTGGAGGCCGAAGTCCCGGCAGTGGCCATAGCGTGCCATGTCCTGCGTTCCGGCGTGGAGGAAGTTCCCGAGCCCATAGAAGATCACGGCATCACCCCGCCGCTCGACGCCGGAGGCAACATGCGAATGATGGCCGAACACGATGGTGGCGTCCCCGCGAGTCACGGTCGAGCGCAACCGCATCCTGTCGGGCTCAGAGGGCAAAAGGTTCAGCTCCTCACCATAGTGAACCGAAAGAACGCGGACATCGGCCCCGGTTTTGCCCAGCGCCGCGCTCACGCGGTCAAAGTCAGGCCGGCTGGCATAGAGCGGCTGGCCGTAGCCATCGGGTCCCGCGGGGTTGATGCCCTTGCCCACAGCAGACACGCCGACGGACGTGCCCTGGAGATCGAGGACTTCGGCGCGGTAACGCTCATCCCCCTGGCCCAGCCCCACATGGGCCTTGAGCCCAGCCGCCCGCTCCGCCTCGAGGTGACGAAGCGTATCCGCGATCCCCTCCTCGCCGAAATCGGCAGCGTGATTGTTCGCGGCGGTGATCACGTTGATCCCGGCGCCCACCGCCGCCCTCAGCCCGGCGGGGCTCGCCAGGAAATTGAAGGCCTTGTCGACGGACGCAAGACCGGGGCGATCCGTGATCACGGTTTCCAGATTGGCGAATGTCGCGTCAGCCTCAAGCAGGGGAGCAACGCCGGAGACAAGCTCATCCCATGGGATCACCCGTCCGTGGCGTATCGCCCCCGCGGTGGAAAGCGGCTGGTCCTTGCCCGAGAATCCTAGGTCGCCGGCAAAGCCGAGAATGATGAGCCGGCCAGGCGGAGCTTTCTCTGGCTCCAGCTTCTGCAGTCCCTGGCGCGCCGCCAACCCTCCGCCCGGAAGGCTTCCCGTGATGTCGCTGTCCGATTCGTTTGCCGGAGCGGCGGCAGGCATCAGCAGGGCCGAGCAGGCGACGGCCAGAACCATATACACGGCCCAACCGAGCCCAAACCTTGCAGATGCTGTCATGACCCTATCGATCGCCTGTGTCGCGCATATCCCTACCCCGATTCGGGCGGGGAGACGCGACGCCGCCGACGGCCGGGGCCGGTCGTCCTCAGCTATTTGGGCTAACTTCAACACGCGATGGACGAAGCGACGCGTCTTCCTTGCGGCGGCAGTCCTTCCGTTGCTAAGTCTGCCCTTCCGTTCCCTCCCTGAGTTCAGCCTCGCATGAACGATACTTGGAACCGCTTCCGACGTGACAAGCTGGCTATGGCCGGGCTGGTGATCATTGCCGTCTTTGTGATTGCCGCTGCGGCAGCGCCATGGCTGGCGCCTCACAATCCGTCGGAACAGTATTTCGATGGGCTGACCCTCGAGGGGTCTCCCCTGCCGCCCAACGCGCGCTTCTGGTTTGGCACCGACACCAACGGCCGCGACCAGTTCTCCCGTCTGCTCTTCGGCGCGCAGACCTCCCTGCTGATTGGCATCGTGGCCAACGGTCTTGCCGTGGCGGTGGGCACCGCGCTCGGCCTTCTCGCGGGCTATCTGCGGGGCTGGTGGGGTGCGTCCATCATGCGCTTCACCGATTTGATGATGGCCTTTCCGCCACTTCTGCTGGCCATTGCCCTCGCGGCGATCCTGAAGCCCGGCATCAGCATCATCATCCTCGTCATTGCGCTTGTGAATTGGGTGCAAATTGCCCGGGTCATTTATGCGGAGACGTTGGCGCTCTCCGAGCGCGAATACATCGAAGCCGCACGCGCGCTCGGCGCGGGCAATGGGCGGATCCTGCTGCGCCACCTGCTGCCGCATCTCATACCCACCGTCATCGTCTATGCAACACTCGGCATTGCCACGACTGTGTTGCTGGAGGCGATGCTCTCCTTCCTGGGCCGTGGCGTGCAGCCTCCCACGCCGGCATGGGGCATGATGATCTTCGAGAGCCAGTCCTATTTCCTCAACGCACCCTGGCTGGTCTTCATACCGGGTGCTGCCATCCTCATCCTCGCGCTCGCCTTCAACCTGGTGGGAGACGGCCTGCGCGACGCGCTCGATCCCACCCAGCGGGGGAGGAGCTGATGATCGCCTATCTGGCCCGCCGCCTCGCCGCTTCGCTGTTCATCCTGCTTGGCGTCAGCATCGTCACCTTCGGACTGACCTTCATGATTCCGGCTGATCCGGTGGCGATGATTGCGGGCCGCAATGCGACGTCACCGGAGATCAGGCAGCAGATCCGCATTCAACTCGGCCTGGACAAATCCGTGCCGGAGCAATACGTCCGTTACCTCGGCCGCCTCGTCCAGGGCGACCTCGGAACATCTTATGCGCGCAAATCGGATGTAGGCTCGCTCATCGCCTCGCGCCTGCCGCCCACGCTGCTACTGATGCTCGGTGCCATCATCGCGGAACTCCTGATCGGCATTCCGGCGGGTATTTATGCTGCCACCAGGCGCGGCCGCTTCGGTGACAAGGCGGCAATGACGCTCTCTTTCCTCAGCGTCTCCACCCCGCAATTTGTGCTGGGGCTGACCCTTCTTTACCTCTTCGCCTATCTATGGAGCTTGTTTCCGCTTGGCGGCTACGGCACGCTCTCCCACCTCATCCTGCCCGCTCTCACACTGGGGCTCGCTGGCGGCGGATGGTATTCCCGCATGATGCGCTCCTCGATGCTCGAGGTGCTGCGTAACGACTACATCCGCACCGCCCGCGCCAAGGGCATGAGCGAATGGCGCGTTGTCATGAAGCACGGGCTGCGCAACGCCGTTCTGCCGATTATCGCCATGATCGGGCTTGACGTCGGCATCTTCATGTCAGGCGTGGTGGTGGTGGAAAATGTCTTCGGCTGGCCAGGCATCGGGCAATTGATGTGGCAGGCAATCCAGTCCCTCGATATTCCCGTTATCATGGGGGTTACGATCGTGGCGGCCTGTTTCATTGTCCTGGGCAACCTGATCGCTGATCTGATTTCCCCGCTGATTGACCCGCGCATTCGGTTGCGCTGATATGCCGGCGGTTAAAAACACGTCCAAAACACAGGGAGACGCTCGATGAAGAAACTACTTATTTCGGCTGCTGCCGTTGTGGCCTTACTGGCTGCCGCGCCACTTGCCATGGCGGATGCGCCTAAGCAGGGGGGTGCGGCAACCGTGACCTTCAACAACGATCTGACGACGCTCGACCCGCAGGTCGGCTACGACTGGCAGAACTGGTCGGTCATCAAGTCTATCTTCGACGGACTGATGGATTACAAGCCTGGCACAACGGAGCTCGAGCCGGATCTCGCCGAGAGCTATACCGTCTCTGATGACGGACTAACTTACACTTTCAAGTTGCGTGAGGGCGTGAAGTTCCACAATGGCCGGGCCATGACCTCGGCGGACGTCAAATACTCCTTCGAGCGCGCGGTGAACCCCGCAACGCAGAGCCCGGGCGGGGGCTATTTCGGCATGATCGCCGGCTTTGATGACGTGATGGGCGGCAAGGCCACCACCCTCTCCGGTATCGAGACGCCGGACGACAAGACGGTGATCTTCAAGCTCACCCGTCCTGATGCGACCTTCCTGCATCTGATGGCCATCAACTTTGGCTTTGTCGTGCCGAAGGAAGAGGTGGAAAAGGCGGGTTCCGACTGGGGCAAGAAGCCCGTGGGCACAGGCGCCTTCAAATTCGTCGAATGGGTGCCGGGCCAGAACATCAAGCTCGAGCGGAACAAGGACTACTTCCGGATGGGTGTGCCCTATCTCGACAACATCACCTTCGAGTTTGGCCAGGATCCGACTGTCGCGGTGCTTCGCTTGAAGAAGGGCGAGGTTGACATCGTGGGTGACGGCATTCCTCCCGCCCAGTTCGCCGAAATCATGGCCGACCCCGCCAGCAAGGAACTGGTTGCAGAGGGCGATCAACTCCAGACGGGCTACGTGACCATGAACGTGACGCAGCCGCCCTTCGACAACGTCAAGGTGCGTCAGGCCGTCAACATGGCGATCAACAAGGAGCGCATCGTCCGCCTCGTCAACAACCGCGCAGCACCGGCCAACCAGCCGCTTCCGCCGGCCATGCCAGGCTACAATCCGGAGAACAAAGGCTACGCCTATGATCCGGAAGGGGCCAAGAAGCTGCTCGCGGAGGCGGGTGCCAGCGAAATCACGACCGAACTCTATGTGATGAACGTCGATCCCAACCCACGCATCGCACAGGCCATCCAGCAGGATCTGGCTGCAGTTGGCATCAAGGCCGAGATCCGTTCGCTGGCCCAGGCGGAAGTGATCTCCGCCGGCGGTGCCGGCAAGGCGCCCATGGTGTGGTCAGGCGGCATGGCATGGATCGCCGACTTCCCCGATCCGGCCAACTTCTACTACGGCATCCTCGGCTGCGCCGGTGCCGTGGACGGCGGCTGGAACTGGTCGCGGTACTGCAACAAGGCCTTGGATGACCGGGCAACAAAGGCCGATTCCATGGTCAAGGACGACCAGCAAGCCGCACGCATCGCGGAGTGGAAGGCGATCTTCGACGAAGTCTCGAAGGAAGCGCCATGGGCGCCAATCTTCAACGAGAAGCGCTTCACCTTCCATTCGGCACGGCTCGGCGGCGATCCGTCGCTCTACACCGACCCGATCCACATCCCGATCAACTACGACTATATTTTCGCCAAGGACGCTCAGTAGTCTGATCAAACCCAAAATGCTCCCCTTCCCTTCCAGGAGGGGGAGCTTTGTTCTTGAGGGGTTCCATGCACAAGCACATCTGCAATCACACGATCCACGACCACCAGTGCCATTTCGGCTGGAACCGCGACAACCCGCCCGCCGTTCGAATCGCACCCGGCGAATCGGTGGAGTTCCACCCGGTGGATTCCTCCGGTGGCCAACTCACGGCTAGTTCGACCCTGGCCGATATTGCAAGGCTGGACTTCGCCAAGGTCAATCCGGTGGCGGGCCCTGTCTATATCGAAGGTGCTGAGCCCGGTGACGCCATCAAGGTGACGCTGCTTGACTTCGTGCCCTCGGGCTGGGGTTGGACGGCCAATATCCCGGGCTTCGGCCTGCTGGCTGACCAGTTCAAGGATCCAGCCCTCCATATCTGGAAATATGACGCGCAGTCGCTCGCCCCCGCCATGTATGGGCCGGGCGGCCGCGTGCCACTGAAGCCTTTCTGCGGCACGATTGGCCTCGCACCGGCCGGGAGTGGCACGCATTCCATCGTCCCGCCGCGCCGCATGGGGGGCAACATGGATATCCGTGACATGAGTGCGGGCACCGAACTCTATCTCCCTGTCGAAGTTGCGGGCGGTCTCTTCAGCGTGGGCGACACGCATGCAACACAGGGTGACGGCGAAGTTTGCGGCACGGCCATCGAAAGCCCATGCTCCGTCGCCGCCAAGTTCGAACTCGTCAAGGGCGCGCGGCTCGCCTTCCCGCGCTTCACCACGCCCGGCCCCGTCTCGCGCCACATGGACGTCAAGGGTTATGAGGTGACGACTGGCATAGGCCCGGACCTGATGGAAGGAGCCAAGGCCGCGGTCTCTGGCATGATCGATCTTCTCTCGGCGCGCTACAACATGAACCCGGTCGATGCCTACATGCTATGCAGCGTGTGCGGCGATCTCCGCATCAGCGAGGTTGTGGACATGCCGAACTGGGTGGTGTCCTTCTACTTCCCGCGCGTCGTCTTCGAATGAGTGCAACGCCTCTGCTTCGCGTCGAGGACCTGACGGTCGGCTTCCGGACCGAGCAGGGATACGTGCGCGTGGTGGAGGATGTGAGCTTCTCACTCAAGGCAGGCAAGACCCTGGGCCTGGTGGGCGAGTCAGGCTGCGGCAAGAGTGTCACCGCGCAGACCATCATGCGGCTCCTGCCCAGCCCTTCCTCCAGCATTGAGGCGGGCCGCATCCTGTTCGGGGACGAGGATCTGGCGGTACTCTCCCAGAAGCGCATGCAGAAGATTCGCGGCGACCGCATCGGCATGGTGTTCCAGGAGCCGATGACCAGTCTCAACCCCACGCTCCGCATCGGTGAGCAGATCGCCGAGCCGCTGATCCTTCACCGCGGCATGCGTGCGCGGGAGGCCGAAGAGCAGGTCATCCGCGTCCTGGGCCTGGTCGGCATGGGCGATGCGGAGCGCCGGCTGCTGCAATATCCGCATGAGCTGTCTGGCGGGCTCAGGCAGCGTGTGATGATCGCCATGGCCATCATCTGCAACCCGATGCTGCTCATCGCCGACGAGCCGACGACCGCGCTCGACGTGACGATTCAGGCTCAAATCATGGAGCTGCTGAAATTGCTCCAGCAGGAGATGGGGCTTGCCATCCTCCTCATCACGCATGACCTCGGCATGGTGGCCGAGATGTGCGAGACGGTTGCCGTCATGTATGCCGGGCGCATCGTGGAGACGGGCCCCACGGGGCAAGTGTTCGCGAGTCCGCGCCATCCTTACACCTATGGCCTCCTCAACTCGTCGCCGCGCCGCGCACGCAAGGGAGAGCGCCTGTTGAGCATCCCCGGTATCGTGCCGCCACCGGGCGAGCGCGGGACGGGCTGCAGCTTTAACAAACGTTGCACAAACGCCACCAGCCGCTGTGCCGCCGAACGTCCCCAGATGCTGCCCTTGGGGGCTGCAGCTGCCGCTTGCTGGAACCCGATGCCATGACGAATCTTCTTGAGGCAAAGGGGCTGTCGAAAGCCTTCCCCGCCCGTGACGGCAAGGGGGTGGTGAACGCGGTGAACGATGTGAGCCTGACCCTGGCCGAGGGCGAGACGCTGGGCATCGTTGGCGAGTCGGGTTGCGGAAAATCCACCCTCGCACGCATGCTGCTGCGGCTCATCGAACCCTCGGCAGGCGAGGTCTTCTTTCGCGGCCAGAATTTGCTGGGGCTGAACCGGGCCGAGATGCGGCAAAGGCGCCGCGACATCCAGATCGTCTTCCAGGATCCCTACGCCTCGCTCGATCCGCGTATGAAGATCGCCGACATCATCGCGGAGCCGCTGGACATCCATGCAATTGGCTCCAGGGCAGAGCGTGTTGAGCGCGTGAAGGACCTTCTGTCCCTCGTCGGCCTCGATCCGTCAGCCGGTGCCCGCTATCCCCATGAGTTCTCCGGCGGTCAGCGCCAGCGCATCGGAATAGCCCGCGCCATCGCCCTGGAACCGACGCTTCTTGTTCTTGATGAGCCCGTATCTGCTTTGGACGTCTCCATCCAGTCGCAGATCCTCAATCTTCTTGATGATCTGAAGTCGCGGCTAAACCTCTCCTATATTTTCATCTCACATGATCTCTCGGTGGTGGAACATGTGAGTGACCGCGTGGCCGTCATGTATCTCGGCCGTATCGTTGAGCAGGGACCAGCGGATGTCATTCTCACACAACCAAGACATCCCTATACCCAGGCCCTGATCTCCGCAGTGCCCGAGATCGAGCCGGAAAGACGCAAGGCCCGCACCGTGCTTCAGGGCGACCTGCCGAGCCCAGAAAACATTCCGCCTGGCTGCGCTTTCCATCCTCGCTGTCCCATTGCAGCAGATATCTGCAAGGTCCAACTCCCGGCCTTCCGGTCCGGTGGTCGTTCAGGTGTGCGGTGCCATCTTGTTGAGGATCCGTCTATCCTCTGACCTGGCCGGCATTTTCTGTACCACGTAAATTGAGAAGAATAGCCTGGAGAGAAAGAACTCATGCCGAAGAAGAGGTGGTGAGCTGAGAAGATTATTACGATGCTATGGCAAGTTGAGGTCCTGCAACGTCAGGGAAAGAGCATTGCTGCGGCGTGCAAGGAAATAGCTCGGACCGGGCAGGACTACGATCGGCACCGACATGAATATGGTGAGTCTTGGCCTGACCGACATCCCCATACTAGCGCGAGTTCATTTCGACCAGTTCAGCCCCTTACGGCGCCGGATTCGTTGAACCCTGTCTTTGCCCACTGCCATGCCACTGTCGTTGAGCATGGCCGTCACCCAGCAGTAGCTGTAACAGCGATAGCTTGATTTGATTGGAACAGCGTTGCGGGTCAGCTCATCTTCGCTCGGCTTCAGCGCTGGAACGTATCTCTGCGACCCACGTGGTTGCCCGATAATCCGGACAGCCTTTCGATGCTGCTCGGGGCTTACAAGTTTCGCTGGCGCGGACCTCCGGTTTCCTCCGCAATGTCCGTAAGGACCTGTATCACCAGCGACAGGCCGGCCGCCAGCTTCTTGAGCCGCTCAGAAGGTGATGGCTTTGTCCAGGAACTGGCAGATGCGAGGATCTACAATGCCAACGAAGAGCAAGGATTGCCAGCTGTAGCACCGGCGAGCTCGGCGGTGGTACCAATGTTGCGCAAGAGTTTGATGATGCACGCTTCACCGGGCATCAGCTTCTTGCCGCGGCAAAGGCCTCACTCGGTGAGCTTTCACCCCTCGAGGCTGTGATGAAGCTGCTTGGAATGGTGAATGCTGCTCCGGATTTCGGCGGCCATCCCACGTTGATCAACGGCTGCTCAGATCTGTTTGTCGCGGTCTTCGGCGATTCAGGTCGTCACGCCTATTCCGCCGGGGGCATGGGCTTACCGCCGATGGGCATCACTTTCGAAATCGAAGCCATTCTTCTTGAGAAACCCAAAGAACACTGCCGATATCGCTGAAAACGCTCAACAGTTCCATTTTTGAAGGCCGTTTGACAAAATCGGATTTTGCTGTCTAACCTTGAACAGAGGTATGTGATGTCCCTGCGCGGAACCAACCAGGAGATGGGCCGGCCCTTCAACCGGAGGATCGTTCTTGAGCTCATCCGCCTGCATGGCCCAATTGCCCGCAACGAAATCGCAGACCGCACCGGACTGACGGTGCAGACCATTTCGAACATCGTTCGTGAACTCGAAGAAGACGGCTTTCTGCTCTCGTCGCGGCTGAAGCCAGCAGGCCGCGGCCTGCCACCCAGCGCGCTGAGCATCAATCCCCACGGAGGCCATGCCTTTGGCGTGCAGATCACGCCGCTTGGCATCGAAGTCGCACTCGTCAATCTGGGCGGCATCATCATCGCCAGCGCACGCGAGGCGAACGACAATGCATCACCCAAACAATGTTTTGCAATCATTGCCAAATTGGTGAAGCGCCTGAAGACACAATACCCGGACGTGAGGCTGCTGGGTGCGGGGCTTGCCATGCCGGGTCCCTTCGGCGTGGACAGCATGAGTTTCATCGGCCCCACAACTCTCTCTGGCTGGCAGGATGTGAACATCCGCCAACAGCTCGAGAATGCATGCGGCCTTCCAGGCTTCATTGAAATCGACATGGCAACCGCTGCACTCGGCGAGCAGCTTTATGGCCTCGGCCCGAACCTCTCAGACTATTACTATCTTTATTTTGGCCTCGGCCTTGGCGGAACAATGGTGCACGGCGGCGAGACCGTCCGGGGCAATTGGGGCAACGCCGGTGAAATCGGTCACCTCACGATTGTGCCCGAAGGCGAGAGCTGCCCCTGCGGAAATCATGGCTGCCTGGAACGCTACGTGTCGCTTGAAGCGTTTGGCCGCCGCAAGATTGCGGAAGCCGACTGGGTTTCTGAAATTGGACCCCTGTTCACGCGAGCCGTGCGCATGATCGAGAACATGTACGATCCCCAGACGATCGTGCTCGGCGGCTTAGCGCCCCGAAGCCTGCTCACACGGCTGAGCGCACTGGCAGACAGCCTCGGCAATTCGATCGCGGCCAGGCACGACCGAACGGTTCCCCGCCTGATGGTGGCAAGCCTGGGCGAAGACACAGTGCTGCGCGGTGCTGCTGCACTTGCGGTGCGCGGCGCGCTTGCACCGCGGGAAGGACGCATGTTCAGGCACCCGCAAACACAAGACCAATGGAAAGGAGTAGCCCTTGGAACAGCCGCTGTTGGTACTTGATCATGTCTGCAAGTCCTATGGGGCTATCCAGGCGCTCAAGGGCGTGTCCTTTTCCGTCAACAGGGGCGAGGTGATCGCACTGTTGGGCGACAATGGCGCGGGCAAGTCGACGCTCGTGAAGATCATTGCTGGCGGACAGGAACCCACGTCTGGCCGAATGCTGTTCGAGGGGAAGGAATACAGGGCGAAGTCACCGGCCGAAGGCAAGGCCGCAGGCATTGAGACGGTCTATCAGGACCTCTCGCTCTGCATCAACGTGGACGTGGTCGCAAATTTCTTTATGGGCCGTGAGATCACGCGGAAGTTCCTTGGCATTCCCATTCTCGATGAGAGGGCGATGGAAGCCGCCGTCAGCAAGGCCATGGCCAATGCAGGAACGCGCATTCCCTCCCTGCGGACCAACGTCGAAAACCTCTCGGGCGGTCAGCGCCAGGCCATCGAACTCAACCGCTTTGTCCACTGGGGCGGTAAGCTCGTTTTGCTCGACGAGCCCTTTGCCGCGCTCGGCGTTGAACAAACGAGACGCGGCCTTGAGACCATCCGCCAGGTGGCCAGCCAGGGCATTGGCGTCATCATCATCACACACATCATGCAGCAGGCCTTCCAGGTGGCCGACCGCATCGTTGTCATCCGGCAGGGTGTGGTTGCCGGCGACGTACCCACCAAAGACACCAATCCCGACGAGGTAATCAAGATGATTACGGGAGAAACTCTCGCTGTGGCCGGAACAGCGGCGAGAAACTGAGTCATCCGGAGAAACAGAGGAGAGAACGATATGCAGAGAAGAACATTCCTGGCACTGATGAGCGCGCTGGCTGCGTCTGCTGCCGTCACGCCTGCAATGGCCGAGAGCAAGGGTACGATCTATTACATGGTTCCCACCCTGCTCGACGAATTTCAGACGGGTTCGGTGAGCGCGCTTGAGATGTTCCTCAAGCAGGTTGGATACGAGATGAAGACCCTCAACGCCGACAACAAGACGGACACCCAGCAGTCGCAGATGAACGATGCGATCACGCTTAAGCCTGCGGCAATCATTCTTGCTGCCGTGGACTTCAATGCGCTGAAGCCGTCGATAGAGTCAGCGCGTGCGGCAGGCATTCCTGTGGTCGAGTTCGATCGCCAGATCACCTCGACGCCGTCCGACTTCACCTCCGTTGCTGGCACAGTCGAAATCGGCTACATCGCCGCCGAGGAAACCCAGAAGCTTCTTGCAGCCAAGAATGGCGCAGTGAAGGGCAAAGTTTTGCAGGTTCTGGGCGACCCCGGTGATCCCTACACCCTCGACATCCAGAAGGGCTTTGAAGAGAAGATGAAGGCGTTCCCCGACGTCACCATCATCTCCAAACCTGCCATGCAGTGGGAAGCCAGCAACGCTGGCACCATTGTGGCAGACGCCATTGTTGCCAACCCCGACATCGACTTGGTCTTCAGCCATGCTGCGCATCTTTCGGTGGCTGCGGTGGCATCTCTTGAAGCCGCAGGAAAGAAACCGGGCGAGGTGATGATGATGAGTTCCAACGGCGCACCCGTTGGCCTCGACCTCATCCGCAAGGGCTGGCTTAATGTGGAGGTTGAACAGCCGCTCTATGCTCAGGCCGCGGCCGTGGCCATGTTCATGGACAAGATCGTCAACAAGCAGGAGATCAAGGCCGGCGAGTATGACGTGCTTGGCCTGAAATCAATGGTAACGATCGAAGCGTGGGGTCCAAACATCAAGATCCCGGGCGCCGCGATCAGCAAGGACAATGTCGACAATCCTGCATTCTGGGGCAACCTGAAGCCGCCGGCGGGTACCGTCAAGTCGGTCGAATAGCAAACTTCGCCAATGGATCTCCGGGTAATCCACCCGGAGGTCCTTCTTTCACGCATCTCGGGACCTGGCCAGATATGACATCGCAAACACGTCAGCGGGTGGAATTCATCCTCGATAACCTCGTCTGGTTCATGCTGTTTTTTGTACTGGCCGTCTTTTCTCTCTTCG
>NZ_JBIICB010000297.1:0-5088 GCF_044239095.1 Aestuariivirga sp. | reverse complement strand
GCCGCCTTGGTGAGGGCGCGCTCCATGGCCGAGAGAAGCTGCGGGTCGGATGCATTGTTGGCGTATTCGAGCTGTGCTGCCACGAACTCCACGGGAACCTTGTCGTTCTTCAGGAGATACTCGAACATCGCGACACCATACTTCTGCCGCTCCACCCGGTCGTCGCTGACAAGGTCGATCATCGTCTTGAGATCATTCACGTTCTGCTGCCAGCGCGTGTAGTAGAGGCCCATGCCCGCGATGGTCAGCGGGATCATGATGCTGGCCGTCATCTGGAGGATGATGTCGCGCCAGGCGCGATTCGAATCAGACGCCATGTCGGTCGTTCCTTCCGGTCACAGCAAGCCTCTCACCAAGTGATTGCAGCAAAACCGTGACCGGCCTTCGGAACGGCCTACTACACCGTTTGCGGACGCATGTCCTTGGCGTCGATTCCGGCCACCGCCACCGGCTTCTTCATCGCGTCACGGCGGAAGGGCTCGCCCAGTTCCTGGTTGATCATGGCTTCGATGAGCGTTGTCTTCTTGTGCTTCATCTGGTCCTCGACGGCCTTGGCCAGCGCATCGCGCAGCTCATCCATGGTGCGGGCAACGACACCCTGCAGCCCGCAAGCCTTGGCAATTGCGGCATAGGACACCTGGGTATCGAGCTCGGTGCCAACGAAGTTGTCGTCATACCAGAGCGTCGAGTTGCGCTTTTCCGCACCCCACTGATAGTTGCGGAAGACCACCATGGTGATGGCCGGCCATTCCGGCCTGCCGATGGCGGTCAGCTCCGTGACCGCGATGCCGAAGGCGCCGTCACCGGCGAAGCCAACCACCGGCGTGTCAGGGCAGCCGATCTTGGCGCCGACAATCGAGGGAAGGCCATAGCCGCACGGTCCAAACAGGCCGGGCGCCAGGTATTTCCGGCCCTGCTCGAAACTGGGATAGGCATTGCCGATGGCACAGTTGTTGCCGATGTCGGAGGAGATGATCGCCTCCTTCGGCAGCGCCGCCTCGATGGCACGCCACGCCATGCGGGGGCTCATCCAGTCGGGCTTTGCCTTGCGGGCGCGCTCGTTCCAGCTCGTGCCCGGATCGTCGTCCTCGTGGTCCATGGAGGAGAGCTGCTGGGCCCAGCGCGACTTGGTCGTGCCGATCAGGTTCTTGCGTTCCTCGCGGCCCTGATCGCCCGCGGATGGCGCGAGCTTGGCGAGAATGCCCTCGGCCACCTTTTTCGCATCACCCACGATGCCGACTGCCACCTTCTTGGTCAGGCCGATGCGGTTGGGGTTAATGTCGACCTGGATGACCTTCGCCTCCTTCGGCCAATAGTCGAGGCCGTATCCGGGAAGCGTCGAGAACGGGTTGAGGCGGGTGCCGAGTGCCAGCACCACGTCCGCCTGCTTGATCAATTCCATCGCCGCCTTGGAGCCGTTGTAGCCCAGGGGGCCTGCAAACAGCGGGTGCGAACCGGGGAAGGCGTCATTGTGCTGGTAGCCCACGCAGACGGGCGCGGTGAGCCGTTCGGCCAGCGCCTTCGATGCCGGAATGCCGCCACCAATCACGACTCCCGCACCATTGAGGATCACCGGGAACTTGGCTTCGGAGAGAAGCTTAGCCGCGGCGGCGATCGCCTCCTCGCCCCCGCCCGGCAGTTCGAAGCCGACGGCGGCGGGAAGTTCGATATCGATCACCTGCGTCCAGTAATCGCGCGGCATGTTGATCTGGGCGGGCGCCGAGAGGCGCTTGGCGTTCATGATCACGCGGTTCAGCACTTCCGCCACGCGGGAGGGATCGCGCACTTCTTCCTGGTAGCAGACCATGTCCTTGTAGAGGGCCATCTGCTCCACTTCCTGGAATCCGCCCTGGCCGATGGTGCGGTTGGCGGCCTGCGGCGTCACCAGCAGCAGGGGCGTGTGGTTCCAGTAGGCGGTCTTCACGGGGGTGACGAAATTGGTGATGCCCGGTCCGTTCTGGGCGATCATCATGCTCATCTTGCCGGATGCACGGGTGTAGCCGTCGGCCATCATGCCGCCCGAACCCTCATGCGCGCAGTCCCAGAAGGTGATGCCGGCCTTGGGGAACAGGTCGGAGATTGGCATGAAGGCCGATCCGATGATGCCGAAGGCATGCTGGATGCCGTGCATCTGGAGAACCTTGACGAAAGCCTCTTCGGTGGTCATGCGCATGGTAGGTGTTCCTCACGAAGTCTGTTGCCGTCTGGCGTTGACCGGCTTCTAGCCCCAGGCGCGCGCTCCAGCCTAGAACCAGAGGGCCGGGACACCGCGGTCCACGTCCGGCGGTATCTACCGCATCACGAAAGGGTTGGCCAATGGCGCGTCGGAGGTGTTGATCCACACCGTCTTGGGGCGCGTGTAGTCATAGACCGCCTGCATGCCTGACTCCCGCCCATAGCCCGATTCCTTGTAGCCGCCGAAGGGTGCGATGGGCGATACGACGCGGTAGGTATTGACCCACACGATCCCCGCCCGGAGATGCCGCGACATGCGCATGGCGCGCGCCGTGTTGCGGGTGAAAACCCCCGCCGCCAGCCCGTGCCGCGTGTCGTTCGCCATGCGCAGCGCCTCATCCTCCGCCGTGAAGCGGAGAACGCTCAGCACAGGCCCGAACAGTTCGGTATCGAGGATGCGAAGCGACTGGGAGGGGCAGTCGATGATGGTCGGCTCGTAGTAAAAGCCACGGTTGAGACCGGCTGGACGGTTTCCCCCGGTGAGAAGCCTGCCGCCCTGCGCCTGCGCATGGGCAACCTCGGCCTCGATGCGGGCAAGCTGGCCTTCGGTGGCGAGCGGTCCCATCTGTGTTTCCTCCAGCAGCGGATCGCCGATGCGGATCGTCCTGGCACGCGCCACCATCATATCCAGGAAGCCATCGGCGATCGAATCGTGGAGGTAGAGGCGCGAGCCCGCGACACAACTCTGGCCGGTGGCGCCGAAGATGCCCGCGATTGCGCCGTTAACGGCGCTTTCGAGGTCGGCGTCCTCGAAGACGAGGAAGGGCGACTTGCCACCGAGTTCGAGCGAGACCTCGGCAAAGTTCTCCGCGGCGTTCCGCACGATCTGCCGTGCCGAACCCGGGCCGCCCGTAAAGCTGATACGCTGCACCAGCGGATGCGATGTGAGCACCCGCCCGCAAGGGTCGCCATGGCCCGTCACGATGTTGACGACTCCCGGCGGAAAGCCCGCCTCCTCGAACAGCCTGCCGAACGCCAGCATCGGGGCCGAAGCGTGCTCGGACGCCTTCAGCACCACCGTGTTGCCCGCAGCGAGTGCCGGGCCGAGCTTCACGGCCGACAGGAAGATCTGCGAGTTCCACGGCACAATCGCCGCGACGACCCCCAGAGGCTCGCGCAGCGTCATCGCCAGCATATCGGGCTTGTCGATGGGCAGCGTCTCGCCGTGGAGCTTGTCGGCGGCGCCGGCATAGAAATGATAGAACTCGGCGATGTATTTCGCCTGCCAGCGCGTTTCCTTCAGGATCTTGCCGGTGTCGACCGTCTCGATGCGCCCGAGCTCTTCCGACTTCGCGGCGAGCAGATCGGCCAGCCTGCGCAGCAGGCGGCCACGCTCACTTGGCAGCATGCGCTGCCAGGGGCCCTCGCTGAAGGCGCGGTGCGCGGCCTCGACCGCCCGGTTCACATCCTCCGCGGTCGCTTCCGGAATTTCGCACCAGGCCTCGCCGGTCGCGGGGTTCAGGCTCGTGAAGCTTTTCCCATCCCCGGCTTCGACCCATTTGCCGTCGATCAACATGCGATAGCGCTGCATTCCGCATCCCCTGCCCGGTATTGCCGAAACCCGCAGATACATGGTTTCGAGAATAGGGAACACTGCCGATGTGCTCTGGCGCCGTTGCGCCACGGGCGCTATCAGGGCGCATCACAGCAAGGGGCCCGGCGATGGACATCAAGATCAGGAAGCTCATCAACTTCGAGGAAGACCTGTGCTGGGAGGGCGAGCGCGAGGCGGTGCCGCCGCTGAAGCAATTCGCGGTCGCAGCCGTGGTGAAAAACCCATGGGCGGGACGCGGTTATGTCGATGACCTGAAGCCCGAGATCCGGGCCTTCGCCCCGGTGCTCGGCAAGCTCCTCACTGACCGGATCATCGCGCTGGCAGGCGGCGGCGACAGGATCGAGGCCTATGGCAAGGCGGCAATCGCGGGCCTCGGCTGCGAGCTGGAGCACGCTTCCGCCCTTATTCACACATTGCATTTCGGAAACTTCTACCGCGAGGCGGTGGGCGCCAAAAGCTACCTGGGGTTTACCAACACGCGCGGGCCGGCCAACACGCAGATCCAGATTCCGCTGATGGACAAGAACGACACCGGCAGGCGATCGCACTACCTGACCGTGCAGTTCTCCATTGCCGATGCTCCCGCGGACGATGAACTCGTCATTGCCCTCGGCGGCGCCACCGGCGGGAGGCCGCACCACCGGATCGGCGACCGCTACCAGGACTTGAGCGAGCTGGGCGCCGATGTTTCGAACCCAGCGAAGTTATAAGGCGGCAGCTATTGCCCCACCGCGCAGCCCGCCGTAGATGAATGGATGCACGGCAAACATGCCGCAAGGGAAAGGACTTCTCGATGAAGATGCAGTTTCGGGCCAGCATGATGGCCGCCGCAATCCTCGGCCTTGTACACGGCTCCGCCTGGGCGGGTACCTACGAGGATGGGATGGCTGCCTTCCGTGATGAGAATTATGGGCAGGCGCTTTCGCTCCTCCTGCCCTTCGCCAAGGAGGGCAAGGCCGAGGCCGCCTACCTGATCGGCGAGATGTATGGACCGAGAAGCTGGGGCCAGAAAGGCGAGAACCGCAACGGCGTCGAGCAGGACAATGCCCAGGCCATCTATTGGTGGGGCGAGGCCGCGAAGAATGGCCACTCCGAAGCACAGCTGAAGCTCGGCTGGTGGCTGGTCAAGGGCGGCGACGTCGTACAGAAGGACGAGGCCGCCGGCATGAATTGGCTGCTGATGGCGGCAAACCAGGGCGAACCCCAGGCACAGTATGAAGCGGGCATCGGCTACTGGAAGGGCCGCGGCGTGAAGGCAGACCCGATCGCCGCCTATATGTGGTTTGACCTCTGCTCCG
>NZ_JBIICB010000296.1:0-5093 GCF_044239095.1 Aestuariivirga sp. | reverse complement strand
CCGCAACATCCTCCGGGGTTCCCGCCGTGATGCGTATACAGCGGTTCAGGGGTGCTACACCCGGCATGCGGACGAAGACGCCTGCCGCCACCAGATTGTCGAGAACGCGCTTTGCAAAGCCTCCATCGCGGCCGCAATCAATGGTGACGAAATTTGTGGCGGAGGGGAGCGGCGTCAAGCCATTGGCGCGCGCCAATCCGCTGATCTCTTCCCGCGCCGCCTTCACCTTTGCCACGACACTCCTCAGGTGGTCCTGATCGGCCAGTGCGGCAACACCGGCTGCCTGGCCCATGCGGGTGATGCCGAAGTGATTGCGCACCTTGTCGAAGGCGGAGATGAGATCGGCATGGCCGATGCAGTAGCCGAGCCGCATGCCCGCCATGCCATAGGCCTTTGAGAATGTGCGGAAGCGCAGGACGTTCTGCTGTGACACATCGAGCGGGGGCAGCGTGCCGTCGGGCGCGAATTCGCCATAGGCTTCGTCCAGCATCAGCAGCGCGCCCTGCGGAAGTCCGGCGATGAGGTCCTGCACCGTCTTCTCATCCCACCAGCTGCCCATAGGGTTGTCGGGATTGGCAAAGTACAGGAGTCGCGCGCCCTCGCGCTTGGCAAGCTCGAGAAGCGATGCAGGGTCTTCCCGGTCATTCACATAAGCTGTGGTGACGAGGCGGCCGCCGAAGCCATGGACGTGAAAGTTGAAGGTGGGATAGGCGCCAAGCGAGTTGGCGACCGTCACCCCCGGCTCGACAAAGAGCCGCACGGCAAGGCCGAACAGCCCGTCGATGCCCTCGCCCACCATCACGTTTGCGGGCGCAACGCCCAGGTGCCGCGCCAGCGCTGACCTGATCTCGTGATTTTCGGGATCGCAGTATTTCCAAACCTCGGGCGCTGCCTGCGCCATGGCGGCGATGACCTTCGGCGACGGGCCGAACACGCTTTCGTTCGCCCCGATGCGGGCGCGGAACAGCGTGCCGGTGCGGCGCTCCAGCGCCTCCGGACCAACGAAGGGCACGGAGGAGGGGAGTTTTTCGACCAGTGGCGTGAAGGGCAGGGACATCAGATGTATTTCCGCCAGTCGTGCTCTTCGCGAAAGCCAAGCACCTCACGGATCTTGGCGTTGGAGAGCGGAGCCTCGTTCCCCACCATCTCGCGCGTCAGCGGGATCTGCGGGCAGTGCTTCTTGAGGAAGGCAGCGGTTGGCTCCATGGCCGTGATGCTGTCGTTCACTGCGTTGAACACCTGGAAGCCAAGTCCGTCCTTCTCGATACAGAGATGCACGATCTGCCCCAGGTCCCGGGCATCGATGTAGCTCCAGGCGTTGCGCTTGCGGCTCATGGGCCGTTCCAGGAAACTCCTGAACGCCGGATACTCATGTGGCTCGATGACGTTGCCGATCCGCAGTGCATAGATATCCGCGCCATAGCGCATGGCGAAGGCCTTCGCTGTCTTCTCGTTCACCAGCTTCGAGAGCCCGTAGGAGTCCATCGGGTCTATGTCATAATCTTCCTCGAGAGGGAAATGGTGGTAGTCCTTGTCGCCCTCGGCGAAGCAGACCCCATAGGTCGTTTCGCTGGAGGCGATGATGACTTTGCGGACACCGAGCTTCATCGCCGCCTCGATGACATTGTAGGTTGACACCGTGTTCACCGCGAAGGTGGTGTTGTCCGGGTTGATCAGAACCCGGGGAACGGCGGCGAAATGCACAACGGCATCGGGTCTTCCGGGCGCCTGGCCCTGGTCATAACCTTCGAACCCGAAATGCGTGGTCAGTGCGTTGAAGACCTGTCCTGAGTCCGTGATGTCTGCGAGGAGGGTATTCACCCCCGGGCAGTCGAGGGGCTTCAGGTCAACATTCAGGATGTCGTAGCCCTTGGCCTTGAGCCATGGAACGACGTGCTTGCCGGCCTTTCCGGACCCACCCGTGAAAACGATGCGCGGTGCCATTGAACCCTCCATTTCTCTGCGATGGGGGTTCTGTAGGAGGCGGACGCCAGGCTGGCAAGTGGCGGTCTCGATCAGATCGCCTGTGCCGGCCATCGTGAAACGCCAGCGATCGGGAGTCTTCAGTACAGGCGGCCGAATTCCTGATTTGAAGAGAATTGTATAGTCATGAACATTTCAGTTGGAACGGATGGCTATATTTTCGAGCGGGGAGGTCCAACATGATGCGACATTTAGCAAAGAACACCTTGATCGCCATGGGTCTTGTTTCCGCCATCTCCGGCGTTGCACGGGCGGATGACTCGCAGAATCTTGCAAAGCAGCTCGCCAATCCACTCGCCGCCCTCATCAGCGTTCCTTTCCAGGGCAATTACAACAGCGGCATAGGGCCTCTCGAGGATGGCGAGCAAGTCGTTGTCAATGTGCAGCCCGTCATCCCCATCACGCTCAATGAAGACTGGAACCTGATCTCGCGGACCATCCTGCCGGTTGTGAGCCAGCAGGACATTTTCCCCGGTGCCGGCCAGCAGTTCGGACTGGGCAACACGGTACAGAGCCTGTTCTTCTCGCCCAGCCAGACGATTGATGGCTGGACCCTTGGCGCAGGCCCGGTCTTCTACCTGCCAACCAGAACCGATGAGCTCTTAGGCCCGGAGAAGTGGGGTGCGGGGCCAACTGCGGTCGCGCTCTGGCAGGGCAGCGGCTGGTCCATCGGGATGCTGGCCAACCACATCTGGTCCGTTGCGGGTGCAGAGGATGATCCGGATATCAATGCGACCTACCTCCAGCCATTCGTATCCTACACCACCAAGGACTCCTGGACCTTCTCTCTCAACACCGAATCCACCTACAACTGGGAGAATGAGGACTGGTCCGTTCCGGTGAACGGAACCGTCTCGAAGTTGGTGAAACTCGGAGGGCAGCCCGTGAGCCTGTTTGGCGGCGTTCGTTACTGGGCTGTTTCACCGGAAGATGCCGGTCCCGAAGGCTGGGGCGCACGGTTTGGGGTCACGTTCCTGTTTCCAAAATGAATGGTGGCAAAGCATGCGAACCCGTCAATACGGATGCCTGCTGTCTTGAACCCTGCCCGATACCTGTGCCTTGTTGTTCTGGGAGTGGCTCTTGCCGCATGTGCGGGGCCGACTGTGGAGTCACTGCGTGATCCAGTGCCGGAGCCGCTCGTCACGCAGTCCGCGGTTCCGGGTTACAAGAACATCCGCTACTGGGGTGACGATGGCGACGGTCTTTCGCCTGACATCGCCGCGGAGATTTCAGCCCAGCAGAAGGCGTCCGGCAACACCTCCAAAGAGCGCAACTTCCTGGCGGTGTCTGGTGGTGGCAGCAACGGAGCATTTGGCGCCGGCGTGCTGTTTGGCTGGACGGCCTCCGGCAAGCGCCCGGAATTCACCGTCGTCACAGGCGTCAGCACCGGCTCCCTGATCGCACCTTTTGCTTTTCTGGGGCCTCCTTACGATGGTTATCTGAAGGAGGCCTACACCGAGGTTTCCGGAGATGACATCTTCGAAAGGAAGGGCGTCTTCCGTATTCTGGGATCTGCATCAGTGGCCGACAATTCGCCACTGCGCCGGCTTGTGTCGCGCTACGTGACCGGGCAGATGCTCGCCGACATCGAGCGTGAGCACAAGCGGGGGCGGCGCCTCTTGGTCGGCACCACCAACCTTGATGCGGAACGGCCCGTCGTCTGGGACATCGGGGCCATTGCGTCGAGTGGTGTTCCCGGGCGCCAGCAGCTCATACAGGATATCCTGGTCGCATCGGCCTCCATTCCGGGCGTATTCCCGCCAGTGAAGATCCAGGTCGTGGCGGATGGAATGACCTTCGACGAGATGCATGTCGACGGCGGCACGAGCAATCAGGCCTTCATGTTCCCGTCGAACTTCTCGGTGCGCGAGAATGACAAAAAGCTGAACCAGAAAGGCATCGTCCGGACACTCTATGTGTTGCGGAATGGCAAGGTCACGCCTGAATTCAGCAAGGTCAAGCCCCGCCTGGCCTCGATTGTCAGCAAGTCCATCAGTTCGCTGATCAAGACGCAGGGTATCGGTGATCTCTACCGGATGTACGCCAACGCCCAGCGCGATGGAATTGCCTTTCGCGCCATCTGGATTCCGGATAGCTTCACCATGCGGGAGCCTCAACCTTTCGATCCCGCCTTCATGAAGGCTCTGTTCGAGCTCGGATATGAGATGGGCCGCAAGGGCATTCCATGGGCAGAGCAACCGCCCTGAGTGGGGTCACTGATCCCTGTACAAGAAGCAACTGTCTCTCTGTCCAGTCACCCGCCACTGCTCGCGATTCGGTATGCGGTGCCAAAGTGCAAGCATTGAGCGCGCGTTCCGACCAGGTGATCCACTTGGCCGCAGCTTGCTGCCGGCGATCGGATTGTTCATCTGACTTTGGACAAGATCCTTCCCGGCACCATGATTGCTGCTGGCTTGGGGATTGGTTCCGGCAATCACTGCGGCTCTTTGTGGATGTCCTGAGAGCGTGATTTCGGCCACGTGCCCGGCGGCGCGCTTCCTATGCGGTGCGCCGTTGCCGTGAAGCGTGATCGAGCATGGAGATGGAACGGTCATCTCTCTGCATCAAGTGGCGCACGTAGATGAAAACACAGATCCAACTCACGAGTGCCGGGTAGAGAGCGAATGTGTAGTAGGCAAGATCGTTCTGGAACTCCGATGGCCGGAGCGCCAGCGCCACTGCCACGCCGGCGAGCAGAACGATCATCGTGATGGACATGGCCCGCGCCGATTCGAGGTGTCCCCGGTATGCGGCGGCGGCGACCCAGCCCCAAAAGAACAGCAGCATGAAGAAGCTGCTTCCAAGCAGCCTTCCAACAATAGCAGAATGCGCGGCCAGCGCCATGGCGATCCAGAACAGAACCCAGTATGGCCGACTCTTCACGTTGCGTGCTCCCAGAAAGATAGAAAGGCCGTTAATCGGACTGATGCCATCTCATGCATGTCTATCTGTCCCATGACCATGATCGAGTCAAAGCCTTGCTGGTCATCTTCCCTAAGTTGATAACCCTTTATAAAGGTGATTCGTATTCACAAAAGGGATTGCGTGCTTGGTTTGCACATTCTTCAGCGGCCAACATCAATCAAAAATTGAAATTACCGCTGTTTATG
>NZ_JBIICB010000048.1:0-20453 GCF_044239095.1 Aestuariivirga sp. | reverse complement strand
TCACCGAGGACCGCTTCTTCGTGCTGGGCCCCAAGGGCGCGCTGCGCCTGCCCAATGCGCTGATGCCGCCGCTCATGAACAATCACGGCAACTATGCCGTCTCCCTCGGCAATGTCTGCCGCTGGCTAGCCCAACAGGCGGAAGCCCTGGGCGTCGAGATCTATCCGGGCTTTGCCTGTTCCGAGGTGCTCTACCGTGAGGACGGGTCCGTGCGCGGCGTGGTCGCCGGCGTCATGGGCATCGGCAAGGACGGGGTGCCCAAGTCCGATTTCCAGCCGGGCATGGAGCTCATCGGCAAATATGTCTTCATCGCCGAAGGCGTGCGTGGCTCGCTGGCGAAGGAGATCATCGCCAAGTTCGAGCTGTCGAAGGACCGTGAGCCGCAGAAGTTCGGCATCGGCATGAAGGAGCTGTGGGAGGTCCGCCCCGAGAACCACCGCCAGGGCCAAGTCACCCACACCATGGGCTGGCCGCTCGGCGCCAGGACCGGCGGCGGCAGCTTCATGTACCATCTCGAGGACAATCTCGTGTCCATCGGCCTCGTGGTGCACCTGAACTACGACAACCCCCATCTCTACCCCTACATGGAGTTCCAGCGCTTCAAGCACCATCCGCTGATCGAGCCGGTGCTGCGGGGCGGGCGCCGCGTGGCCTATGGCGCGCGCGCCATCACCGAGGGCGGGTTCCAGTCGGTGCCGAAGCTCAGCTTCCCCGGCGGCGCGCTGATCGGCTGCTCGGCAGGCTTCGTCAACGTGCCCCGCATCAAGGGCTCCCACAATGCGATGAAGACCGGCATGCTGGCGGCTGAGGCTGCCGCCAAGGCCATCGCCGCGGGCCGGGCCGGAGACGAGCTCGGCGACTATGAAACGGCCTATGAAGGCTCGTGGGTCTACCAGGACCTGAAGCGGGTCCGGAACGTCAAGCCCATGTGGTCGCGGCTCGGCCTCGTCGGCGGCCTGGCGCTGGGTGGCCTCGACATGTGGCTGAACCAGATCTTCGGCTTCGGGCTCGGCACCTGGAAGCACGGCAAGCCCGACCATGCGACGCTGAAGCCCGCCGCCGAATCGAAGCCCATCACCTACCCCAAGCCGGACGGCGTCATCTCCTTCGACCGGCTCACCAACATCGCCTTCTCCGGCACCAACCATGAGGAGGACCAGAAGGTCCACCTGCAGCTGAAGAACCCGGAGATCCCCATCGGCCAGAACTTGCCCGTCTATGCCGAGCCCGCCCAGCGCTATTGCCCGGCCGGCGTCTATGAGGTGGTCATGGAGGAGGGCAAGGTGCCGCGCTTCCAGATCAATCACCAGAACTGCGTGCACTGCAAGACCTGCGACATCAAGGACCCGTCGCAGAACATCAACTGGGTGGTGCCGCAGGGGGGGGAAGGCCCGAACTACCCCAATATGTGAGGGGCTTCGGGCGCGGCCCTTGCATGCTTGCGGCCCTTGCATGCTTGCGGCCATCCCAAAAACACCGCATTTTGGCTGGAAGACTCGAAACTCGGTTCCAGGGCGCCACAAGGCCGCCCGCTGCTCGAAATGGATGATGATGACGGGTTACCTTCTCCGTGCGGTTTTCTCCGCTGTGCTTCTTGCGCCCCTCGCAGCCGGTCCGGCCCAGGCCTATTTGAAAACGGATGTTTCCCCTTCGGGCAGCTATCTCGCGGGCCGCTCGGCCGCCAAGCTGAAGGACAATGACGTTGCCTCCCGCTACCTGAACCAGGTTCTGAAATGGGACGAGGGCAACCCGCTCCTGACCGAGAAGATCTTCCTCCTCGAGCTCTCCGAAGGCAACCTCACCAAGGCCGAGGGCTACGCCACCGAGGTGCTGAAGTTTAACAGCCAGCAGCGCATGGCGCGGATCGTGCTGGGGCTGCGTGAGTTCCGTGCCCGCCGCTACGAGGAGGCCCGGAAGAACTTCGCGGAGGCTGCCTATACGCCCGTGGGTGAGCTCACCTCGGCGCTGCTCATCGCCTGGTCATATGCGGGTGAGGGCGAACTCAACCCCGCGATGAAGGCGCTGGACCGGCTGGACAGCAACGAGAGCTTCGGCACTTTCAAGGCCTTCCACGCCGCCCTGATCGCCGATTACCTCGGCAATTCCATCCGGGCCGAGGCCTCCTATCGCAAGGCCTATGAAGAGGCGGGCATGTCGCTGCGCGTCGCCCAGGCCTATGGCAATTTCCTCTGGCGCAACGGCCGCCCCGCCGAGGCGCAGAAGGTCTACCGCGCCTTCCTCGCCAATGACGAGAACCCGCTGATCCTCGCCGCGCTGGAGGCCAGCCTGAAGAACGGGAAACCGCAGGCCTTCATCTCGTCCCCAGGGGCTGGAGCCGCCGAAGCGCTGTTCTCGCTCGCCACCTCGATGACGGATGAGCAGAGCATCGATGTTGCCCTGCTCTATACCCGCCTGGCGCTGGGCCTTGACGCTGACAAGCCGGTGCTGTTCACGCTGCTGGGCGACACCTATGAGGACATGCGGCGCTTCGACAAGGCGATTGAGGCCTATTCCGAGGTGCCGGAGGGCTCCGCCCTGCGCTCCAACGCCGACATGGAAATCGCCGTCAGCCTGCAGCGCCTCGATCGCAAGGATGAGGCGCTCGACGGGTTGAAGCAGCTCGTCGCCCGCGAGCCGGACAATTACGAAGCCATCGTCACCCTCGGCAACATCTATCGCAGCAACGAGGACCATGCCGCCGCCGCCAAGGCCTATGATGATGCGATCGCGCTCATCACCGAACATGTTCCCGGCCACTGGCGCGTCTATTATTATGACGGCATCGCCCATGAGCGGCTGAAGCAGTGGGACATCGCCGAGCAGCGCTTCCGCCGCGCGCTCGAACTCTCCCCCGATGAGCCGAGCGTTCTCAACTACCTCGGCTATTCGATGATCGAGAAGCGGATCAACCTTGCTGAGGCAACCGACATGGTGCGGAGGGCGGTCGAGCTGAAGCCCAATGACGGCTACATCATCGACAGCCTGGGCTGGGCCTATTACCAGCTGGGCGACTTCGAGCAGGCCGTCATCCATATCGAGCGCGCGGTGGAACTTCTGCCCGCCGATCCCATCATCGCCGAGCACCTGGGCGATGCCTACTGGCGCGTGGGCCGCAAGCTGGAGGCCCGCTTCCAGTGGCAGCACGCGCGCGACAACAAGCCGGAGCCCGAGGACCTGAAGCGCATCGAGGACAAGATCAAGAATGGCATGCCGGAGGAAACCCCGGTGACGCCCGCACAGAATGCGCCAGCCCCGTCCAACGGCTGAGGCGGGCTTCGCGCCCTTCGCCCTCTTCGCGCCTGCAAAGGTGAACCTCGCACTGCATGTGCTGGGCCGCCGCGCCGACGGCTATCATGACCTTGATTCGATCGTGGCCTTCGCGGATGTCGGCGACAGTCTCACCTTCACACCGGCGGAGAGCTTCACCGTCACCGCGAGCGGCCCCTTCGCCGCGACCCTGCCACCCGCCGCTGACAACATCATCGCCCGCGCTTACACGGCCGTAGCAGAAATCGCAGCGAAGCGGGGCAGGGTGCTGCCGCCCGTGGCCGTGCATCTTGAAAAGAACCTGCCCGTGGCCTCCGGCATCGGCGGCGGCTCGGCGAATGCGGCAGCGGCCCTCAAGGGCTTCCTCAGCCTCGCCGGCCTCGCGGAGATCGATGCAGAGGTGATGGCCGCCGGATTACGCATCGGCGCCGACGTGCCGGTCTGCCTGACCGGCAAGCCCTGCCGCATGCAGGGCGTAGGCGAGCGCATCACCCCGGTTGCGGGCTTCACGCCGCGCTCTGCCATTCTCGTCAATCCGCTGGTCGAGGTGTCCACGCCCGCCGTGTTCGGCCGCCTCGGGCTTGAAAAGGGTCAGACCTACCGTTCGGCCATCGCCGATGCGGCCGACCCTTACGCCTGGCGCAACGACCTTGCAGCGCCCGCTATCGCGCTTGCGCCGGTGATCGGCGAGGTGCTGGACCGGCTCGCATCCACGCCGGGCGTGTCGCTGGCGTTCATGTCCGGCTCTGGCGCCACCTGCGCCGCGCTGTGCGGGCCGGAGACGCCAGTCCCCGATCTCAATCCGTCCTGGTGGGTGGTGAAGACCGTGCTTGGTGCTGGCTCTCAGTAAGCCCGCGACACGCAGAAATCGACCGCTTCGAGCAGCGCGTCCTTCAGCCCTGAGTCGGGGAAGATCGCCAGCGCGTCACGCGCGATGTCGCCATAGTGGTTGGCACGCTCGATCGTGTCGCTCAAGGCGCCGTGGCGGTCCATCAGCTTGCGCGCATAGCTGAAGTCGTCCGGCGTCTGGTTGCCGTCCTCCAGCGTGCGCTTCCAGAAGCTGCGTTCCTCCGCAGCGCCGCGCCGGTAGGAGAGCACGACGGGCAGCGTGATCTTGCGCTCGCGGAAATCGTCGCCCACGCCCTTGCCGAGCTTCTCGGTCGAGCCCGAATAGTCCAGCGCGTCGTCGATGAGTTGGAAGGCGATGCCGAGGTTGCGGCCATAGGATTCGAGGGCCGCCTGCTCGCTGTGCGGCCGGTTCGCCACCACCGCACCCACTTCCGCCGCGGCTGAGAACAGCGCCGCCGTCTTGGCGACGATGACCTGCATGTAGGCGTCTTCGGTGGTGGAGGTATCCTGCGACACGGAGAGTTGCAGCACCTCGCCCTCGGCGATGACGCAGGCGGCGTTGGAGAGGATCCGCAGCGCCTCGAGCGAGCCCGTCTCGACCATCATCTTGAAGGCCTGGCCCAGCAGGTAGTCGCCGACCAGCACGCTGGCCTGGTTGCCCCAGATCACGCGGGCGGCCTGTTTGCCGCGGCGCAGGTCGCTCTCGTCCACCACGTCGTCATGGAGCAGCGTGGCGGTGTGCATGAATTCGACGGCGGTGGCGAGCTTCAGGTGGTGCTCGCCCGCATAGCCGCACATGCGTGCCGCGGCGAGGGTAAGCATGGGGCGGATGCGCTTGCCGCCGGAGTTGATGAGGTGGCTGGCGATCTCGGGGATCAGCTCCACATGGCTCCTGGCATGCGACAGGATCGCTTCGTTGACGCGCTCCATGTCGGCGGTGGTGAGTTTCACCAGCGGCTCGATGCTCGACCGCTTCTTGTTGCCCGCCCCGTCAAGCGGAATCACGACTCCCATGGAGACTACCTTCACAAATTCTTCTTCTCGCCGTTAAAGCACAGCTGTCAGGTGAGGCCAATATCCGCTTTGTGCCGGGGGCATGCGCCAAATCGCCTGTGGGGTGCTTGTGCCGGGCGGCAGTTGCCGCCAAGCTGGCCGCCATGGAAGAGCTCCTGCGCAGCAATGATCCTGTCTACCTGTCCTTCGTGCGCCATGTGCTGGATGAAGCGGGCATCGATCACCTCTTGCTCGATGAGCACATGAGCGTGCTCGAGGGCTCGATCGGCATCCTGCCGCGGCGGATCCTCGTGGCGGCGGAAGATCTTCCGCGGGCCAGGCAGGAGCTTGGTAACGCTACGCTAACCCAGCCGTCGTAAAGTGCGAATCATGCAATCGGACGTAACGGCAAGCTCACACACGCCTCACCCCGCCGGCCATGTGCCGGCCTCGCTCACCGAGGACGGCTTCCTCGGCGGCCGCCTCAAGCTGCTGCAGCCCGAAAAGGGCTTCCGCGCCGGCATCGATTCGGTATTTCTCGCGGCGGCGGTGCCCTGTGCGGGCAGCGAATCGGTGTTCGAGGCGGGAATCGGCACCGGGGTGGCCGCGCTTTGCCTTCTCGCCCGCTGCCCGGCCTTGCACTTGACAGGCATCGAACTGGGCGAGCGCTATGCCCTTCTGTGTGAGCAGAATGCGCGGCGCAGCGGCTTCGAGGCCGGTGTCAAGGTGATCCGGGCCGACCTCAGGGATGCGCTCCGCAAGGATGCCATTGCCATGCCCGTGCCGGGCTCCTTCGCCCATGCCATGGCCAACCCGCCCTACCATGAGGACTGCCGCTCGACGCCCTCGCCCAATCCCCTCAAGGCGCAGGCCCATGCCTTCGGCCCGGCCGACCTCGAACTCTGGGTCAAGGTGCTGCATGCCATGGTGGCACCGCGCGGCACCGTCACCATCATCCATAAGGCGGAGATGCTGAGCCGGTTGCTGCGGGAAATGGAAGACCGCTTCGGCGACATCCGGGTGGCGCCGCTCCATCCGCGCCAGGGTGCTGCCGCAAACCGCGTCATCGTCCAGGGCGTCAAGGGCTCGCGGGCGCCGATGCAACTGCTCCACGGCCTCGTGTTGCATGACCAGTCCGGCCGCTTCACGCCGGAGGCGGAGGCCGTGCTGCGCGACGGGGCGGCCTGGCAACTGCGCTGAAGGTCCCGCCTGCCGCTCACTTGCGGTTGCTGCCCGGCATACCTATGTCTTGAAGATGGGCATTCGATCCGTTTTGGAGAGGTTCGTTCCGCCGCGGTTCCGCAAGTCGGTCCCGGTGGTCAATCACGTGCTGCTGCATGGCGCCATCGGCATCGGCGGCCCGATGCGCCCGGCTCTCACCTTCAAGTCCATTAATCCGCTGCTGGAGCGGGCCTTCCGGCCCAAGGGCCTCGCCGCCGTGGCGATCAGCATCAATTCGCCGGGCGGCTCGCCTGTGCAATCAGCCCTGATCCATGCCCGCATCCGTGAGCTTGCGGCCGAAAAGGATCTGCCCGTTCTGGTGTTCTGCGAGGACGTGGCGGCCTCCGGTGGCTACTGGCTGGCCTGCGCGGGCGACGAGATCTACGCTGATGACAGCTCGGTCATCGGCTCGATCGGCGTCATTTCGGCGGGGTTCGGCTTTGTTGATGCCATCGCCAAGCTCGGCGTTGAGCGCCGGGTGCATGCTGCTGGCGACTCGAAATCCATGCTCGATCCGTTCCAGCCGGAAAAGCCGGAGGATGTGGCCCATCTCAAGGGCCTGCAGGCCGATGTGCACCAGTCCTTCAAGGACCTTGTGCGCAAGCGCCGGGGCCGCAAGCTGTCGGGGGCGGATTCGGAGCTGTTCTCCGGCGCCTTCTGGTCTGGCCGGCAAGCGCTGTCGCGGGGGCTCATCGACGGGATCGGCCACCTGCACCCGGTGCTGAAACTGCGCTTCGGCGAGAAGGTGGTCATCCGGAACATCCAGCAGGCCCAGGGCTGGGGCATCCGCCGGCTCGGTTTTGGCGTACAAGATGTTGATATTGCAGGTTCTGCAATCGAGGCGCTGGAAACGCGTGCATTGTGGTCGCGTTTCGGCTTATGATGAACTGGTACGGTCATTGGAGGATCCGATGGTTGCTTTGAAGGCTCTCTTCCTCGTCGTCGCGGGGTTCCTGTCGCTACTGGCGGTCGGCTTCATGGCGCGTGAGATGCAAGCGGTGAAGGTGAAAGCCCGGGCCCAGCAGCCGCAACGGCAGCAGGCGCGCCGTCTTCGGCAGGATCCGCGCACCGGGATCTACTATCCCGAGGCCTGAAACCCCGGTTTTCCTTGACGCTCTGAACCCTGCCGCATAGGGTCCGCCCCGTTTTCCGAGGCGGACACATGGCGTTGAACCCGACCAAATCCTTCCAGGACCTGATCCTCACGCTCCACCAATACTGGGGTGAGAAGGGCTGCGTCATCCTGCAGCCCTATGACATGGAAGTAGGCGCCGGCACCTTCCACCCCGCCACCACCCTGCGTTCGGTGGGCCCTCGCCCCTGGGCTGCAGCTTACGTCCAGCCCTCGCGCCGCCCCAAGGACGGGCGCTATGGCGAGAACCCCAACCGGCTGCAGCACTATTATCAGTACCAGGTCATCATCAAGCCATCGCCGCCGGACCTGCAGGAGCTTTACCTGGGCTCGCTCGAGGCGATCGGTATCGACCGCTCGCTCCATGACATCCGCTTCGTGGAGGACGATTGGGAAAGCCCCACGCTGGGCGCCTGGGGGCTGGGCTGGGAGGTCTGGTGCGACGGCATGGAAGTCTCGCAGTTCACTTACTTTCAGCAGGTCGGAGGCCTCGACTGCGCGCCGGTCTCGGGCGAGCTCACCTACGGCCTCGAGCGCCTCGCGATGTATGTGCAGGGCGTCGACAATGTCTATGATCTGAATTTCAACGGCCAGGACGGCGCCAGGCGCATCTCCTATGGCGAGGTTTTCCTGCAGGCCGAGCAGGAGTTCTCCCGCTTCAACTTCGAGCACGCCAACACGGAGGCGCTGCACCAGCACTTCATCGATGCGGAGACCGAGTGCAAGGCGCTGCTGGCCGCGGGCGAAACCGAAGGCCGCCACCTTCTGGCCCTTCCCGCCTATGACCAGTGCATCAAGGCCTCCCACACCTTCAACCTGCTCGATGCGCGCGGCGTCATCTCGGTGACGGAGCGCCAGGCCTATATCCTGCGCGTGCGCGAACTCGCCAAGGGCTGCTGCGAAGCCTGGAGCAAGACGGCAGGCGGCGGGGCCGCCTGAACCGCAGCGAGCCTTTCTCCGTAATTCCAATCATCGTTTTTTGAGGAGCATCCCCACATGTCCGGTCCCGTCGTCGCACAGAAGTCGCCCATCCCCGTCGAGGTTGAGGCCGGCAAGGATTATTGGTGGTGCTCCTGCGGCCAGTCCAAGCGCCAGCCCTTCTGCGACGGTTCCCACAAGGGCACCAGCTTCACGCCGGTGAAGTGGACGGCGGAGGCCACGGGCCGCAAGTTCTTCTGCGGCTGCAAGGCCACCAAGGGCCAGCCCCTCTGCGACGGCTCGCACAACACGCTCTGACCCGCCGCTCCTATACTTATTCCTCTCCCCCACGCATGTGGGGGAGAGGAATGCCATCCCCCAAGAGGTGACAAGCCAGACCGGGGCTGCTAATCGCGGGCTCCGTCCGGAGTGCCCCGATGCCTGAATTGCTGATCGAACTGTTTTCCGAGGAAATCCCCGCCCGCATGCAGCAGAAGGCGGCGGATGACCTGCGCCAGTTGGTGACCAATGCGCTGGTCGGGCAAGGCCTCACCTATGAGGGCGCCCAGGCCCACGGCGGGGCGCGCCGCCTCGTGCTCTCGGTCGAAGGCCTCGACGCCAAGGCGGCGGATGTGAACGAGGAGCGCAAAGGCCCCCGCACCGACGCTCCCCAGCCCGCCATCGACGGCTTTCTGAAATCCACGGGCTTAAGCCTCGAACAGCTTAAGGTTCAGGACGACAAGAAGGGCCAGTTCTATCTCGCCGTGATGCGCAAGCCCGGCCGTGCGGCCACCGAGATCATCGCGGAGATCCTGCCCGACACGATCCGCAAATTCCCCTGGCCCAAGTCCATGCGCTGGGGCTCCGGCACGCTTCGCTGGGTGCGCCCGCTTCATTCCATCATCTGCACCTTTGACGGTGAGATTGTGCCCTTCGAGATCGAGGGCATCCGCAGCGGCAACACCACGCGCGGCCACCGCTTCATGGGCTCGCAGCACATCGAGGTCCGCCGCTTCGAGGATTATGCGCTGAAGCTGTCACGCGAATTCGTCATCGTCGATGCCAATGCGCGTGCCGAAACGATCCGCACCGAAGCCCGCAACTTGAGCTTTGCGCAGGGCCTCGAGCTCATCGAGGATGAAGGTCTGCTCAAGGAAACCGCCGGCCTTGTCGAATGGCCCGTGGTGCTGATGGGCAGTTTCGATGAGAGCTTCCTCAACGTTCCGCCGGAGGTGATCGCCACCTCGATCAAGACCCACCAGAAATGCTTCGCGCTGAGGAACGCCGTGACGGGCCGTCTTGCCAACCGCTATCTGCTGGTGTCGAACCTCGTCGCCAAGGATGGCGGCCACACCATCATCGCCGGCAACAACAAGGTCATCGCCGCCAGGCTTTCGGACGCCAAGTTCTTCTGGGACCAGGACCGCAAGGTGAAACTTGCAGATTGGGCGAAGAAGCTCGACGCCATCACCTTCCACGCCAAGCTCGGCAGCCAGGGCGAGCGCGTCACGCGCATCGAAACGCTTTCGGCCGAAATCGCCAAGACCATCGGCGCTGACATCGAGAAAGCCCGCCAAGCCGCGCGCCTCGCCAAGGCCGATCTCGTCACCGGCATGGTCGGCGAATTCCCCGAGCTGCAGGGCCTCATGGGCCGCTACTACGCGCTCGACCAGGGTTTCGACGCAGAGGTGGCCGATGCGATCCGCGATCACTACAAGCCCGTGGGCCCGAGCGACACGATCCCCGTGTCACGCATCGGCCAGGCCGTGGCGTTGGCCGACAAGCTCGACACGCTGGTGGGTTTCTGGTCCATCGACGAAAAGCCCACGGGATCGAAGGATCCCTATGCGCTTCGCCGCGCGGCGCTGGGCGTCATCCGCATCATTCTCGACAAGGGCCTGCGCCTGCCGCTCGCCTTCTGCGGAGAGGACCTGCTCGCCTTCTTCGCCGACCGACTCAAGGTCTATCTCAAGGAGCAGGGCCGCCGCCACGACCTGATCGATGCCGTCTTCGCGCTCGGCAACCAGGATGATCTCGTGATGATCGTGAAGCGCGTCGAGGCGCTGTCCAGCTTCCTCGAGACGGATGACGGCAGGAATTTGCTCGCCGGTGTCAAGCGCGCCGCCAATATCCTCCGCATCGAGGAGAAGAAGGACGGCGTCACCCATGACGGCGAGGTGCACATCTCCCAGCTCATCAAGGACGAGGAGAAGGCGCTGCACTCCGCCATCACCCAGGCCGTGGACCAGGCCCGGCGCGCCGTGGAGCAGGAAGATTTCGAAGGCGCCATGAGCGCCATCGCCAAGCTCCGCGCCCCCGTCGATGCCTTCTTCGAACAGGTGACGGTGAACGACAAGGACGCCACCCTCCGCGAAAACCGCCTGCGCCTGCTGAACCGCATCCGCCAGGCCACGGCGGAAGTGGCCGACTTCTCGAAGATCGAAGGCTAACTCCCCTTCTCCCGTTGCAAAGCAATGGGAGAAGGTCCCCGAAGGGGGGATGAGGGCCTGTGTCCGCGAGCCCTGCCGCTGGAAAGAGACCCTCATCCGGCCTGCCGGCCACCTTCTCCCATCGCATCGCGACGGGAGAAGGGACTCGTGGTGAGGTTTCCCTTCTCCCGTTGCAAAGCAATGGGAGAAGGTCCCCGAAGGGGGGATGAGGGCCCGTGTCCGCGAGTCCTGCCGTTGGAAAGAGGCCCTCATCCGGCCTTTGGCCACCTTCTCCCATCGCGTTGCGACGGGAGAAGGGACTCGTGGTGAGTTTTCCCTTCTCCCGTTGCAAAGCAATGGGAGAAGGTCCCCGAAGGGGGGATGAGGGCCTGTATCCGCGAGTCTTGCCGCTGGAAAGAGGCCCTCATCCGGCCTTCGGCCACCTTCTCCCACGCTGCCGCGCGGGAGAAGGGGATCATCCTCTTATGGTTTTCCCTTCTCCCGCACGAGTTACGGCAAGTATGAGGTGGTGAAAGATGACCCGCTGACGCTTGCGGTGTTGCCGCTCCCATGCGCCAGCCGCACCGCACCTCTCCGCCAGCCTGCTTTGACCGCGGCACAGCCAGCGGCTAGGGAATATCCATGAATCCTGCCGCCACCACCTTCACGCCCGACAGCCGCTATGCCTGGATCCGCCTCGTGATCTCGCTGGTGCTCGCCGTGGTGGGGGGCATCGGGCTGTGGCTCTCAGTCGTCGTGCTGCCGACGATCCAGGCCGAGTTCGGGGTTGACCGCGCCGGCGCGTCCCTTCCCTATACCGCCACCTTCATCGGCTTCGCTGCCGGTGGCTTCATCATGGGCCGCGTGGCGGACCGCTTCGGCATCATCGTGCCGGTGTCGATTGCCGCGGTGTCGCTCTGTGCCGGCTTCTTTCTCGCGGCCATGTCGCAGAGCTATTGGCAGTTCGTGGTGGTGCAGGCGGTGCTGATCGGCTGCTTCGGCAGTGCCGCCACCTTCGGGCCCCTGGTGGCGGACACCTCGCAATGGTTCCTCAAGCGCCGCGGCATCGCGGTGGCCATCGTGGCGAGTGGCAACTACATCGCCGGAACACTCTGGCCGCCCGCCATGCAGGCCGCGATCCAGCACTATGGCTGGCGCACCACCTATATGGCGATCGGCATCATCTGCGTGGTGGTCATGCTGCCGCTGGCACAGTTCCTGAGACGGCGCCCGCATTTTGATGACACGGCAAGCCCGGCCAGCCGCGCGTCGGGCCAGAAGAGCGGCCTGCTGCCGAAGCATCCGCTGCTGTTCCCAGCGCTTGTTCTGGCGGGGCTGTCCTGCTGTGTCGCCATGTCCATGCCGCAGGTCCATATCGTGGCCTATTGCGCGGACTTAGGCTACGGCCCGGCGCGAGGCGCCGAGATGCTCTCCATCATGCTGGGCTTCGGCGTGGTGAGCAGGCTCGCCTCGGGCCTCATCGCCGACAAGATCGGCGGCCTCGCGACATTGATTGCGGGGTCTTTCCTGCAGATGCTGGCACTCTTGTTCTACATTCCCTTCGATGGGCTCACCTCGCTCTACATCGTCTCGGCCGTTTTCGGCCTGAGCCAGGGCGGCATCGTGCCGAGCTATGCGCTCATCATCCGTGACCATTTCCCGGCGCGCGAGGCGGGAAGCCGCATCAGCACCGTGCTCACCGCCACCGTTCTCGGCATGGCGCTGGGCGGCTGGCTTTCAGGCGAGATCTATGACTGGACGGGGTCCTACACGCTGGCCTTCCTCAACGGCGTGGCGTGGAACGTGCTGAACCTGTCGATTGCGCTGTGGATCCTCTTCATCAGAAAGCCGCGCAAGCCGGCCTGATCACGCATGTGCGATATTGCATTGCACGCACCTGTCATCTGTGGTTAATTTTCCATTGGGCCGCCGCCCGCTACCTGTCACGAGACGTCGATCAACGGGAAGAGTGCGTCATGGCGGCTGAATCTCCGAAACATGTCTACAGCTTTGGCGGCGGGTCTGCCGAAGGCCGCGCCGACATGAAGGCATTGCTGGGCGGCAAGGGCGCCAACCTCGCGGAGATGGCCAATCTCGGCCTTCCCGTTCCGCCGGGCTTCACCATCACGGCCGAGGTATGCACCGCCTACAATGCCGCGCGCGGGTCCTATCCGCCAAGCCTCGCGGCGCAGGTGTCGGACGCTTTGGCATCTGTTGAGAAGATCGCGGGCGCCTCCTTCGGCGATGCGCGCAATCCCCTGCTTGTGTCCGTGCGATCGGGCGCGCGCGCCTCGATGCCTGGCATGATGGACACGGTTCTGAACCTGGGCCTCAACGACAAGACGGTCGAGGGCCTGGCCGCCAAGTCGGCCGACCGGCGCTTTGCCTATGACAGCTACCGCCGCTTCATCAGCATGTATTCCGATGTCGTGCTCGGCGTCGACCATGCCGAGTTCGAGGACATCCTTGGCGGCTTCAAGGAGCAGCGCGGCTATGCGCTCGACACCGAGGTCACCGCCGAGGATTGGCTGGGCCTCATCGCGCGCTACAAGGCGCTGGTCGAGGCTGAGACCGGCACGCCCTTCCCGCAGGACCCCCAAGCCCAGCTCTGGGGGGCGATCGGCGCCGTCTTCAACTCCTGGAACGGGGCGCGCGCCATCACCTACCGCAGGCTGAACGGCATTCCCGAGGACTGGGGCACCGCCGTAAACGTGCAGGCCATGGTGTTCGGCAACATGGGTGACAGTTCTGCCACCGGCGTTGCCTTCACCCGCAATCCCGCCACGGGTGCCAAGGAGCTCTATGGCGAATTCCTCGTCAATGCCCAGGGCGAGGATGTTGTGGCCGGCATCCGCACGCCCCAGAACATCACGGAGCGGGCGCGCAAGGAGGCTGGCTCCGAGGCGCCCTCGCTCGAGGCGCTGATGCCCGCCACCTTCGCCGAGCTGCAGCAGCACTTCGATCTGCTGGAGCGGCATTACCGCGACATGCAGGACATGGAGTTCACCATCCAGGCCGGCAAGCTCTGGATGCTGCAGACGCGCACGGGAAAACGCACCGCGAAGGCAGCACTCAGGATCGCCGTCGACATGGCGGAGGAGGGGCTGATCGGCAAGGCGGAGGCGGTGCTGCGCATCAATCCCGCCTCGCTCGACCAGCTGCTGCATCCCACGCTCGACCCCAAGGCGAAGCGCGAGGTGATCGCCACCGGCCTTCCCGCGTCGCCGGGTGCGGCCTCCGGCGAGATCGTGTTCGATGCGGATGAGGCCGAGCGCCTCAAGGCGCTGAACCGCCGCGTCATCCTCGTGCGCATCGAGACGAGCCCGGAGGACATTCACGGCATGCACGCCGCCGAAGGCATCCTGACGACGCGCGGCGGCATGACGTCCCACGCGGCGGTGGTGGCGCGCGGCATGGGCAAGCCCTGCGTCTCGGGCGCGGGCTCGCTCCGCATCGACTATGCGGCAGGCACCATGAGCGTCATGGGCGTCAACCTGAAGAAGGGTGACGTCATCACCATCGACGGCTCGGCAGGGCAGGTGATGAAGGGCGAGGTGGCGACCATCCAGCCGGAGCTTTCGGGCGATTTCGCCATGCTGATGTCCTGGGCTGATGGGTTGCGGCGCATGGGTGTCCGCGCCAATGCCGAAACCCCGCACGATGCGCGCACCGCGCGTGACTTTGGCGCGGAGGGCATCGGCCTCTGCCGCACCGAGCACATGTTCTTCGAGGCGGGCCGCATCCAGGCGGTGCGCGAGATGATCCTCGCCGACAAGCTGGAGGCGCGCCGCGCCGCGCTGGCCAAGCTCTTGCCGATGCAGCGGGAAGACTTCATCGAACTCTTCGAGATCATGGCGGGGCTGCCGGTGACGATCCGTCTCCTCGACCCGCCGCTCCACGAATTCCTGCCCCAGGCCGATCATGAGATCGAGGAGGTGGCCGAGCAGATGAACGCCAATGCCGACCAGCTCCGCGCGCGCGTGGCAGAGCTCAAGGAGTTCAACCCCATGCTGGGCCACCGCGGGGTCAGGCTGCTCATTTCCTATCCGGAGATCGCGGAAATGCAGACGCGCGCCATCTTCGAGGCGGCGACCGAGGTGGCCCGCCGCACCGGCAAGGCCCCGATACCGGAGGTGATGGTGCCGCTCGTCGCCTCGAAGAACGAACTCGACCGTGTGAAGGACCGGGTGGTGGCGGTGGCCGAACAGGTGGCGAAGGAGACGGGGGTTGCCATCGCCTATTCCGTGGGCACCATGATCGAGCTGCCGCGCGCCGCGCTCAGGGCGGCCGAGATAGCGGAGTCGGCGGATTTCTTCTCCTTCGGCACCAATGACCTGACGCAGACCACCTTCGGCATCAGCCGTGACGATGCCGCCCGCTTCATCGGCGAGTACACGGCCAAGGGCGTGTTCAAGTTCGATCCCTTCATCTCGCTCGACATCGAGGGGGTGGGCGAACTGGTGCGGATCGGCACCGAGCGCGGGCGCGGGGTGAAGCCCGGCCTCAAGGCCGGCATTTGTGGCGAACATGGCGGCGATCCCGCCTCCATCGCCTTCTGCGAGAAGATCAAACTTGACTATGTGTCATGTTCGCCCTTCCGGGTGCCCATCGCCAGGCTCGCCGCGGCTCAGGCAAGCCTTTCAAATTCCTGATTTTTTTGAATCGTGGCAAGATGTTAACCAGTTGTTTACCTTGCCGCGTTTTGGCCCGAAAAAGGGCTGCTTCGGGTTGCTGGGATGGTTAACCTATGTTAAACGGGTGCCTTATAGGCTACCGCGTCTTAACAGCGTCGTAAGAATCTACGGCCCACGGTGTGTCGAGGGGAAGTGAAGAAAACAGCGCGCAGAATAGGGCCTGCCAGGTCCGCCCAACGTGAGGATTTTGTTATTCGCGGCAAGCGTGGTGTGCTGTCCGAGTACGGTCCAATGGCCTTCGGTGGCCTGTTCCTCGTCATGGCCTTCGCTTTCGCGGGCCATTACCTTGGGCAGAATGCCGTGGCCCATAATGCCGATCCGGGCGATGTGCTTGAGAGTGTGGCCTCGCCGTCCTCCAACATCCTGGCCAAGGGTTCCCTGATGCCCCAGGCCGCCAGCCTCGACATCGTGAACCGGTCCTCCACCCAGGTCGTCGCCCTTGGCGGCAAGGGCGATTTTGTTGTGAAGGCTCCCAAGGTGGCGGAGGCGGCAGAAAAAGCCGTCCAGATCGTTCCCGCCGCAATCAATCTTGAGGAAGAGTCCGAGGAATCTGAGGAGCGGACGGCGCTGGCGCCTTCGCCCCGTCAGGTCGAGAAGGCCATGAAGCTGAAGCGCAGCGCGGCCAAAGACAAGGACACCAAGAAGGAAATCCATCAGCGGCGCGTCCAGCTGGCTGAGGAAAACTGCCTTGCCCGCGCCATCTATTTCGAGGCGCGCTCCGAGTCGGAGCTTGGGCAGGTGGCTGTGGCCAAGGTGATCCTCAATCGCGTCAAGGATCCCGAATACCCGAAAACCATCTGCGGCGTCGTGTATCAGGGCTCCGGGCGGCGCAATTCCTGCCAGTTCTCCTTCGCCTGTGACGGTCTTCCGGACGACGTGAAGAGTGCCGCATCCTGGTCCCAGGCCAAGCGGCTCGCCAAGAAGGTGATCGCGGGCGATGCCAAGGTCGCGGCGCTCACCACCGCCACCAACTATCATGCCGACTACGTGAAGCCGAAATGGGCCAAGAGCATGAAGCGTCTCGTCAAGATCGGCCGTCACATCTTCTACGAGGATTCGTGACCGTTGCGCATGGCTGCGTTACGAAGGGCGCCAGAAAGGCGCCCTTTTCATTTGACCGGAGTGCGCGCTACGGCTTCAGCACGAAGGGCGTCCCCTCGAAGGCATCCGCCCCGCGGCCGATCCCTTCGATTGCCTTCACCATCCGCCCATTGCGCCCCAGCACCTCGTCGGCCAGCGAAACGATGAGCCGGTTCGGCGTGGCCGACGGCGAGGCGGCGCGCAGTTCCTGCGCGAGGGCCACTTCATCCGCCTGCGGACGAAACATGCAGAGTGCGGTATAGGCCGCCGCCGTCGAGCGGCTGATGCCCGCCCAGCAGTGGATCAGCATCGGGTCGGCCCTGTCCCAGCCCGCGAGAAATCCGATGAGGCGCTCGGCATCCCCTGCCGAGGGCGGGGTGTGCCCGTCCATCGCCTGGATGATGTCATGAAAATAGAGCTTCAGGTGCCGGTCTGCCGCGATCCCCGCTGGCATGTCATGCGGCGTGTTGGGGGCGAGCAGTGTCACAACATGGCGCACGCCATGCTCGTCGATGAGCGGCTGAACCTTGCTCAAGGGGCCTACGATGATCATGGGGCGAGTTTCCTGAATGTCCTGAGATAGAGCGCTGACGCATCGTTCGGCGCAAGCGGTTTCAGCCGGAAGAAGGCGCGTGCAGCCTCACCCTCCAGGCCCTTCGGCCTGCCAAAGAATTTCTCCGCCTCCTCCACCCCGAAGCCCGCGAGCTGCGTGGCCTCGAGATAGGCGGCGACGCGATCGCATTTCTTGATGAAGGCCTCGCGCTTTGGCGGCGTTCCGGCGGCAAGCCCGAAGCGGATGTGGATCGCCGCCAGAAGCTGCCGCTCAAACGCCTTGTAGTCGAGGCCGAGCGCTGCCTTGAAGGGTGAGATCATGTCGCCCACCACATATTCCGGCGCATCGTGGAGAAGTGCGGCAAGCTTCTCCTCCCGCGCCATTTCCGGCGCCAGATGCGCGGCGATCTCCGTCACCAGCACGCAGTGCTGCGCCACCGAAAAGGCATGGTCGCCCCGGGTCTGCCCGTTCCACCGCGCCACCCGCGCCAGCCCATGCGCAATGTCCTCCACCTCGATATCGAGCGGCGACGGATTGAGAAGATCGAGCCTGCGCCCCGACAGCATCCGCTGCCACGCCCGCGGCGGCTCAGGGTTTCGCGGCATGTTTCACCGCTTCATGACGGTGGCAGTCGACGAGGTGGTCGTTGACCAGTCCGCAGGCCTGCATGAAGGCATAGACGATGGTGGGGCCCACGAAGCGGAAGCCGCGTTTTGCCAAGTCCTTTGACATTTTCTCGGCCAGTGGCGTCTTGGCCGGAATCTCGCTCATGCTCTTGAGCGTATTCTGCAGCGGCCTGCCGTCCATGAAATTCCACAGGTAAGCGGAGAAGTCCGGAATGGCGAGATAGGCCTGCGCATTGCTGACGCTGGCCTCGATCTTCAGCCGGTTGCGCACGATTCCTGCGTCCTGCATCAGGGCTGCGCATCTCTTCGGTGTATAGCGCGCCATCTTCTCCGGGTCGAAGCCGTCGAAGGCGGCACGGAAATTGTCGCGCTTCCTCAGGATGGTGATCCAGGAGAGGCCTGCCTGGAAGCCGTCGAGCAGCAGTTTCTCGAACAGGGCGCGCGAGTCATATTCGGGCACGCCCCATTCCGTGTCGTGATAGGCGACATAGAGCGGGTCCGTTCCGCACCAGTTGCAGCGGCAGATGCCGTCGGCGTGGCGGGTGGCGCTCATGCCGCGCCCGGCACGTCATAGCGCGCCCAGGAGGGTTTGCGCACCGTGAGCGCCACGCCATCGGCAAGGAGGGGGCCCTCGGCCTCCGCCAGCCGGTCGAGGCGGATCAGGGCCAATGCGTCGCGTCCCGCGGCGGAAAGAAGTGTTCCCACCTGCTTGCCGCCGCTGCGGATCTCCGTGCCCTTGGGCGGGGCGTCGCCCTCGAGCCTCACCGGCAGGATGCGGCTTCGCGCCGTGCCGCGATGCTCCATGCGGGAGACCACCTCCTGGCCCACATAGCAGCCCTTCTTGAAGTTCACCCCGCCCAGCTGGTCGAGATTGGCCTCATGCGGGAAGAATTCCCCCGAACCCAGGTCCGCCGCGCTGTCGGCGAGGCCCAGCGCAATGCGGGCTGTGTCATAGCCCTGCGCGGGGCGGCCCTCCGGCCCGGCCACCCGCCAGCCGATCGCCTCGCTGCGCGGGTCGCGATAGCCGCCGGGGATTGGCCCAGGCGACACGCTGACGTGCAGGTCATCGCGCGGGGCAACCTCGACCTTGGCCCGCAGCCGGTAAATGGCCAGCCGCTTCGCAAGGTCCGCGCGCTGGCCCGCCGCGCAGTCGATCAGGAAGCCGCCGCCCTGCCGCAGCACCAGCATGTCGAACAGGATCTTGCCCTGGGGGCTCAGAAGGGCGGCAAGTGTCGCCTGGCCCTCGCCCAGATGCTCGACATCCGCCGTCAGCAGATTGTGCAGGAAATGGGCGGCGTCCGCGCCTGTGACAGACAGGACGGCCCGGCCGGGAAGTGTGCCCGCTTCGAATTGAATGTCGTGCATCGCTGTTGCTTCGTCTCCAATCCACATTTACGAAGGCCGGGACACACGTTCAAGGACGGCCCGGGACTTATCATGCCATTCAACGCGGAATTGATCCTGAAGGGCGGCACGCTCGTCAACCATGACGGGACGGGCCGGCGTGACATCGCCGTCACGGCCGGGCGGATCACCGGGATCGGCTCCTTCGGGCACGAACAGGCAGGCGAAGTCATCGACTGCACCGGCCTCCACATCCTGCCGGGTGTGGTGGACAGCCAGGTCCATCTGCGCGAGCCCGGGGCCGAACACAAGGAAGATCTCGAAACCGGCGGCCGCGCCGCGGTGAAGGGCGGGGTGACGGGCGTCTTCGAAATGCCCAACACCAGCCCGCTCACCACCTGTGCTGACACGCTGGCCGGCAAGATCCGCCGTGCCACCAATCGCATGTATTGCGATTTCGCCTTCTACATGGGCGGCACGCGCGAGAACGCGCATATTCTGGGCGAGCTCGAGCTGCTGCCAGGCTGTGCGGGCGTGAAGGTGTTCATGGGGTCCTCCACCGGCTCGCTCCTTGTTGATGACGACAAGGGTGTCGCCCGCATCCTCGCCAACATCCGCCGCCGCGCCGCCTTCCATTCGGAGGACGAGGACCGGCTCAACGCAAGAAAGCACCTGCGCATCGAGGGCGATCCCGCCAGCCACCATGTGTGGCGCGATGCAGAGGCCGCACGGCTCTCGACCGAGCGGCTCATCCGCCTGGCGCGTGAGGCGCACAAACGCATCCATGTGCTGCACATTTCCACGGCTGACGAGTTTCCGTTGCTCGCCGCCGCGCGTGACGTGGCAACCGTCGAGGTTCTCGCCAATCACCTCGTCTTCACCGCAAGCGACTATGCCCGCCTCGGCACCCTGCTCCAGATGAACCCGCCCATCCGTGAGCCGCATCACCGCGCCGCCATCTGGGCCGCCCTCAACTCCGGCCTCGTTGATGTGCTGGGCTCCGACCATGCGCCCCATACGCTGGACGAGAAGGCCAAGCCCTATCCCGCCTCGCCCTCTGGCATGCCGGGCGTGCAGACGCTCGTTCCCGTCATGCTCGACTGCGTGAACCAGGGCCTGCTCTCGCTCGAGCGCTTCGTCGACCTCACCTCCCATGGCCCCAACCGCATCTTCGGGCTTGCCGGCAAGGGCCGCATCGCCGAGGGCTATGACGCCGACTTCACCATCGTCGACATGAAGGCGAAGCGCACCATCACCAATGGCTGGATTGAAAGCCGCTGCAAATGGACGCCCCATGACGGCCGCGAGGTCACCGGCTGGCCCGTTGGCACGATGATCCGCGGCCGC
>NZ_JBIICB010000295.1:0-5126 GCF_044239095.1 Aestuariivirga sp. | reverse complement strand
TGCCGGGGGACGGCAAACACCACCTTGCGGCCGCCAAGGGCGCGGGAGGCAATGAGGCGGGTGATGGCTTCACGCGTAGCGGAGGTCTTGCCCAACCCTACGTCGACAGGAAGCCCAAGCAGCGGCGGGGGCATCTTTACGTCGTTGAAATCTAGGAAAGCATGAGGTGCCGTCTCACCTTTGCCGGACGGCGGAGGCGAAGCGACAGGGTCGTCCACGCCGGCCCACCAGTGGCTCACGTCCTCCATGAAGCGGGCAATGGCCTCCGCGAGGCTGGCACGGGCTTTGTCGACCGAAAGAACGGGCTCGGCGTAGGTAGGCCCAGGCTGCGGAATGCGGGCGGCCGATGACACCAGCGTGGCGACCGCCTCGATCCCCCCGGCGCAGAAAAGGTCATTGGCGTCTCCGGGTGTGGGCGGAATCGCGAGCCGGGCATCGGTGGCTGCCGCAGCCTTCCGCGCCGCCTCGACGCCGGGGTTCGCCGTGCGCCCGGGCTTGTCGTCATTGTCAGCAACGATAATCAGGTCGGCTTCAGGGTACTGGCTGCGCAGCGCCTCTGCGACGGGGAGCAGATTGCCAGCGTCCATTGCGGCGATGATGGTGTGGTCCGTTGCCATGCAAAGGCTCGCGCCGGTGGCCCAGCCTTCGCAGACCAGCATGGGGCCGTCCGGAGCGGAAAGCGGTGCGGGCTCCTGCCCCACCACCGCGAAATGCCCCCGCTTGGCGCCACCGGTCAGGTAGCGCTTGCCGCCATCGGCTGCGATGAACTCGAGGCTGTGTAGGACGCCTGCTACATCCTGCAGCGGCACGATGAGCCGGCCCTGCGCATCGGCGCGAAGGGCGAGCGGGGCGACCTGCTTGGCGAGAAGATAGGGATGGTCCGCCGGAGCAGGCTCCGCATGGTCCCAGATCCGGGCAGCGCGCTCCACGGCGTTCTTTGCAGGCCCGTCATCACGAACATGTTGCGCCTTGGGGCGGGAACTGGCGAGCGTGAGTAGAATGGGTTCGGCGGCGTTGGTACGTCCGGAGACCGAAGGCAGCGTCACGCCGACACGGCCTGCGATCCACTCGAGGGCATCACGGCGGCCCATGCGCAGGTGATGGGCAACCAGATCGGTAAAGCCGCCTCCCTGCCCCAGTTCATGATCGAACCAGAGACCCGCCCGCTCGCCGGACATCACCAGCGACAGGCTGCCCTTACGACCCCAGCGCCATTCGTCAGGTGTGCGAAGGCCAGGCTTGCCCAGCAACTCCAGTGCAAGCTCACGGACCTGGCCGCGGACCTCGCGGTCGAAGGCATGCCAGTCGCCGCCGCTCATTGCGCATGCTCCGCGACACGCACGTCCCAACGCACTGCCGCCGTGATGGCATCAGTGGCAGGCTGCGGGGGCTGGTCGAAGCAGTGCGGCAAGGCGGAACGAGCCTGGGCTTGTGAGGTTCAAGCCCGTGTTCTGCCTTGTGTTTACAGGCCTCCGCGACGTTCGAAGCGGTCACGCCAGCGCGCTTGCTCGCGCCTCGAACGGTTCAATCCTCATGTAATGATCGGAAACTCAATGGCAGGGGCCGCTGGTCCGCCCGCAGCCATCTGTGGATAAGTTTTTCAGCATCGGATCACAGACATTGGGGTCACCCCATGCCGCTGCTCATTGGTGGAACGGGTCCACCCTACCAAACGAAGACATACAATGGGTTCAGCCCTGCTGGTGGTTGTGAGTGCTGCTTGCTATTTGCAAAAGATTGATGGCACGAGGAGAAAGCGGGACGCCTTCAAAGGTGCCCGGAAATCAACGTTGGCATCACCAACGTTGATCTCTCAAGCACCAGAACGAGACGGGCGCGCGCCAGCTGACTGCCTGATAAGGCTTCGTCCGATGGTTAGACCGTCTCACGAACATCCGGCCCGATCATGCGCTTGGCGCCGCCACGCTGTGATTTGGGATGGCGGACGAGTGTGGCCATCGCGTCCCCGAGATTGCCAGAGATCAGTTCGTCCTCGACTTTTTGCTTCGTAAACCAATCAACGAGCAATTCCTTCTTGCTCTGTTGTTCATCAGTTATGCCGTGCACCCTGATCGTAGTGAACATCATCTCGATGTAGGGCGTGGTGTAGGGCGTCTCGCTGTCGGACTTCCGGGACTCCTCGATACGGGGCTCGGGCCAGATCGCCAGCACCATGAAGCGCGGCACACGGATGTCGATGAACTCCCCTTTCAGAAACTCAAGGCTGCCAATCCCATAACCAAACTGGCCTTCACGCCAATGCGAAGGGCTGATCGGCTGATGATTACCGGAATGAAAGTCCCAAGATGAATTTCCGGTCGCGTAGCGCGGACGGCGCTGCTCCGACAGACGTCCGGTGGCGTGCAGGTCGCCATCCCGGAGCGCGGTAAACAGTTCACTGTGAGCCTCGTCCTCGCTCCTCTTGATCGGATCCTCCGGCCGCGGCCACGTCCGCGCTGGCTTAGGCGCTTCTCCGGCTACAATTGCCTCCTGTTGACGCTTCGCCAGGATCAGCCTGGCAATATGCTGCTTGGCCTGATCGAGGGTCCACTGGTGACGGTCGAGTTTTTCGATGAACATTGGCAGGCCTCCTTGTTTGAGCCTTCCAGAACATATAAAGAACGATTGAACGGTTCAACCCTTCGGTTTCACACGGGCGGAGCTTTTCACTTTCGCAAATGAGATCAGATGTTTGGACACAGTGGAGACGGCCGGGAGAGAGACAACAGACAGCACACATGATGTTCGATTCGACAGATGCAAGCGTGCGGGCCTCAGGTTGCCGCCCGTCACTCCGTCAGCATTGTTGCGCTTCAACACGTCCGGATTGATGATGGCATCTTGATCGCACAGATTTGGCCTGGAGACATGATCAATGACGAAAGCCATTCATCAATTCCACCGGACGTGGATCGAGCAATGCGAGGCTGCGGAAGGTATTCGACTCCGCCATGGTACCGAAAGCGCCTTCGACTATGTCGTCGGCGAAAAGCTCTTCAGCTACGCCGAAGCCGCACTCACCCGCCCGGAGTTTGCCCGCGAGCTGCCAACCTTCGTGTCCGAGATCAGGCGGATCTTCTTCCGCGAGAACATTGAAACGCTGTGGCCCCGCATTGAGCGCCAGATAGCCGAACAGATGGAATCGGACCTTTACCAGATGGAGGAGGAGCTGTCCGAAGCCGTGGAGGGTGAGGACCTTGACTTCATAAAGCAGGACGCGGCCCGCATCCGGAAACAGTGGGAAGAAAAGCTCAGAGTAGCCAGACACCTGCGCGATCTTCTCGTCAGTCCCAGTCTGGGCACAGCGTGACATGAAGAACCCTGACACAACGAGTGAGCAGGCGCTTCGGGAGAAGCTGAAGAAGATCGAGTCGCTTTTCGACGGTGCCGCAACGGCGGGTGAACGCTCTGCCGCCGCTGCCGCTGCTGAGCGCATCAGGGCCCAGCTCCAGCAGGCGACACGGACTGACACGCCTGAAGAGATCAGATGCTCCATACCGAATATCTTCTCACGCAAGTTGTTCATCGCGCTTTGCCGCCGCTACGGCCTGAGGCCCTATCGCTATCCGCGTATGCATAGCCAGACGATCGTGATCAGAGCTCCGCGGCGTTTCTTCGACAACACGCTGTGGCCGGAATTCCAGACGATGAACGATGCCCTTTACGGCTATCTGGGTGAATGGACGGACCGATTGATTCGTGAAGAAATCCATGCCGAGACGCAAGATGCCGAAATAGTGGCAGAGCCGCGCAGGATCACGTGATCGCCGTCATCTACGTCTTGGGCACCTTCTTTCCTTCTGGAGGAAGGTTGCCGGGCTGCAACCATCGTGCTGGCCGCCTGGCATCGTGCCGAAAGCGGCGTCAGAAGATAAGCCATGCGGACGCTGTACGCTTGGGGATATCCGTGAAGACCGAGCCCGAGGTGAAACCGTTCCGGACGGGAACGGTTTTCTGAGGTCACCCCTTCGAACGTAGCGGCGCCATCGATGGATTTGGCAGAACGCCTGCATGCCAAACGCCCTCGACCCCAACCGCATGACCCCCGCCGAACGCCTCGCCGAGTTGGGCCGCAACCTCGCGGCCGGTCTCATCCGCATGAAGGCGCGACAGTCCAGTCCTTTATCTGCTGACCGGCGAGAAGGTTCAGTCGACATATCCCGCCCGAAGAGCAGTCATGCAACCCGCAACTCAAATGGAGGCATGACACGATGAGCGATCAAGTGCTGGCGAGATTGGCGGCGCTGAAAACCACGCCCACCCCGAAGCTCAAGGAGCAATGGCGGCAATTGTTCGAGGGCGAACCGCCCGCCTTCAACCGGCGCTACCTCGAGAGCAGGCTGGCCTACCGCATCCAGGAACTGGCTTATGGCGGGCTGAAGCCCGAGACGGTACGGCGACTGGAGAAGCTGGGTGAGGAACTGGACGGCGGCAGCAAGGCGAAGCGGCAGACGCGCGCTGACAGCAGGCCGATCTCTGGGACGCGGCTGATCCGTGAGTACCAGGGCGTCGAGCACTGCGTCACGGTGCGCGATGATGATTTCGAATATCAGGGTAGGCCCTACAAGTCGCTGTCGGCCATTGCGCGCGCTATCACGGGCACCCCGTGGAGTGGGCCCGTGTTCTTCGGCCTCAAGTCCAGCGCGAGGGCATAAGCATGAACAAGCCTGCAACGCGAAAACTCCGCTGCGCCATCTATACACGCAAATCCTCCGAGGAAGGGCTGGAGCAGGAGTTCAATTCGCTCGACGCCCAGCGTGAAGCCTGCGAGGCCTATATTGCCAGCCAGCGGTCTGAGGGCTGGGTGGTCGTACGCGACCAATATGATGACGGTGGTATCTCCGGCGGCACCCTCGACCGCCCTGCTCTTCAGCGGCTCTTGTCCGACAGTGAGGACGGGCTGGTGGACGTGGTGGTGGTCTACAAGATCGACCGCCTGTCGCGCTCGTTGATGGACTTCTCCAAGCTGGTGGAGGTCTTTGACCGCAACAACGTCACCTTCGTCAGCGTCACCCAGAGCTTCAACACCACCACCTCGATGGGGCGCCTCACCCTCAACATCCTGCTGTCCTTCGCCCAGTTCGAACGCGAGGTCACGGCCGAGCGTATACGTGACAAGGTCAAGG
>NZ_JBIICB010000047.1:0-20549 GCF_044239095.1 Aestuariivirga sp. | reverse complement strand
GGTTGCCTGACCAACCGAGGAATGCCGATCCGGGCTGGGGCGTGGCTGTGAGCGTAACGACCGTGCCCGACACGTAACGGTTCGTGCATCTTCCCGCGCAGTTCGCGACCTGTCCGGCAGGCGAGAAGGCAACCGTGCCTGCTCCCTTGCCGGCCTTGGTATAGTTCAGGGCGTAGATGGGAAGTTTCCTGAAGCTCGCCTTCAATGACATTGCTCTGGTCATCGTCACGGTACACGGTCCGGTTCCTGAGCAGCCGCGGATTCCCGACCAGCCCGCGAATGCCGAACCCGCCTCCGCCGCCGCCGTCACTGTCACCACCGTGCCGGATGCGAAGCTGTTGGTGCAGTTCGCAGTACAGTTCGCCAGCGAGCCCCGGGGCGAGAAGGTGACCGCGCCGGAACCCGTTCCCGTCTTTCGGTAAGTAAGCACAAAGGTGCGCAAGGCATTGAACGTCGCCGTCACTGACCTCGCTGCGGACATGGTCAAGGTGCAGGTCCCCGTTCCGGAGCAGCCACCGGTGCCCGACCAACCCGCGAAGACGGAACCTGCAGAGGCCGTGGCCGTGAGCGTAACGGTCGCTCCTTCTTCGTATTGAACCTGGCAAGCGCTGGAGCCGGTGGAGCAACCTTCGTCTGACCCGAGCGGAGCACGGGTGATGGCACCCCCGCCGGTTCCGTCCTTCTGGAGGGTGAGGCTCAAGAGCTTGGGTTTCGCTTTTTCGAATCTCGCGGAGACATACATGTGGGTGGACATGGTCACCGTGCAGGTGTTCGTCTCACCGCAGTCTGACCCCACATCCGTTTCATCCCCTCTGAAGATATACTGCGTCCAACCCGCGAATAACGAACCCGCGGCTGGTTCGGCAGTGAGCGTGACAGTCGTTCCAACCCCAAAACGGGTGTCGCAGATTTTGCTTTCATTACACGTACTGCTCGCCCCTTGCGGAGTTATGACAAGCCTGCCCTCGCCAGATCCATACTCATACGAGAAGAGTGTGAAGAGTTCTAATTCCTCAAATGTTGCGGTCACCTGCTGATCGGATGACATCGTCACCGTGCAGCTGCCCGTGCCGCTGCAGCCTGCGCCCGTCCAGCCTTTGAAAACAGAGCCCGGCGCGGGAGTAGCGGTGAGAGTGACTTTTTCTCCCTGCTTGAACTCAACCGTGCACGAGTTGCGAACGCACTGCGGCGGCGAGCCGCCAGTAACGGCAATGGCGCCTTTCCCCGTTCCCGACGTCGAATAACGAATGTTGAACTGAGGATTATGCGACATGATCGCGGTGATGTTCTTTCCGGATTGCGTGATCGAGGAAATGCTGATGCCGGATCGCGCGCCGGAGTAAAGCCGCACAAACGGCTTTGTATCATCATCGATGCTTGTGATATTCTTGGCACCTGGGAAGGGATCTCCGTCGTCTCCAGCGTTTCCGTCGACGAAGCTCTTTTGGAGATCCCACCTGCCATCCGCCTGCACCAGGGTTACCTTTTGGTGGCCAGACGCACAGTCGCCCGGCAGTACATGAGCGCACTCGTTCCAGTTCTCTTCAACTGCATCATCTACGTGCCAGACCAGCAAACCTGATCCCGGAAGCCCTGCATCAAAACCGGATTTCTGGCGGTTCTCGACAATGAAATACTCGCTCAACGGCTCACCGCTGCCAAACAGAACCACGCTCGGCGATTCATCAGTCGGCGGGAGAGTTACGGATACCGGGGCGGCGCCCCGTTCGATCACGATCGGCGTCGACCAGTTAAGGACCAGTCTGCTGAATGCATCCAGCAATACGGGTGTATGTACGCACACATCCTGCCCGTTCTGTTTCTCCCAGCTGCAATTATAGAGCCCATGCGACATGGTGCTCCACTGGCCAACACCATTTGATGTGTAGTTGATGTCGTAGAGATCAGGAAGGCCGAGAACGTGGCCATACTCGTGAATGATCACGCCGACGTGATGCAGCCCGATGTAGGGCCCGTAATCGAACAACTCTCCCACGGTGATATAGTTGTGGACGGTCACAAAGCCGCCTTTTCTGCACGGCGATCTCGTCAAGTACGGTCCGTAGTTTCCGAGATTGCTAGCGTAGGAAGGCTGATCGCCTCCCTGATGAATGATGGCCACCGTGTCTGCATCGCAGTCGCCGTCCATGTCATATGCCGAGAAATCGACACCGTCCCGGTCGGCTGCCTGAACGGCCAGAAACGCCATCTTGTTGTGATCTTGGGCAACTTCTGCCGCGGTCATGTCGATCGTGTACCACCCGCGTACACCTGCCGGGCCTGCACTGACGGTGAATTTCCCATAGGATACCTTCGAGAAGTACTCCGCCATGCTGTTGTTGCCCCTGCCGAACAACAGCTTGTTGAAATCCTCGGGCGAATACCTCGGCTGGGTATCGGAATAGTTCACCAGAACGGCGAGCAGGTTGTTGGTGCCGAGCGAAGGCGTGTCTCCCCTCCTCGGGAATGGCCGGACGGCGGCCGCTCTGGCGGCGCTTGCGGCAGCGCTGCGTGGCCGCAGGTGAGGGATGACGCCCTCGGGCGGCTGGTCCCGGCCGACGACGCTCCGGGACGGCTCGAGTGCGCCAGACATGCCGCGAATTGCGTAGACCCAGTTGCCGGTGGCCTTGTCACGAAGAATGGTATGCCCAGAGGTCATTTCCCAGCCGCTCAGCCGTTCATCGCCCCACTGGCGCGCCTCGAACTTGGTACCGTTTGGTTGAACCAGTACCTGCACCTTGGGCGACACAGGCGCTGCCTGGGCGGGAAGCAAACCGATCGAAATGAGCGCCAGTAGCGCGAAGAGGCCCAGCACGTGTGAAACCAGCCGGAGGGACCGGCGATCTGATTTAAACAACATTTGGTTGAATAATCTTCCCCAAGTAGCAGTTTATGGAGAAGAAACAGAATACTACCCAACTTTCAATTGAAAAATTGGAGTGTGCAGTTATTAATCGTTCTCAGGCCAACCCTAAGGGTTTACGAGCCGCTAAACCGTAGCAGAAGCTTACCTAAAGTAATCTTCTCTGCTTGGGACTATCCTCCCTGACAGTGACCTCGCCATCGGCGAATTCCAGGCGCAGCACCTCGCCTGGCCTAATGTCGGAGGCCTGGTGCACAGGCTTGCCCTTCTCCGTACGGACGACGGCGAAGCCCCGCCGCAGGACGGACTTGTAGGACAGCGAATCCGCCAGTTTCGCCACGCCATCGAAGCGCTGGCGCTGGAATGCGACCAGGCGGGAGAGCGCTTGCGCCGCGCGCCGGCCTGAGAGATCGAGCGAGCGGCGCTCATTGGTGATGAGCGTCCGCATCGGCATGAGCGACAGGCGCGGGGCGATGCGGTTCAGCCTCGCGCCATGTTCGCGCGTATTGGCTTTCAGCGCCTGCGCAAGGCGGCCAGAGGCGGAATCGAAACGCTGGCGCACGAGGGCGAGGATCTCATCGGGCCGCGGCAGCGCGCGCGCGGCGGAGCGCAGGCGCGTCTTGCGTTCATCCATGGAGCGCCTCAGGCCGCCCTGCAGCCGCGCATGATAGGAGGCGACTTCAGCGACGAGATCGGTCCGCACGGGCACGGCCTTTTCCGCCGCCGCGCTGGGCGTCGGTGCGCGAAGATCGGCTGCGTGGTCGATCAGCGTCGTATCCGTCTCATGCCCCACCGCCGAGATCACGGGGATCACACTTGCGGCCACCGCACGCACCACCGCTTCCTCGTTGAAGCCCCACAGGTCTTCGAGGGAGCCGCCGCCGCGGGCCACGATGATGACGTCGGGTTTCCGTTCCATGGCGTTGAACCCGGCAATTGCGGCTGCGACCTCGGCCGCGCAGGTCTCGCCCTGCACGCGCACCGGCCAGACCAGCACGTGGCGCGGGAAGCGGTCGTTGAGGCGATGGAGAATGTCACGGATCACCGCGCCTGTGGGCGAGGTGACCACACCGATGAGTTTCGGCAGATAGGGGATGGGTTTCTTGCGCGCTGTGTCGAACAGCCCCTCCGCCGCCAGCTTCTTCTTGCGCTCCTCGAGCAGCGCCATCAGCGCGCCCACGCCGGCAGGTTCGATGTTCTCGATGACGATCTGGTAGTTGGACTTCATCGGGTAGGAGGTGATCTTGCCGGTGGCGATGACCTCGAGCCCCTCCTGCATCTTGGAGCGCAGCCGCCCGAAGCTGCCGCGCCAGATCACGGCGTCGAGCTTCGCTGTCTCGTCCTTGATGGCGAAATAGCAGTGGCCTGAGGCATGGGGGCCGCGAAAGCCCGAGATCTCGCCCCGCACCCGGACATGGCCGAACCGATCCTCCAGCGTGCGCTTCAAGGCATTGGAGATCTCCGAGACGGAGTATTCCCCTGCGTTGGAAGGTCCCTGCTCGATGATTTCGCCCGTTTCCGGGTCATGGTCCCAGATGGTGGACATGTGAGATTCCGTGCTTTGATTCCGCGGCATCAAATGCGAGAAGGCGTGCGAAAGCAAGGATTGGCCTGCGGGGTTCACGCATGAACATTCTCCTCATCGGATCAGGCGGGCGGGAACATGCTCTGGCCTGGGCGATCGCTGCCAGCCCGCTCTGCGAAAGATTGTTCGTCGCCCCCGGCAACCCGGGCACGCACCAGATCGCGCGCAACGTGGACGTGAAGGTGACCGACCATGCCGCCGTGATCGCCTTTTGCCAGGACGAATCCATCGGCCTCGTTGTGGTCGGACCGGAGGCGCCGCTCGTGGCGGGCCTGGCTGACGACTTGGCAAAAGCGGGCATCAAGTGCTTCGGGCCCAGGAAGTATGCAGCCCAGCTCGAAGGCTCCAAGGGATTCACCAAGGACATCTGCGCCAGGCACGGCATCCCTACGGCCGCCTATGGCCGCTTCACGGACAAGGCGGCCGCGCTCGCCTATCTCGATCAGCACGGCGCACCGATCGTGATCAAGGCGGATGGGCTTGCGGCGGGCAAGGGTGTCACCGTGGCCATGGATATTGCTGCCGCCCGCGCGGCGGTGGAGGACATCTTCTCCGGCAAGTTCGGCGGGGCCGAATGCGTCATCGAGGAATTCCTCGAGGGCGAAGAGGCGAGCTTCTTCGTGCTGACCGATGGGCGAAACGCCCTGCCGCTTGCCACCGCGCAGGACCACAAGCGCGTGGGCGACGGCGACACCGGCCCCAACACCGGCGGCATGGGCGCCTATTCGCCCGCCCCCTGCATGACCCCTGCCCTGTGCGATGAGGCGCTGGAGAAGATCGTGAAGCCCACGATCCGCGCGCTGCAGGACATGGGGCACCCTTACGTGGGCGTGCTCTATGCCGGGCTGATCCTGACGAAGGACGGCCCGAAGCTCATCGAATACAACTGCCGCTTCGGCGACCCGGAATGCCAGGTGCTGATGATGCGCCTGAAGGATGATCTCGTAACCCTCATGCTCGCCTGCTGCGACGGAACGCTGGACAAGGTGTCGGCCCGCTGGTTCGATGATGTGGCGCTCACCGTCGTGATGTGCGCAAGCGGCTATCCGGGTGACGTCGAGAAAGGCAGCGAGATCCGCGGCCTCGAGGGCGCCTCCGCCATGGAGGGTGTGGAAATCTTCCATGCCGGAACGGCGGCGCGGAACAGTGTGATCGTGGCCAGTGGCGGGCGGGTGCTGAACGTCACCGCGCGCGGGCGGAACGTGCGCGAGGCCCAGGCCCGGGCCTATGCCGCGGTGGACCGCATCGACTGGCCGGAAGGTTTCTGCCGCCGGGACATCGGCTGGCGCGCCATTGCAAGGGAGTCTGGACAATGATCCGTCATGTTGTGTTGTGCCGTTTCCGCAAGGATGCGGATGTGGCTGCCATTTTCGCCGCCATTGAAGGCCTGAAGCAAAAGATACCTGGAATCCTCGCCGTCACCTGCGGCACGGACTGTTCGCCCGAGGGGCTGCAGAAGGGCTTCACCCACGGCTTCACGGTGGATTTCACCGATGCCGCGGCGCGAGACGCCTACCTGCCCCACCCCGACCATCAGGTGGTGGGAAAGATGGTGGTTGACGCGCTCGACGGCGGGCTCGAAGGTCTGGTGGTGATCGACTGGGCGTACTGAGAGAAGCCCCCATGCCAACGCTGTTCCCCGGCACCCGCGAACACCGGCAGACGGTCGCCGGGGTGGAGATCTTCGCGCGTATCGGGGGCTCGGGCCCGCCCCTGCTTCTCGTCCATGGCTTTCCGCAGACCCATGCGATGTGGCACCGCTTGGCGCCTTGGCTGATGCGCCATTTCACCTGCGTGATGCCGGACCTGCGCGGCTACGGCTACTCTTCCTGCCCCGCCAATGATGCAGGAAACGAGGCCTATTCGAAACGGACCATGGCCAATGACCTCCTCGCGCTGATGCGCGCCCTCGGCCATGAGCGCTTCGCGGTGGTCGGCCATGACCGCGGCGCGCGCGTGGGCTATCGCATGGCGCTGGACCATCCGCAGACGGTGTCCTGCCTCGGCGTTCTCGACATCGTGCCGACCTATGCGATGTGGCACAATTTCACCGTAACGTTGGCGATGAAGACCTATCACTGGCTCTTTCTTGCCCAGCCGCATCCGCTGCCCGAGATGCTGATCGAGCAAAATCCGGTTGGCTATCTCGACTTCACGATCGCAAGCTGGACCAAGTCCAAGAACCTCTCCGCCTTCAGCGAGGAGGCGCTGGCCGAATACCGCACGCATTACGCAACGCCCGAGCACATCCACGCCACCTGCAACGATTATCGTGCCGGTGCGACCTGCGACCTGGCGGCGGATGAGGCCGACCGGGCCCAGGGACGCAAAATCATCTGCCCTACGCTTGCCGTCTGGGGCAACACCGGAATCCCCAGCAACATTCCCCGCCCGCTCGACACCTGGCGGGAATGGTGCAGCCATCTCGAGGGCCATGGCATCGACTCCGGCCATTTCGTTGCCGAGGAAAACCCCGAAGAGACGCGTGCAGCGCTGCTGCCCTTCCTCAACGCCCATGCCCATTGACCGGCAGCAGGCCTTCTCCGGCACCACGGCGGCCGACATCGATACGGCCACTCTCGAAGCCCATCTTGCGCGCAACATCGAAGGTTTCGCGGGGCCATTGTCGCTGGCGCGCTTCAAGGGCGGGCAGTCGAACCCGACCTACAAGCTCACGACGCCAGGCGGCTCTTTCGTTCTGCGCCGCAAGCCCTTCGGGAAGCTCTTGCCCTCGGCACATGCGATCGAACGCGAATACCGCGTCACGGCGGCGCTGGCGGAAACCGGCTTCCCCGTCGCAAGGCCGCTGCATCTGTGCAGCGACGAGAGCGTCATCGGTTCTGCCTTCTACGTGATGGATTTCACCGATGGCCGCGTTTTCTGGCAGCCTTATGCACCCGGGCTGTCAGGCGGGGAGCGCGCGGCCCTGTTTAACTCCCTCAACGAGACCATCGCACGGCTCCATGCCCTTGATCCCATGACCATGGGCCTTGCCGATTTCGGCAAGCCGCAAGGCTATGTGGCGCGCCAGATCCGGCGTTGGAGCGAGCAGTACAAGGCGTCCGAAACCGAGGTTGTCCCCGAAATGGACCGATTGATCGCCTGGCTCCCCGGCGCCTGCCCGGCGGATTCGGGGGCAGCCATCGTTCACGGTGATTTCCGCCTCGACAACTGCATCGTCCACCTTACCGAGCCACGCATCATCGCGGTGCTCGACTGGGAATTGTCAACCATCGGCGACCCGCTGGCGGATTTCACCTATCACCTCATGCAGTGGTTCATGCCCCTTTCTGAAACGGGCGCCGGGGTGGGGTCACTTCTGGGGCATGAGCATGAGCCGGGGCTTCCTGCATTCCACGACTATGCCGCGGCGTACTGCCGCCGCACCGGGCGGGACGGGATCTCGCATCTTCCCGTCTACATGGCCTATAACTTCTTCCGGCTGGCGGCCATCCTGCAGGGCATCCTGGGCCGTGTGCGCGATGGGACAGCTGCCAATGCGGAGGCCGCTGTGATGGCGCAGCAGGTTCGGCCACTCGCGGCTACGGCATGGCGTTTCGCAAGGGAGGCTGGCGCATGAGCGGACCATCGATCGGGCTTGCCTTGGGCGGCGGCAGCGCGCGGGGGCTGGCGCATATTCCGATGCTCGAGGTCTTCGACGAACTGGGAATAAAGCCCAAGGTGATCGCCGGTTGTTCCATCGGCGCCATCGTGGGGGCAGCCTATGCCGGCGGCATGAGTGCCGCAGAGATCCGCGCCCGGGCGGAAATGCTGCTGGCCAACCGCATCGGCGCAATGCGCTATGCCTTCGGCGAGAAGCGCGTCAGTCCCTTCGACCTCCTTGCGCTGAAGGGCATCGCCTCAATGCATGTCGATGGCGAAACGCTTGTGGGCATCGCGTTGCCGGAAACCCTGCCGAAGCTGATCGAGGAGTTGCCGATCCCATTCAAGGTGATTGCCACGGACTTCGACGGCATGGAGGAACGCGTCATTGAAGCGGGTCCGCTGGTGAAGGCGGTCGGCGCTTCAATCGCCATTCCAGGCGTGATCCTCGGCCCGCAGTTCGACGGGCATGCCTATGTCGATGGCTGCATCACCAATCCTGTACCCTTCGACCATGTGCGGGAAGGAATGGACATCGTGGTGGCGGTGGACGTGACGGGCCGCCCGCGCGCGGCGAATGGCGCCAACCGCTCCAACATCGACCTCGCGGTCGGCTCCCTCCTCATCCTGTTTCATCAGGTGGCGGGGCTCCGCCGCACCATCAGCCCGCCGGACATTTACATCCGCCCGGACATCGATGCCTTCTGGGGCGGTGATTTCTTCCGTGTCCGGGAGGTGCTGGAACAGGCCGGAACGGCTAAGGACCAGCTGAAGCGGGAGCTTGAAAAACGAATAAATGCGCTAGCTTAGCGGCGGTTCCGGAAGAAGTCTCTCAACAGCTCCTTGGCCTGCTCCTCGCCCAGCCCGCTGTAGACGTCCGGCGCGTGATGGCAGGTGTCCAGCGCGAAGAAGCGGGCCCCATGCTCGACGGCCCCCATCTTCTGGTCACCAGCCGCAAAGTAAAGGCGGCGGATGCGGGCGAGGGAGATGGCGCCCGCGCACATGGCGCAGGGCTCCAGCGTCACATGCAGATCGCAGCCGGTGAGCCGTTCGTTCCCGAGAATTCTCGCTGCCTCGCGGATCACCAGCATCTCGGCATGGGCGGTGGGATCTTTCAGTTCCAGTGTGCGGTTTCCAGCCCTGGCGATGACGTTTCCGGAGGCATCAGCCACGACCGCACCAACAGGCACCTCGCCCCGTCCGGCGGCGGCTTCGGCCTCCGCGAAGGCGGCGCGCATTGGCTCTGGCAGTTTCAGTCGCATCGTGCCACATGAGGCGATCATGGGTGCCGGGTCAAGATGAGCGAATTCGAAGGTGAGCGCATCGCCAAGGTGATCGCCCGGGCAGGCCTTTGCTCCCGGCGCGACGCAGAGCGGCTGGTCGGCGAGGGCCGCGTCAAGCTGAACGGCAAGGTTCTGACCACAGCCGCCACCAATGTAACGGCGAAGGATGTCGTGCTGGTCGACAACCTGCCACTCCCCCAGAAGGAGGAGACGCGGCTTTGGCGGTATCACAAGCCGGCGGGCCTCGTGGTTTCCAACCGTGATCCAGAGGGCCGTCCGACCGTTTTCCAGAAGCTGCGTGAGCAGCTGCCACGCGTGCTTTCGATCGGGCGGCTCGACATCAACACGGAGGGCCTGCTGCTCCTCACCAATGACGGCGAGCTCGCCCGCTTCCTCGAACTTCCCGCGACAGGATGGATCAGGCGCTACCGGGTCAGGGCCTTCGGCCATGTCGAGGAGGCCGCCCTCGCGAAGCTCGAGAAAGGTGTGGAGATCGACGGCGTGCGCTACGGGCCGGTGGAGGCCAAGATCGAACGCGTGCAGGGCGACAACAGCTGGCTCACCATCGCCATTCGCGAAGGCAAGAACCGGGAAGTAAAGCGCATCTGCGAGCATCTGGGGCTGCAGGTGAACCGGCTGATCCGCACGGGCTTCGGTCCGTTCCAGCTAGCCGAACTGCCGCGCGGCGGCATCGAGGAGGTGCCGACGCGGGCGATGAAGTCCAGCATCGGCGAGAAGTTCTTCAAGAAGGAAGATGATGCGCATCGTCGGCGGAAAGCACAAAGGCCATAGCATCGCCCCGCCGCAGGGCTCGGCCACGCGGCCGACCAGCGACCGGGTGCGGGAATCGGTGTTCAACATCCTGGCTCACGGCATCGACGGTCTGGAACTCGATGGCGCGCGGGTGCTTGATCTTTTCGCCGGCACCGGCGCCATGGGCCTCGAGGCCGTGTCGCGCGGGGCGCGCTTCTGCCAGTTCGTTGACGACAGCGCAGATGCTCGCGGCCTCATCCGCAAGAACGCAGACGCCCTGGGCGTCATCGGCCTCGCCAAGATCTGGCGGCGCGATGCCACCAACCTCGGGCCCTGCGCGCCGCAGCCGGGCTTCGACCTCGTCTTCGCCGATCCGCCCTATGGCAAGGGGCTGGGCGAAAAAGCCCTTCTATCATTGGTAGCCGGACAATGGCTGAACCCCGGCGCCATCGTGGTGCTGGAAGAGACGCAGAAGGCCGAGGTTTCCCCCGTTGCTGGCCTTGCTCTCATCGACGAGCGCGACTATGGCGACACGACAATCCGCTTCTACCGGCAGGAAACGACATGAAGATCGCAAAGCTTGAAACCTTCTGCAATGAATTCGTAGGCTTCGTGCGGGTCACCGCCGACACGGGCGAACAGGGCTGGGGCCAGGTCTCGACGTATAACGCAGACATCACCTGCGAAATCTTCCACCGGCAGGTGGCGCGCCACGCATTGGGCACCAATGCGTTGGACTTCGCTGACACGCTGGAGATCATCAACGAGCGTGAGCACAAATATCCGGGCTCCTATCTCCGCCGCGCCATGACGGGCCTCGACACGGCGCTGCTGGACCTGCGCGGCAAGATCGAGGGCAAGCCGGTAACGGCATTGTTCGGCGGAACACCCGGCAAGCTCCGCGCCTATGCCTCCTCGATGAAGCGCGACATCACACCGAAGGACGAGGCGGCGCGCCTCTGCCGCTTGCGTGACGAGAAGGGTTTCGACGCCTTCAAGTGGCGCGTCGGCCGCGAATGCGGGCGTGACCAGGACGAGTGGCCGGGCCGCACGGAAGAGATCGTGCCCACCGTCTCGCGCGCGTTGGGCGACGGCGTTGCCAAACTCGTCGATGCCAATTCCTGCTATTCGCCCAAGCGCGCCATCGAGGTGGGCCGCCTGCTGGAGGCTGAGGGCATCGGCCATTTCGAGGAACCCTGCCCCTATTGGGAATTTGCCCAAACGAAACAGGTGGCCGATGCGCTGTCGATCGATGTGACGGGCGGCGAGCAGGACTGCGAATTCACGGCATGGGAAACCATGATCGGCATGCGCGCGGTGGACATCGTGCAACCCGACATCATGTATCTCGGCGGCATGCTGCGCACACTGCGGATGTGCAAGATGGCGGAAGCGGCGGGATTGCCGGTGACGCCGCACGCGGCGAACCTCTCCCTCGTCACCATGTGCACCATGCACCTGCTGAAGGCCATTCCGAACGCCGGCAAGTATCTCGAATTCTCGATCGAGGAAGAGGACTACTACCCCTGGCAGTATGGCCTGTTCCTCGGCGATCCCTACCGCATCGAGGACGGCAAGGCGACGGTGAGCGACCAGCCGGGCTGGGGCGTCGAAATCAATCCTGCATGGCTCGAGTCGGCGCAATACCGGGTGAGCGACGCCAGTTAGAGCATGATCCGCAAAAGTGGAAACCACTTTTGCGATAAGATCATGCTCAAGCAATTGATCTTGCGCGAGTTCTTTTCGACCAGGTGATTCCACCTGGTCGGAACGCGCGCCAGTGAGGCAATGGGTTGGCGCAGACTGCCTAACGCCTGCCAAACAGCTTTTCGATGTCGGCGAGTTTCAACTCGATGAAGGTTGGCCGGCCGTGGTTGCATTGGCCGGAGTTGGGCGTTGCCTCCATCTCGCGGAGGAGCGCGTTCATTTCCTCAGGCCGGAGCCTTCGCCCTGAGCGGACCGAGTGATGACAGGCCATGGTGGCGAGCACGTGGTTGATGTGGTCCTCGATGCTGGTCGAAACGCCGAGTTCGCTAAGTTCATCGGCCACGTCACGGACGATTCCCGGAATGTCAGCCTTGCCGATGGCCGCGGGCACTTCGCGGATGATGACGGCGCCCTCTCCAAAGGGCTCGAGGACGAGGCCACCCTTCGATAGAAGATCGGACGCAGCAGCCAATCGTTCAACGCCCACGGGATCGAGGTCGACGACCTCCGGGACGAGCAGTGGCTGGGTTTCAATGCCCCGCTGGCTGCGCTCCCGTTTCAGGCGCTCGTAGACGAGGCGTTCATGGGCCGCGTGCTGGTCGACGAGGACGAAGCCGTCCGCCGTCTGCGCCAGGATGTAGTTGTCGTGGATCTGCGCGCGGGCCTGGCCCAGAGGATAGCTCGGCTGGGAAACCTCCACCACCGCGGGCATTGCAGCGGGTGGCATGTCCATGGCGAGCGCCGTTTGCACGTCCTGCTCGTCGAAGCCGCGGTGACCGAAGCCCCGCGGCATGACGGGCCTGAAGCTCGACACGGTCTGGCGCGAAAGGCCTGTATCCGGCGCGCGCTTACCGCCCAGCCCATCCCGGATTGCAGCAACGATCAATCCGCGTACCAGGCCACCATCCCGGAAGCGCACCTCGGCCTTGGCGGGATGGACGTTCACGTCCACCCGCCCGGGCGGGCAGTCGAGGAACAGGACGAGAGCGGGATAGCGGCCGCCCGGCATGAGATCGGCATAGGCGCCGCGGATCGCGCCAGAGATCAGCTTGTCGCGCACGCTGCGGCCGTTGACGAACATGTATTGCTGGGCGCCGTTGTTGCGCGACCAGGTGGGAAGGCCGGCACGGCCCCTGACCCGCACGCCCTCCCGCTCCAGGTCGAAGGGTACGGCGTTTTCCATGAATTCCGCCCCCATGATGCGGAGGATGCGCGCCTCCTCCGTATCGCCCTTCGGGACATCGACCAGACGGCGTTCCTCCGTCACGAAGGAGAAGCCGGTATCCGGGTGGGACAGCGCCATGCGGCGGACGACTTCTGCCGCTTCTGCCGTTTCGGTGCGGTCTGCCTTGAGGAATTTGAGGCGTGCGGGGGTAGCGAAGAACAGATCCTTGACGTCAATCTCCGTGCCCTGGGCGAGGGCTGCGGGACGCAACACCATCAGTTGTCCACCCTCAACCGCGATCACATGCGCCTCGCCGCCGCCGCGCGGCCGCGAGGTGATCGCTAACCGGCTGACAGACCCAATCGATGGCAGCGCTTCACCGCGGAACCCGAGGTACCGGATGTCGATCAGGTCATCTTCGGCAAGCTTCGAGGTGGCGTGGCGCTCAACCGCGAGAGCCAGGTCATCAGGCCCCATGCCGGAGCCGTCATCCGTAACGCGGATCAGGCTCTTGCCACCGCCCCTGAAGGCGACGTCGATCTGGGTGGCGCCGGCATCGATGGCATTCTCGACGAGTTCCTTCACAACGCTCGCCGGGCGTTCGATCACCTCGCCCGCCGCGATGCGGTTCACTGTTCCTTCGGAGAGCTTGCGGATTCGCATTAGGACAGTCTAGCGCCCCAGCGACCGGCGTGCAGCACTCCGCTTCATTCCACCCCTTCCGGGCGGCCCACGATGGTAACGATGAAGCGGTCCGGATGGAGAAGGCGCTTCGCCTGGGCCTTCACCTGGTCCAGCGTCACGGCTTCCACCAGGGCATTGCGGCGGTCGACATAGTCGATGCCGAGATCCTGCTGTTGCAGGCCCAGCAACTGGCGGGCAATCGCCGCATTGCTGGAGAAGCGCAGCGCATAAGAACCCGTGAGATATGTCTTGGCCTCAGCGAGTTCGGCCTCGGTGGGTCCTTCAGCCGCCATTTTCGCCAGCACCTCGCGAATCACCGCCAAGGCTTCCTTGGCTGATTCGTTGCGTGTCTGCAGCATGCCGGCATAGAGGCCCGCCCGCTCCATGGGCGAGAGACCAAAGCCTACGCCATAGGTCAGGCCACGCTTTTCCCGGACCTCGCTCGCAAGGCGGGAGGTCAAGCCCCCGCCTCCCAGGATCTCCGACATGACGAAGGCGGGTATGAAATCCGGATCATCACGCAAAATGCCTTCATGCCCGAAGACGATGACGCTCTGCGGCATGTCACGGTCAATGACCTGCTGCTTGGGACCTGCCGAGATCCGGGCCGGTGGAAGTTCCTCACGCGGTGCAGAAGCGGGAAGGTCCCCGAAGATCTGGTCGAGAAGGGGCCCGAGTTCGGCGGCGCTGATGTCTCCAACCACTGCCACCTGCAGCGTATCGCGGTTGAAAATGCGGCGATGCGCAGCACGCAGGTCATCTGCGGTCATGGCGCCCATGCTGGCCTCGGTGCCGTCGCCTGGCCGTGCATAGGGATCATCCGGCATGGCCGACTGCATCCAGGCGCGCCAGGCAATGCTCTGAGGGTCCTGTTCCTGCTGCTTCACGCTCAGAACGAATTGCTGGCGCACACGTTCCAGCGGCGCGGCATCGAAGCGCGGCGAGGTAATGGCGAGGCGCAGGAGATCGACAGATTCCTTGCGGTTTCGCGTCAGCGTCTGGAAACTGCCTTCAAAGAAATCGGCCTCGGCGGAGAAGGACATCTGGAAGGACAATTCCTCCCGCTTCCTCTGGAATTCCTGGGAGAGCATGTCTCCCGCGCCCTCATCCATCATGCCGGTGAGAAATCCTGCCGCACCTTCCTTGCCTTCGGGGTCGTGGGCAGTGCCGCTCCGGAAGGAGAAATTCATGGCCATCAGCGGAACGGCCTTTTCCTCGACGAGCCAGGCGGTGATCCCGCCGGGGCTCTTCACCTCCTGAATGGTGAAGGCCTGCGCTGCGGCGGCGAAGGCCCAGATGAGGCCGGTGGCAAGAACGACGGTGCGGACGAAATGCATCTTGATGCTCCCTTCCCGCCTACTGGATCGCGGCTTCTGGCTGCAGGATGCCGGTGACCGAGGCCCGCGCATCGAAGGCCGTGCGGGCGGCCTTGTTCACATCATCGAGGGTGACCTGCGCAATGTCGCGCTCCCAATTCATCACGTCCTCGATGGTCTGGCCCGTCGTCAGGGCAACGCCGAAGATACGTGCGAGCGACTCCTGAGAATCGAGAAGATAGGTTGCGCCAGCGATAAGGCTGTTGCGGCTGCGGTCGAGTTCTTCTTGCGTCACGCCGTTCGCCACGAGTTCGGCGAGCACCGCATCAACGCCCTTCTCAACTTCCTCCACCGCAACGCCGCCATTGGGCGCGGCGTAAACGCCGATGGTGCCATAATCCAGCATGTCGGCGTTGAACCACGCGCCGGCATAGGCGGCGATCTTTTTCTCGACGGTGAGCTTCTGATAAAGGCGGCTCTGGTTTCCGCCGCCGAGGATATCGGCGAGCAGAGACATGGCCAGTTCCTCGCGCTGCGGCAGGTGGCGGGCAGCAGGCGCCAGATACTGGCGCTGCCAGCTTGGCGAACTCGCCCGCGCATCCCGCATCAGGACGCGGCGCTCGGCATTTGGCGTGGGCTCGACAGCACGGCGGCGTTCCGCCACCGGCCGCCGGTTCTCAAGCGGGCCGTAGTGGCGTTCGGCGAGCGTCCGCACCTCCTCGGGCGTCACATCGCCCGCCACGATCAGGATGGCGTTGGCTGGCTCATAGTGCCGGGCATAGAAGTCGAGTGCGTCCTCGCGGGTCAGTTCGGCCACTTCGCTCATCCAGCCAATGATGGGCTTGCCGTAGGGATGGGTCAGGAACAGCGCGGCATCAAGCTGCTCCGCCAGCAGTCCGCCAGGCTCGTTCTCGATGCGCTCGCGCCGCTCCTCCTGGACGACGGCGCGCTCCGGCAGCACGTTCTCGTCGGTCAGCACCAGGTTGTGCATGCGGTCAGCCTCGAGTTCCATCACGAGGCCCAGCCGGTCCTTCATGACCCGCTGGAAATAGGCCGTGTAATCTTGTGAGGTGAAGGCGTTCTCATTACCGCCATTGGCCCTGATGATCCGGCTGAAGGCGCCGTCAGGATAGCGCGGCGTACCCTTGAACATCAGGTGTTCCAGAAAATGCGCGATGCCGGCCTTGCCCTCTGGCTCATCCGCGGCGCCGACTTTGTACCACACCATGTGGGTTACGACCGGCGCACGGCGGTCGGGGATCACCACCACCTGCATGCCATTGTCCAGGGTGAAGGTGGACAGGTCGATATCAAGGGCGCGCGCGGGCCCTGCGGCAACGAGCAATGTCAGGACAACAGGCAGCACTCTCTTGAGAAAGGTCATGAGGAGTCCTCGCGCGGGATTGGTGGGCGGCACGGGCTCAGTGCCCGTTATTCGTCCTTGAAGATGTTGCCGATGTTGAAGACGGTGCCGTATTTCGGGTTCTTCGCCTTCTTCTGTGCCAGGTAATAGGCTTGGAGTTCCTCACGGAGTTCGGCGTCGGATTTCCGCGTGCCGTCCGGTTTGGTGAGGGAAATCCCAGCCTGGGTATAGACACTGTCCGCGGGCGTTGCACCGGCCGCAGGCGGCGGTGCAGCGGGTGCGGCAGTCGAAGGCGCAGTGGCCACGCGCGGAGGCACCGTGAGGGCTGCTTCGTTGCTCAGCGCTGCGCCTGGATCGGGCGCCGGCGCAGTTGTGCCGGGCTGCGGAAGGCGAAGGTCGGGCGGCATGGTGAGGTCCGTGCGCATGGCCGTGCTTTGTGCCGGCGTATCCTTCTCGAGGTAGTCGCGCATGGTGCTGCCGCAACCAGCGAGCGCCAGAGCCGAGATACCGAGGAGGACCGCTGAAACGGCAGGCTTCATCCAAACACCCATCTTGCCTTCGTAACCACACGTAGTGCCGCCGGAATCAGGCTTTTCCACGGCGGCCGGAAGCTTGTTCCATGAACAAGGATTCATACATCAGAAGCACCACCCCGGCAACGATGGCAACATCCGCCAGGTTGAAGACATACCAGCTAAATCCTTGATAATGAAAGTGAAAGAAGTCCGCGACGGCACCCCGAAGGGCGCGGTCGAAGGCATTCGCAAGCGCGCCGCCAATGACAAGCGCAATGGCCGCAGCCGTGAAGGCACGCTGCGAACCGCAAGCCCAGATCCAGAGCACGCCGGTGATCACGAGGCTGAGTGCAATCAGCCATTCCTGGGTGTGGGTGGTGAACAGGCCGTAGGAGACACCCTTGTTCCAGACCATCACCAAATCGAAGAAAAAAGTGATGCTAACGGATGCTTTTTCGTTGATGCCGTAGACATTCAGCATCCAGTATTTATGCAACTGGTCGATGCCGAAGACGAGGGCCGCCACACCGAGGACGAGGGGGGCCAGCGGGCTCCAGAGCGTCAGCCGCATGGCTAGACCGTCTTGCCGAAACGCACCTGCCACTCCCGCACCGCCTCCGCATCACGCGGGGTGATGTCGGGGAACTCGGGGTCCGCCCCCACATCCGGGGTGATCTTCCAGGAGCGGGCGCACTTCTTGCCCTCGGCGGGCCTGAAAACGACTGCAACGCCCTTCACCGCATCGAGCCGGAAGGCATCCGCCGGACCCTCGCCCTCAAGCAGGGTGGCGCCCGAGGTGATGGAGATTTCGGCGAGGTCGACGCCATCCAGTGCTGCGAGCAGATCCGGATCGGAGACGTAGACGCCGGGCGCGGCTTCAAGGGCCGAACCGATGGTCTTCTTGACCTGGCGCTCGATCTCGAGGGCGCCGGTGATGACGGAGCGGACGTCGCGGACCTTATCCCACTTGGCCGCAAGTTCCGGCGCTGACCACTCATCCGGGCAGCGGACGAACTGCATGAGGTGGACGGAGGAGCCTTCGCCGGAGAAGCGGGAGAGCCAGACTTCATCCATGGTGAAGGCAAGGACCGGGGCCCACCAGGTGGTGAGGCAGTGGAAGAGCTGGTCCAGCACGGTGCGGCAGGAGCGGCGGCGGTCACTCGACCAGGCATCGCAATAGAGCGAGTCCTTGCGGATGTCGAAATAGAAGGCAGAAAGATCGACTGTCATGAAATTGGTCAGCAGCGCGAAGAGCCGCTTGTAGTCAAAGACTTCATAGGCCTGGCGGACCTGAACCTCGAGCTCATGCAGGCGGTGGAGGATGTAGCGGTCCAACTCCGGCATGTCCTTGGCCTGCACGAACTCCCAGTCCTGCAGGCCATCCACCGCGCCGAGGATGTAGCGCATGGTGTTGCGGAGCTTGCGGTAGGCCTCAATGTTGGTCTTGAGGATTTCAGGCCCCAGGCGCAGGTCTTCGGCATAGTCCGCCGAGGCCACCCAGAGGCGCAGGATATCAGCGCCAGACTGCTTGATGACCTCCTGAGGCGTGACGATGTTGCCAAGCGACTTCGACATCTTGCGGCCGTCCTCGGCGACGACGAAGCCATGGGTCAGCACCGCGTCATAGGGAGCCCGGCCCCTGGTGCCGCAAGCTTCCAGCAGCGAGGAATGGAACCAGCCGCGATGCTGGTCAGACCCTTCGAGATAGATGTCGGCTGGCCATTTCAGGTCAGGCCGCTGCTCCAGGCAGAAGGCGTGGGTGGAGCCGGAATCAAACCAGACGTCCAGAATGTCACGCACCTGCTCCCACGCGAGGACGCTGTAGCTGGAGCCGAGAAAGCGCTGTGCGGCACCTTCCGCGAACCAGGCGTCGGCCCCCTCCGCCGTGAAGGCATCGACGATGCGGGCATTGACCTCCGGGTCATTGAGGACTTCACCCGTCTCGCGGTTGACGAAGACGGCGATGGGAACGCCCCAGGCGCGCTGGCGTGAGATGACCCAGTCCGGCCGCTGCTCGATCATGGCGCGCAGGCGATTCTGGCCGCCCGCGGGGAAGAACTTCGTCTCGTCGATGGCCTTCAAGGCAATGTCACGCAGACCATGGCTCGACATGGAGATGAACCACTGCGGGGTGTTGCGGAAGATGATCGGCTTCTTGGAACGCCAGGAATGCGGATACTGGTGCTTCAAGCGGCCGCGGGAGACGAGGGCGCCCGCTTCCGTCAGCGCCCGGATGACCGCGTCGTTCGCATCACCCTTCTCACCCTTGTCCGTGATGACGCGCTTGCCCGCAAAGTTCGGCGCATCCTTGGTGTAGAAGCCATCGGCATCCACCGTGAAGGGGATGGTGGTCGAGATGTCCCTGTCCTTCAGATAGGCCTCGCTCGCCGTCCAGATGTTGTAGTCATCCGCACCATGGCCGGGTGCGGTGTGGACGAAGCCCGTGCCGGTGTCGTCCGTCACATGGTCGCCATCGAGCAGCGGCACGTCGAAGGAGTAGCCCAGATGCGCCAGCGGATGGCCGCAGACGAGGCCTGCGGGGCTCACATCCGACAGACGCTCGAAACCCTCGACCTTGGCGGCCTTCATCACCTCTTCGGCAAGGCGATCAGCGAGGATGAGCTTGTCGCCCGCCTTGGCCCAGTTGCCATCGGGCGCCGCAGTCACCTCATAGAGGCCGTAGGCGATCTTGGAGGAGAAGCTGATGGCGCGGTTGCCGGGGATGGTCCAGGGCGTGGTGGTCCAGATCACGACGCTGGCGTTGAGCAGGCTCGTGGAGCCATCGCGCACCGGGAACTTCACCCAGATCGTATCCGACTGGTAGTCCTGATACTCGACCTCGGCCTCGGCCAGGGCGGTCCTTTCGACCACCGACCACATGACGGGCTTCGAACCGCGGTAGAGCTGTCCTGAGGCCGCAAATTTCAGGAGTTCGTTGGCGATCAGCGCTTCGGCGCGGAAATCCATGGTGAGGTAGGGGTTGTCCCAGTCGCCGGTGACCCCTAAGCGCTTGAATTCCTCGCGCTGCACGCCGATCCAGTGCGCGGCGAAGGCACGGCATTCCTTGCGGAAGTCGTTGATGGGGACTTCGTCCTTGTTCTTGCCCTTCTCGCGGTACTGCTCCTCGATCTTCCACTCGATCGGCAGGCCATGGCAGTCCCAGCCGGGAACATAGTTCGAGTCATAGCCCTGCATCTGCCGCGAGCGGGTGACGATGTCCTTCAGGATCTTGTTGAGGGCGTGGCCGATGTGGAGATGGCCGTTTGCATAAGGGGGGCCATCATGGAGCACATATTTGGGGCGGCCCGCCGACTGCTTGCGGAGCGTGTTGTAGAGGTCGAGCCCCTCCCAGCGCTTCAGGAGCTCAGGCTCCCGCTGCGGCAGGCCCGCCTTCATGGCGAAGGAAGTCTTCGGCAGGAACACGGTATCGCGGTAGCGGTCGGTCTTCTGCGTTTTATCGTCAGACATTGGGGCGGCTCGGATCCAGATCAAAGGTTTAAGCGGCTTCTAGCAGGTTTTGGGCATGGATAAAGCGCCGATGGAATGCCCCCGGCCCTGCCCTGCAACGGACTGAAACAAGGGTCCGGCGGAAGACGGCAAATCTCACCCGATTGTCCTCCGTTGACTATTCTCAACACCAACTCGATGCTACAATTGGTTGTGTTTAATTCCTTTTTGAAAAACCGGGGTTTGGGATGGGTGGCGCTGGTGA
>NZ_JBIICB010000294.1:0-5154 GCF_044239095.1 Aestuariivirga sp. | reverse complement strand
TGGGGTATTTCCAATCTGCCCGGTTCGAACTCGTGGACCGCCAGCGCCAGGCGCATGATGTCGAGGCGGCTGTTGCCGTTGGTATTCGTCAGAAAGGGCGGTAGCAGCGATTGGTAGAAGGCTTGCCGAAGGAGATCTTCATCGAATTCCAGGCTGTTGTAGCCGGCAAATACCGCAGGCGACCATGCTGAGAGCTTCTCGTGGATCGTGGCCGCCATCTCGAAGTGGGACGGCAGTACAGGATCGGACAGTTGCTCCAGAGCGACACCGGTAACGAGAAGAGCCCCCGGAGCCGGAAGAATATGTGGCTGGATGCGGCAGCGGATCTCGAAGCGATCGACTTCATTCAGGGCGTCGTCAGACTTTATCGCCGCAAACTGCAGAATCTGGTCGTAGAAGGTATCGCTGCCCGTTGTCTCGGTATCATAGAAGACAAATGCCATGAGATATCTGCCCCGCGCGCCCTGACCACTCAGTCTTTGCGACCAGAGATCGTGGTCTTTGTCTCGAGGGGACTGGAAATCGCGCTTTTCAGCCAGCAGCTCTTTCTTCTGGCCATGTATGTAAATGCGCGGCAGCGATGATCCTTCTCGCAACCGTCGGAACACTCGCCGAATCCCACGTCCCGTATCTCCCGGTAGTCGTTCCCCGGATAGTCGGTTCTTTCCATGATCGTGATCGTCGATCTTCGGAGCCTGCTCTCAAGATAGATCCTGTAGCCAGCAAATGCGTTCGGGTTCCTGAATACGCGTTCGCCATCAGACTTGAGAAAACACACAGCGTGCCTGGTGTTGAACGTGAATGCCCTGCAGCGCCTGTCAGACATGCACGCTTCCTCACACTGTGCTGCCGACACGTTCTTAAGCGGCATGCCGGGAAGGTCATGACCGTATATATCAGCACCTTGAATGTGAGACATGGCAATCTGGCTGTTATCGACAGCAGGGGCGGTCACCACAGGAGGAGTGCCCTGCACTACCTGGCCGGATGGCGGCTCCAACGGTACCACCACGATCTCTTCATCATTCGAGGGACTTGCCGTTCTTCTCCGGTCCGTCGCAGGCGATGTTTCATTTGCTATCTTCACATCGATGCCGACGCTCTCCGCGTCCTGAAGGGTCAACCATGTCATTGAATCGGGCGATGCGGAGCTGATGTAGGCAATCGCGTACTGTGACAGTCCCAGAGAGTTGAGGTATGCGCCAACCAGCGCGTTTCCGACGCCGGTTTCCCGGTTCACACCGTTTTCCTGGATGAAGGACGCATGGAAGCCCACCTTCGATGACTCCTCCATGTAACGTTGTACGCCCGCGAGCCAGATGTAACCGCAGGCGGACGCACAGACGGTATCCGCCGGAACGTAGGTGAAGAAGCCTTTCAGCCGAATCGCCTTACCGATCTCGACACCAGCGAGTGTGCTCCCGCCGGGACTGTTCAGAACGACAATGGCCATGTCGTTCTGAAGGGCCACCTGCGCGAACTTCTTTTCATCTCCGGCCACAAGCTCGCCTTCAATTGTGATGAAGACAATGTCACCCGAAGGATCGGGCTCCACGCTGATTTCAGCGGCTTCGGGGTAATGGCACATTCCTGCGAGCAGAACCGCAGAGACGAGCATCAGGCAGATCATGCGCTCAACAGCCCCGAGCCAACCATTGACCAGGCAAGTACGCTCAGGATTGCTGTGCTGGCTTCGCATCAGGAACCCTCGACGCTCTCGGTTTTCCGCTTGGACAGCATGCGCTGAGCCACGGGCCATGTGCGTTCGCAGAACCCCCATTTCGCGGGCTCGATTCCGACGCGCCGGAGTTCGATACGGTCTGCTGCCCAGCAGCAGGAGATGTCGATGTCCGAGTGTACCTTTCCCGCATCATGCCAGTGCAAGGCTTCCGCAAGGCGCGTCAGCCTGCCCGGTTCGAAATCGAAGAACCGCCCATTGATCTCCCTTGCGACGTCCGCTGCACGCGCCCCATGTCGGGGATCTTCCCATTCGTTCTCGCGCCGGCAGTCATGCAGGAGTGCAAAAACGGCTACGAAGGAGCGGTCAACTTCCAGCTCTTCGGCGAGCACCATTCCGTTCCAGAGCACTGCACGCCAGTGTATCGGGCCGTGGACGCTCCCATACCCTAGCGTGAACCTGGATTCAGCTACGCGGAGCAGCCCGGCGGTGTCGACATCAATGAGTTCGATCATGAGAGTGCGTTTTCCTCGAGCGGCCGCTTTGCGAATTACCCGCCATACCCAGTATCACTCAAGAGTTTTGGATTAGGCAAGCCAGCTTGGATCGGCTCATGCATTCGGCATGCCTGGCAGAACTCCGACAATGAGTCGTCGCACCATTGACTTGAACACTGCCGTTCGGTAAAAAGAACACAGCATCTGGATTGGGTCGACGCCCAAACCAACCTGCCTACCCGGGCAAGGTGGTGTCCGAAAGGAGATGCGGCTTGAAAGAGCAATTATACGGGGTGCGTCGACCCTCTGAGTGATGAGGGACAAAAAATGGCGCCGACGGAAATCTCCGAGGAAAAGATCAGGGCATATAAGGCGACGCACTATCGTGCCGTTTCTGGGCCTGATGTGCTTGTGTTGCGGATCGGCCAGTATTCGCCTGCTCTCGCGTTGCGCTACGCAGCAAACGGATCGGATTGCGCCCTCTTCATCACCGCGTTCAATCCTCTTGGGCAAGGGCAGAATGACGCCGCCAACAAAGAGGCTCATGCCCGTCTAAGCGAGACTCTCCGCCCTCTGGCGTCTGCGATCATGGAGGGCGAAGGATCCGATCCATCCGGTAAATGGCGCCCGGAGAAGAGCTATCTGGCCTTCGGGATCGATATCGATGACGCGCGGGAACTGGGAAGCCATTTCCGGCAGGATGCGGTGGTCTGGATCGGAATGGATGCCGTGCCTCAACTGCTGCTGCTTCGCTGAATTCTTGGTCTGGCCAACCTGACTGGCCGGGGGGATTTGATCCGGATTGCCGCCCCCGACATTTCGTCGAACGCGGCTAAAAGGAGAAGACGCATGTCCATTCGCAATGGCCTGTTCACGTCGGAATCGGTGTCCGAGGGCCATCCCGACAAGCTCGCCGACAGGATTTCCGACGGAGTCCTTGACGCCTTCCTGAAACGCGATCCCGACGCCAGGGTCGCCTGCGAAACCCTGCTCGCCGACCAGTGCGTCGTCGTCGCCGGGGAGTTCAGGACCCGCCGCGTCGAGGATTTCCGGGCAGTGCGGGAGGAAGCCGTCCGCCTGGTGCGGCATGTACTGCAGGACGCCGGCTACACCGACAGCGGCACCGGCATCGATCCGGACCGGTGCGAAATCCAGGTCAGGTTCAACGGCCAGTCGCAGGACATCAACCAGGGCGTAGACCGCGAGGACGGGGTTCTCGGAGCCGGCGACCAGGGCCTGATGTTCGGCTACGCCTGCACCGAGACGCCCGAGCTGATGCCGGCGCCCATCGTCCATGCCCACCGGCTGGTACAACGGCAGGCGGAAGTCAGGCGAAACGGCAGCCTGCCGTGGCTTGGGCCGGACGCAAAGTCCCAGGTCACCTTCCGCTACCGCCCGCCTGCGCCCGTCACCATCGCGCCACCACCCGCACTCGACGGAACCGCAAACATGCCATAGTCTCTCATTCGACTTGGTCCAAAATGTCGGTCAGGTCAGAGAGTTGGGGAGAAACTGTGAATGCACATCGGTGGCAAGCGCGTGGGAAGCCACTTGGCAATCTTGGTGCTGCTGGTGGTTTCCCTTGGGGTGGGTAGCCGACCATCGATGGCTGATTATGTCACGGACTGGTCCCGGATCAGCCTGTCTGCCATCGACGACTCTGGCGTACCTCCCGAGGAGGCCTATAGGATCAACGCAATCGCGCAGACGGCCGTGTTCGAGTCTATGAATGCTGCCGACCCTAATTATTCCTCCGACATCGAGGCAGCGGATGCCTCCCGCCGCCCCTCACTGGATGAGAAGATAGCTGGAGCTGCAGCACTTCTTGCAGTATTCCGGGATCTGGTTCCCGACCAAGAACCGAAGTTGCGGGCTAACCTGGAGTCTGGGACAAATCTACCCTGGCAAAGAGACAGTGTTGAACTTGGTGAGCAGATTGCAAGTGAAATCCTGAAGCTGCCTTCGGCAGCAGCTATTCCGGACGTCGAAACCTATCGCCCCTTCACTCGGGCCGGACAGTATGTCCCGACAGTACTACCCGAATATCTGACCCTGCCCAGTCGAAAGCCATGGATCTTGGCGCGTGCCAATCAGTTGCGTCCGCCGCAACCACCCTCTCTCGAAAGCAAGGCATGGGTGTCGGCCTACCAGGAGGTCAAGGTGTGGGGGGCAAAGAAGAGCGCAAAGCGGTCTCAGGAAGATTCCGATATTGCCGTGTTCTGGTCGGCACGCGTACCGGGAAAATATTTCGGCGTTCTCTACTCCGTTGCTGACCTCCCGGAGCGGACGCCCATCGAAAATGCCCGCTTTATCGCAATTGCCTCGCAGGCAATGGATGATTCCCTCATGGCTGTCGCCGAGGCGAAGTACCACTATAATTTCTGGCGGCCGATCACAGCTATAAGGAATGGAGATAAGGACGGGAATAGGCTGACCGCAAGGGAAGGGGGCTGGCTGCCATTCATCAAGACTCCCTTGCATCCGGAGTATCCATGTTCGCACTGCTCTCATGCAGGGATTGTTGCGCAACTGATCGATGTCGAGATGGACGGAATGAGCCTGCCAGAGCTTAAGACAGTGAGCCCGGCATTGCCTGGCGTTGAGAGGTCGTGGCGGACTACGCGTTCATTCTGCGATGAGGTGAACAGAGCTCGCATCCTTGGCGGCGTGCACTATCGATTTTCCACCCTCGCTGGAGAGGAACTCGGCAGGGCGATCGGCCGTCTCGCATCGTGGAAGTATATGCCAATCAAGAAGTGAGCCACGTTGTCAAAGCAATCGATTTACTAGCCCGAATTATGCATTCTGGACAGGCGGGTGTAGCTTAAGCAACTGAAATCACGTATGATTTTGTTACTGACGCCAATCATCGCAGTTTCAGGGAAGCGACACCCGCCATGATCGATTCTACCCCGATGTTGCCCGGCCTGTCACCTGTTGCCGGTAAAAGGATCGCCGCCCAATTCGACGGCGGGTTGC
>NZ_JBIICB010000293.1:0-5158 GCF_044239095.1 Aestuariivirga sp. | reverse complement strand
CAGTCCACCTCCACGAAGTCATGCGTGGCGAACCAGCCGCGGATGGCGGCGATGATGCGGTTGCGGCCCATGAGGAAGGGGCGCCGGTCAGCATGGCGGCCGGGTGAGAACCAGTCGGAGGGAACAAGCGGCACGGGGGGCGCCTCCTTGGGGGGGTTGGCTTCCGGAATGGCCACTGCTAATAGGCCCACCAACCAAATCCGGCAATTTTCGAGAAGCGAGAGACAGAACGTGGTCAAGGTTATCGCAAGCGGCGTCCGCAAGGGCAATGTCATCGAGCATGAGGACGGCAAGCTCTATGTGGTGCTCAAGGCCGAATCCATGCACCCCGGCAAGGGCACACCGACGACCACCATCGACATGCGCCGCATCTCCGACGGGGTGAAGACGGTGGTCCGCTACAAGACGACGGACCCGTTGGAGCGCGCCTTCGTCGAGACCATCACCCACTCCTACCTCTACCAGGACGGTGACAACTACATCTTCATGAATCCTGAGAACTATGAGCAGATCCAGGTCTCGGGCGACATGCTGGGCGATTCGGCCCCCTTCCTGCAGGAAGGCATGGAATGCCAGATCGCGCTGTTCAATAGCCTGCCGATCTCGATCGAGCTGCCGCAGCGCGTGGTGCTGGAGATCGTCGAGACGGAGCCCGCCATCAAGAACCAGACGGCGTCCTCCTCCTTCAAGCCGGCAGTGCTCTCCAACGGCGTGCGCACCATGGTGCCGCCGCACATCGTGTCAGGCACGCGCATCGTGGTCGCTACCGAGGACGGCTCCTACGTCGAGCGCGCCAAGGACTGAGGTTCGCGGCATCAGCAGATTTTTTTGTTGTCTTCCCTTCTCCCGTCCGAAGGATGGGAGAAGGTCCCCGAAGGGGGGATGAGGGCCTCTCTCCGCCAGTCTTGCCGATTGAAAGAGGCCCTCATCCGGCCTTCGGCCACCTTCTCCCATCGGCTGTGCCGACGGGAGAAGGGAAGAGGGGAAGGCCTTCGCCATTGTGCTGCTACACATCGTGTAGAGCGCGCCAAGGACTGAGGTTCGCAGCATCAGCAGACTGTTTTGTTTTCTTCCCTTCTCCCGTCCGAAGGATGGGAGAAGGTCCCCGAAGGGGGGATGAGGGCCTCTTTCAACGAGTCTTGCCGCTTGAAAGAGGCCCTCATCCGGCCTGTCGGCCACCTTCTCCCATCGGCTGTGCCGACGGGAGAAGGGAAGAGGGGAAGGCCTTCGCCATTGTGCTGTTACACATCGTGTCGAGTGCGCCAAGGACTGAGGTTCACGGCATCAACAGACCCTTTTGTGCTCTTCCCTTCTCCCGTCCGAAGGATGGGAGAAGGTCCCCGAAGGGGGGATGAGGGCCTCTCTCCGCCAGTCTTGCCGCTTGAAAGAGGCCCTCATCCGGCCTGTCGGCCACCTTCTCCCATCGGCGGTGCCGACGGGAGAAGGGAACAGGGGAACGGCTTCACCCCAAGGCCTTCGCCATCACATCGGCCAGCCTTCGGGCGAAGGCGGCGGGGTCCGGGACCTGCTCGCCTTCGATGATGAAGGCCTGGTCGAGGAGCAACTGTGCCGCATCCTCCACCGCGGAGGCACCCTTCGCCTGCACCTGTTGCCCGAGTGCCTTGATGAGCGCATGCGACGGATTGATCTCGAGGATCGGGGCCGAGACGGTGATGCTGGAATCCTTCTGGCGGGAGAGCAGCTTTTCCAGCGTGCGGTCCATCTCGCTGTCATTGACAATGCAGACAGCACTTTCGGTGAGGCGCTTGGAGCTCCGCACGTCCTTCACCTTTTCGCCCAGCGCCTGCTTGAGTGCTGCCACGAGAACAACGGTTGCAGCATCGTCTGCCGTCTCCGCCGTGGTCTCGTCCTTGCGCTTGACGAGGTCGAGATCGGCCGCACCCTGCGTGACGGACTTGAAGGGCTTGCCATCAAACCCAAGCGCCGTGCGCACCCAGAAGGAATCGATGGCATCGGTCAGCAGCAGCACTTCGATGCCGCGCGCCCGGTAACCCTCAAGCTGCGGCGAGGACCGGGCCTTCGCCTCGTCCTCGGCGGTGATGTAATAGATCGCCGTCTGGTTCTCCTGCAGCCTGCCGGCATAGTCCTTGAGGCTGACGAAATCGCCGGCTGTCGTCTTGAAGCGCACGAGATCGTAGAGCTGGTCGCGGCGCTCCATGTCCTCGTAGAGGCCCTCCTTCAGCACCGGGCCGAAGACGTCCCATACCTTGCGGAAAGCCGCCTCATCAGACTCGGCCACCTTCTTCAGTTCGGAGACGACTTTGTTGGTCACCGCCTTGCGGATGGCCGCGACCTGCGGATTGTTCTGCAGCATCTCGCGCGAGATGTTGAGGGGCATGTCCTCCGAATCGATCACGCCGCGCACGAAGCGGAGGTAGGGCGGAAGCAGTTCGACGTCGTCGGCGATGTAGACGCGCTTGACGTAAAGCTTCTGGCGGCCGCGGCGGTCCGGATCATAGAGGTCGAAGGGCCGCTCGCCCGGCACATAGAGGAGCACGGTGTATTCATGCCGGCCCTCGGCGCGGTAGTGCAGCGTGATGGCGGGGTCGGAATAGCTGCCGGAGATGTGGCCGAAGAACTCCTTGTGCTGCTCTGGCGTGATGCCGGACTTCGGCCTGGTCCAGATGGCATTGGCGCTGTTGACCTGCCTTGCCGTTTCGCTGCCGATGGAGAGCATGATCGGGTGTGCGATGTGGTCCGAATAGGTGCGCACCACGCTCTCGATCTTCCAGTCCTCGAGAAACTCCAGCGCGTCGTCCTTCAGGTGCAGCACGATCGACGTGCCGCGCGGGGCCGTCTCGACCGGCGTGACGGTGAAGCTTCCAGACCCGTCGGAAGACCACATAAAGGCCTGCTCCGACCCGGCGCGGCGCGAGATGACATCGACGCTGCCGGCCACGATGAAGCCGGAATAGAAGCCGATGCCGAACTGGCCGATCAGCTGCAGATCGCCCTGTGCCGCCTTGGCCCTCTCGACGAAGGCCTGGGTACCTGACCTGGCGATGGTGCCGAGGTTCTCGACCAGCTCCTGCTCGCTCATGCCGATGCCGCTGTCGGCAATGGTGAGGGTCTTCCTCTCCTTGCCGGGCGTGATGGTGATGGTGAGTTCAGGCGAACCCTCAAGCAGGTCAGGCGCCGCGATCGCCTCATAGCGGAGCTTGTCCAGCGCGTCGGCGGCGTTCGAGACCAGCTCACGCAGGAAGACGTCGCGGTCGGAATAAACCGAATGCACCATCAAGTGCAGGAGCTTGGCAACTTCAGCCTGAAATTGGTGGGAGGTTGCGGAATGCGGCGCGTCAGACGCCGTGTCAGTGGCCATGTACCCTCATCACAAACACGTGAAACGATGCCTGAGCATATCGGGTGCGGGGGTAGAAGGGTCAAGGGGGCAAGCAAAACGGCCGGAACAGGGTTGCTCCGGCCGCGAAACGCCTCGCACTCACTAACTTGATCGACCAAAAAGGAGGCCCGGCCAGCAGCGAAGCCCGGGGGGGCTGGGGGGCTGAAACGTCCGATGCTCAGCGCCAGCCGGGCCTCCGGTCGTGCTAATCTTATCGCCGCCGAGATGGGCGGCAGCTTGATGTAAATGCGGCGGAAAGGTGATTTTCCGGGAGGCTTGCCTTGCCAAGACCGCGCGTCCGGTCCATCTTCAGCAAATCGTCATGGGCCCGTCACAACAAGAAGGGTGGGCAGTTGGACAAGACCGAAGACATTATCACCCTGCGGCCCTGGCAGGCGGCGCCAGCGGCCGGTGACCGGAAAGCCCCGGACCGCGTAACCTTCGACCGCAAGGAACTGCAGACCATTCTCGGCTTCTACGGGACCAAGGTGGCAGAGGGCGAGTGGCGCGATTACGCCATGGATTTCGGACAGGAGAAGGCGGTGTTCTCCGTCTTCCGGCGCGCCTCGGAAGTGCCGCTCTACCGCATCGTGAAGGACCCCGCGCTGGCGCGCAAGCAGGGTATCTATTCCGTTGTGGCGCAGGGTGGCCTGATCATGAAGCGCGGCCACGACCTCGCCACCGTGCTGCGCGTGCTGGCCAAGACGCCGAAACTCACCGCGCTCTGAAACCCGTCTCCGCAAAGAAAAAACCCGGCCCTTTTCAGGACCGGGGCTGCATTGCGCTGGTTCCGGCAGTTACTCGCTGCTGTTCATGAAACCCAGGATCTGCAGGATGTTCACGAAGATGCTCACGAAGCTGCCGTAGAGCATGAAGGCGCCGAAGATCGACTTGCGGGCAACCGCTTCCTGACCTTCCGACTCGACATACATCTCCTTGATGACCTGCGTTTCCCAGGCGGTGATCAGCGACACGAAGACCACGAAGCCGAAGGAGATGACCATGCTGATCATCATCGTGGCAGCACCGACGCCGGTGAACATGGCGACCACAAGGTTGACGAGGGCAGCGATGAGCAGACCCATGAGGGCCATGCCCGCGATGGCGCCCATGCCGGAGAGGTCACGCTTGGACGTGTAACCCCACACGCTCATGGCGCCGAAGGTGAGCGAGGCGGACAGGAAGGCCGTCATCACCATCGAGGGATCGACGCCGAGATAGCGGTTCACGATCGGCGCGATGCCGATGCCCCAGAGCGCCACATAGACCCAGTAGACCGCGTGGGCGCGCGCCACCGTGCCACCCATGAGCAGGCGCTGGGCGAAGAAGCCCATGCCGATCAGGCCGAGCATGGCCGGGAAGGCCAGCACATTGGCCACAGCGCCGAGCGCCGGGATGGTGAAGGTCGCCATGATGATGACGGCCGTGACCGCCACACCAAGCGCCATGTAGTTGTAAATGCCCAGCATGTAGGAGCGGAGACCCTGGTCCACTGCGGCCTGGGTGCCCACCCGCGTCTGGGAAGGATATCTGAATTCAGCCATGTCGTTCCTCCAGCAGTAGCTTTGCGGCGAATATGGGCGAGCGCCCCTTCATCTTCAAGTTACAGGAATTTAAGGAGCCGGGACCCGCGTCAGCCGCCGGCATACTGGTCCATCTTGTGGGCGAGCACGATGTCCTTCTCGGTGACGCCGCCCGCCGAGTGGGTGGCAAGCGTCACCTCGACCCGGCCATAGACGTTGAACCATTCGGGGTGGTGGTCGGTCTTTTCAGCGAACAATGCAACCCGGCTCATGA
>NZ_JBIICB010000292.1:0-5173 GCF_044239095.1 Aestuariivirga sp. | reverse complement strand
CCATCAACCGCTTCATCCGCGAATACAACGCCTCCAGTCCCAAACCCTTCGCATGGAAAGCCAACCCTGGCGATATCATCGCAGCTCGGAACCGTGGGTTCCAAACGTTGGAGTCAATCCACTAGGAGCGATACTCCGGCGAAACATGCCTTGCCACCGGTGCGGTGCAGGCCGTGCTGTACGAGCCCCATCATGGCAAGCAGCAGCGTGCTCTTGCCCGAGCCCGACTCGCCCGCGATGCCCAGCGACTCGCCTTCCGCGACACTAAGGCTGATGCCGTCGATCACCGGCAGCGCATCCGGGCCATAGGCGGCTGCGGCGATCGAGAGACCGTCGATGGCCAGCAGCGTCATGATTGCGGTGTCCGGCCAAGCCGTTCGATGCCCAGCGCCTTGGCCCAGGCATCCACCGCAAGATTGACGCCGATGATCAGGCTGCTGAGAAAAACCATCGGCCAGACGACCGTCCAGGGCGCAGTCCGCATGATGCCGCGCGCATCCGCGATCATCTGGCCCCAGTCCGGCGTTGGGGGTGCCACACCCATGCCTAGAAACGACAGCGAACTCACCGCAAGGAATATCCATGACCATTGCATCGCCCCCTGAACGGCGAGGCTGTCACGGATGTTAGGAAGAAGCTCCTTGACGGCGATTGTCCAGCGGCTTTCGCCACGGACCTGTGCTGCCAGCACGAAATCGCGCGCAACGAAATCCAGTGCGGCGCTGCGAGCAAGATAGACGACGGAGAGCCCGTAAGAGAAACCGAGTAGGGGAATGAGCGCTGCGGTGCTGCTGCCGAGTGCCGCCACGAACAGCATGACCAGCAGGATCCATGGAATGGCAACCATGGCATCCACCACCCGCATGACGGCGGCATCGAGCAGTCCGCCCGCAAGCGCCACGACAATGCCAAGGAGGGAGCCCCACGCCATTGCGCAGATGGCAGAGAGCGTACTAATCAGCATGGCCTCGCGGCCTCCGAGCAGCGTGCGGCTGAACACGTCGCGGCCAAGCCGGTCGGTTCCGAACAGATGGGTGAGAGAGGGCGGCTCGAGGATCGCCGCTGCATTCTGCGTCGCCGCGTCATAGGGAATGATGAAGGGTGCTGCGAGCGCGATCAGTAGATGGACCGCGACGAGCACCAGGCCCACCGCCCCCGAGGGCTGCCGCAGCACGTAGGCCAAAGTGGCGCGCAAGCCCGTCATGCCCGGTAGGTCCGGAGCCGTGGGTTCAGCAGCAGGGCGGCGATGTCGGTCATCAGATTGGTCACGACATAAGTGATGCCGAACAACAGTGCGATTGCCTGTACCAGCGGAAGATCGCGGTCGCCGACCGCATCGACGGCAAGGCGGCCAAGACCCGGATAGTTGAACACGCTTTCCACGATCACCACGCCGCCGAGCAGCCAGGCAACGGTAAGGCCGATCACGCTGATGACTGGCAGCAGCGAGTTTGGCACCACGTGCCTCCAGATGATCTGTTGCTGCGGAACGCCCTTGAGCCTCGCCATGAGGACGAAATCGCTCTTCAGGACATCGATGACAGAGGCCCGCACCATGCGCATGATATGCGCCGCGAGCACCATACTGAGCACGACAGCCGGCAGAAACGCGGCTGACACCATCTCCAGGAGCGGCGCCTTGTAGCCAATGGTGACCACGCCAGCCGTCCATCCGAGCCCCACGGCAAAGACCAGGATCAGTAAGGTGGCGGAGACAAATTCAGGGATGGTCATTGCGACGAGAGCGGTTCCCGAGGCGGCCATGTCGAAAAGTTGGTCACGGCGCAAACCTGCGATGATTCCCAGCAAGACCGCAAGCGGAATGCCGATCAGCGCTGCCACGGCGCTGAGGACCAGCGTGTTGCGCAAGCGCCAGCCAACGATCTCTGTGATCGGTTTTTCACGCTGCATAGAGGTGCCGAGCTCGCCGCGCAGGATGTCGCCGGCCCACTGGGTGAAGCGCTTGACGGGCGGCGCATCAAGGCCCATGCGCGCGCGGCAGGCCTCGAGCACCGCGCCCTTGCCGTCGCGTCCAAGATGGGCGGTACAGGCATCTCCGGGCATAAACTCAAGGCCCGCAAACACCACGACCGAAATCAGGATCAGCGTGAAGAGGGAACTCGCGGCCCGCCGCACGATCAGACGGAGCATTCTGACGCCTTCAAGCCTCGCCTATTTCGGGATAAGATCGACCAGGTGCCAGCGGATGTAGTCCTCATCGAGCGGCTTGATCCCCTGCACATCGCTGGTGAGAACGCGCAAGCCGTTCTGCTGATAGGGAATGAATGTTCCGCCCTCTTCGAACAGTATGCGCTGTGCCTCCTGATATAGGGCGCGTGCGCCCGCGAAGTCCAGCGTGGCGCGAGCCTTGTCGAGGATCTGGTCATAGGCCGAATTGGCGTAGTAGCTCTCATTCCAGGCGCTGCCCGTCCGGTAGGCCTCGTTAAGGATCTGATCGGCGGGCCGCGCGCTCCATGAGGTGATGGCCGCCGGAACCTTCATCCAGACGTCGTCCCAGTAGCCGTCAGAAGGGGCTAGCGTCAGCTTCACGCGGATCCCCACTTTCGCCGCCTGCTGCTGATAGACCTCGGCGAAACGCACCATACCCGGCTCGAGATCGGCAGTATGAACCTCGATGTCGATACCTTCGGGATAGCCCGCTTCGGCCAGCAGCTTCTTCGCGCCCTCCGGGTCCGGCGGACAATCGAGTGGCGCGCGGAACGGATCATTCGCCTTGACCGGCTGGTCACAGCCCGTCACGCCGTTGCCTTCGCCCACCATCAGCTTCATCATCTCGGCGCGATCCACGGGAATGCGCATCGCCTTGCGGATGCGGGCATCGGTGTAGGGGGCCGTGTCGGTGCGGAAGACCAGGCCAAACCACCCGCCGGCCGGATAGTTCTGCACGCTGAAGGCAGGATTGTCCTTGAACTGCGGAATCTGGTCGAGTGTCAGCGTATTGAAGTTCAACTGGCCGGCCATCATGGCCTGATTTCGCGCTTCGCTGTCCGGAATGGCGGTGAACACGATTTTGTCGAGCTTCGGGCTGCCTTCCCAATAGACTTCATTGGCGACCAGTACGGTCTGGCCCTCGGGATCATAGCTCTCGATCTTGAAGGGTCCGGTGCCGATGCCGGTTTTGGCGATGCTGGCGCCCGATCCTTCCGGGATCATCCTGACCCGGTAGTCCATCAGCAGCAGCGGCAGGCCCGCATGTGGCTTGGACAGCACGATCTTCGCGGTAGCCGGATCGACGACGTCCACCCGTTCGATGAAATCGAGAACCGAAGCGAGGGGCGATTCGAGGGCGGGATCCTTGATCCGCTCCAGAGTATACTTGACATCGGCGGCGTCGAAGGCGCTGCCATCATGGAAGGTAACGCCGGACTGGAGCGCGATGGTCCATTCGGTGGCGGTGTCATTAGAGGTCCAGGCCGTCGCGAGTTCCGGTGCGGGCTCGCCATTGTCGTCCTGGCGGACCAGTCGGGAATAGACCATGTCGTTCACTTCGTAGAAGCGGGTCGCTGAGATCGGGTCGAGGCTTTCCTTGCCACCATAGCTGAGGTCGTTGGCGCGCCGGAAGACTTTTTCAGCGGCGGCCTCCGCTGCGGTGAAGGTGACGGCGCCCGAAATGACGGCGGCGGCAATCACAAAACGAAGCATCATGGTTCCTCCCCTTGCTACCGCATCTTTCACCGATGTCGGCATGATCAATGACAATTCCAAAGACGTTGGGTAATCGTCGTAAAGAAATGATGACATAAAGCGGTTCTCCCGCAAATGACCAAAGGACAGGTAAAATGCTGGTTTCGACCTATAATATTCAGTGGGGAAAGGGCCGCGACGGCGTGGTCGATCTTACCCGGATTGCGCAGACTGTGGCGGAGGCCGACATCATCGGACTGCAGGAGGTTGAGCGGAACTGGCGGGAGATGGAGCATGCCGACCAGGTGCAACGTCTTGTCGAGCTGTTTCCGGACCGGCATGTGTTCTTCGCGCCCTCCGTCGACATCGACGGTAGCAGTGGCGAGGGCGGACGGGTCAAGGGCCGTCGCCGGCAGTATGGACTGCTGGTCATCTCGCGCTGGCCCGTTCTGACAGCGCGCACCTACCCGCTTCCGTCATACCCGGTCCATGGCCACCTGAACGACAGCAGCGTGCTGCTCGAAACCGTAATTGGCCATCCGACTGCACCATTCCGCTTCTATGTCACCCATCTCAATTATGTTTCGGAGCGACAGCGCCTGCTGCAATCGCGGCTGATCCTCGATATCGTCGCCGATGCGCCCGTTCAGGGCGGGCCCATCACCGGGCCCGGTGTTCCGGCATCGGAATATGGCGCGGACTGGATCGCGGTCCAGAAGGAAGACGTTCCGTCGATGCCCCGTCCGGCCATCCTGCTGGGCGACTTCAACATGATGCCCAATTCGCCCGAATATGCGGTGCTGGCCGGGCCCGTCGGGCCGGATTATGGACGCCTCGCCGAGCAGGGTCTATTCGCCGATGCGCTCACCCTCACCGGGGTGAACGAGAATGCCGGCATCACCTATCCCGCCAATGGCATCGAGCAGGCCAAGCGGATCGACCACATCTTCGTCACGTTGGAGTTGGCAGGGTTGGTCCGCCGCGCCTGGATCGACGAGGCGGCAGATGCGTCCGACCACCAGCCGGTGTTCGCGGAGTTGGACTGGAACGGCGCCGTCTAGGCCGAGGTGCCGGATGTGCCTTTGATCGCGCAGGGGATATCGAATCGCTTCTGAACAGGGACGGCGCGAGCTCGCTCGCCCGTCCTGCCGGGCCAGTACCGCCATTTTCACCGGAGACCGGTTGCTGTCCAATTGCCGGCAGGAACGACACCACTGTGAAGTGAGGCATGGAAATCCGTCCTTCGCCTTTTCGATGTGATAGAGGCGGCAGCGGGTCTTGGGCACCCCAGCCGACGTCTACTTCGGGCGCGTCCAGACAATCCTGCTGGAACGAGAAGGGATCAAACGCGACACAATCAAAACCCGACGCTTGCAACATCGCGACAAGGCCGCATAATACCATGCCCAGATGCGCCAGATCCTTTCTTCGATCACGCACCCAAACGTGTCAAATTGTCTGACGACGGACACACCTAGTGCAGGAATGGGAATGAGCGCTTGAACGGGAGATAAAAACGCATGAGCCG
>NZ_JBIICB010000046.1:0-20739 GCF_044239095.1 Aestuariivirga sp. | reverse complement strand
CGGTTGACTGTTGCGTCAGCGTGCGGGTGGCGGCGGTAGCCTCTTCCACCATGGCGGCGTTCTGCTGGGTCACCTGGTCCATCTGGTCGACGGCGGTGTTGACCTCCTGCAGACCCGTCGCCTGCTGCTCCGCGCTGCGGGCGATCTCGGTGACGATGCCATTGATGTCGTTCACCCGGTCGATGATCTGGCGCAGCGAGGTGCCAGTCTCGGCGACGAGCTGCACACCCTCCTGCACCTGATCGCGCGAGGTGGAGAGAATGCCCTTGATCTCCTTGGCGGCTTCCGCCGAGCGCTGGGCGAGTGCCCGCACTTCGGATGCCACCACCGCGAAGCCACGGCCCGCCTCGCCAGCGCGTGCCGCCTCGACGCCGGCATTGAGGGCGAGCAGGTTGGTCTGGAAGGCGATCTCGTCGATGACGCCGATGATCTGCGTGATCTCCTGCGAGGATTTCTCGATCCCCTGCATCGCCTCCACCGCGCGCTTCACCACGACGCCGGACTTGTCGGCGTCCTCCTTGGCGGCGGTCACCATGTTGCGCGCATGCTGTGCGCCTTCCGCCGTCTTCTTGACGGTGGAGGTGATCTCGGCCACGGCGGCCGCCGTCTCCTCGAGGTTGGCCGCCTGGTTCTCCGTGCGGCGCGAGAGGTTGTCGGAGGCCTGGGCAATCTCCTCCGTGCCGGACTTGATGCCGAAGGACCCGCGCTTCACCGTGTTGATGGTTTCCGCCAGGCTGTCGGCGGCGGTGTTGAAGTACTGGCGCAGCCTGTCCAGCGCGTCGGGGAAGGGCTGGTCGATGCGGTGGGTGAGATTGCCCTTCGCCAGGTTCTCAAGGCCCTGTCCGAGCACGGTGATGATGTGCTTCGAGTTATCGTCGTTACGCCGGTTCTGCACCGCCTGATCCTTGAAGACGGCGAGTGCGCGGGCCATCTCGCCCACCTCGTCGCCACGGGAGGCATAGGGTACCTCTTCCTCGAGTTTGCCGGAGGCGAGCCGCCCCATGACGCCCGAGATGTTGGTGATCGCCTTGACGACGAACTGGTGCGCGGCAAACAGCAGGAGCGTGACGACAATGGCGATCACCGCGTTGAAGATGCTCACCATGTTGATGTCGGAGTCGGACTTCGCGATGCTATCCTTCTGGATGGTGGCCGCTGCCTCGCCGATCGTGGCGGCCTTGTCCGACATATAGACACCGAAATCGATGAAGGCCTTGCTCATACGGTTGGTGAGCGCATCGACCGCCACCTGGTCGCCGCGCTGGATGGCGGGCAGTATCCCGTCGCGGAAGTCCGACCAGAACTCGCTGTTCCGGCGCTCCACCTCGGCGCCGAAGGCGTTCCATTCCTCCGTGGTCATGATCTCGACCGCGGCAATGTTTTCCTTCCAGTAGGCAAGCCTCTTCTTGAAATCCGCCTCAAGCACGTCGAGACGGGGGCTGAGCTGCCCGATGAGCTCGGGCGAGTCCCTGAGCACATGCATGTAGGCGAACGGCTCGGCCGGGTACAGCGGCGGCGGCAGGATGTCGGCAATGAGATCCTTGCCCTCGACGATGCGCGTGTAGTTCGGGCTGCCGATCCGGATGTCGCTGATCGAGGAATAGGTCTGGAGCCCGAGGAAGGTCAGGAGCCCTATGATGACCAGTCCGAAGGTGATCATCAGCCGCTGGATGGTGAATAGACTTTTCTTCATGTGCGTTCCGCCGTGTCTTCATGTGGGTTGCGGTTTGGGGTTGAACGGTTCGTATCAGCCGGATTGATCGGTCTCCGGGCCAAGCGAGTCGTAGAGGTTGCGTGCGCCCGGCGGCGTCCGGTCATCGGGGTCGAAGGCCGCGCCGTAGCGCGGGTGGATCGACCAGCGAATGACGCAGCGGACTTCTCCCAGCATCTCCTGCCGCATGAGGATCCGTTCGCCGGGCTTCAGTCCGAGCATCGGGTCGATGGTGAAGCCGATGCCTCCTGCCGAGATGTTGAAGATGCGCGCACGCAGCTCGCCGTGGCTGATGATGATGGCCGCGCCGATGTCGCATCCGCGCCGGTCGCGGCGGCGGTGATCGAAAGGCTGCACGGCGCTGAACCGCCCCTCGCCCAACAGACCCATGCTCATCCGACGACCCCGCTTTTGTCTCTCCCTGACGCTAGGCGGGCAACGTTGCGCCAAGCTTGAGGCCAGCGCGATGTGGCGGGCGATACGACCTTTGCGTGACCTTTCTGCCTCTGCAACCTCTGCGGGTTGTTCAAACGGCGGGGTGGGCTGAATGTCCTTGGAGGCGGGGGTGGTTTATTGTAACAATCACCCATGAGCAGGGCCGGGGCAATCATCTTGATGGGCCTGATAGCGGCAGCGCCGGGGGCGGTGCTGGCGGCAGAGGGACTCACGCCAGCCTTTTCGGTGGAAGCCATGGCCGCCGCAGAGCTCATGCCGGGCGAAGCGCGGATCACGCGGGACCAGCTTCGCGACCTTGAGCGCCGGGAAACCATCAGGGTCGTGCCCGCGTCTGCAGTCAGCAACTTCGCCGACGAGGTGCACTACAATCTCGAGAAGCTCGACGTCTCCGGCTATTCCGATTACGACGCCAGCATGTTCTTCGGCCACGCCCGGTCGATCATGTGGGACATCGCCGCCGTCTATGGCGGTGTTACCTATTTCGGCATCCAGAACTGGGAGTGGGGCTCTTCCGGCTTCACTTTCGAAAGCGAGGGCTGGTTCGGCACGGACACCAAGTATGGCGGCATGGACAAGCTCGGCCATGCCTATACTGGCTACTTGCTGACCGAATATTTCTCCCAGCGCATCGCGCATGAGGTGGGCGATCCCAACGGCGCCATCATCAGCGGCGCCATATTGGGCTTCGGCGTCCAGACCTACATCGAGTTCTTCGACGGCTTCTCTGGCGGCCACGGCTTCTCCTATGAGGACTTCATCGCCAACGGGGTCGGCGTCGGCTTCTCCATCCTGCGCAACACCGTGCCGGAAGTGGCGGCGAAACTCGATTTCCGCCTCGAATACCTGCCCTCGGAATACTCCGATCTTGCACCCGTCACCGATTACGCCGGGCAGAAATATGTGCTGGCCCTCAAGCTCGCGGGCTTCGAGGAACTGGAGGAGTCTCCCTTGAGGTTCTTCGAGCTCCAGGCGGGCTATTTCACCCAGGGCTATACCGATGCCGAGCGCGAAGCCGGCGTCGAGCAGCGCCGGGAGCCCTATGTGGCGATCGGCCTGAACCTCAACGAATTGCTGAACCAGGCCCCCGAGGTGCGCGAGACGACGCCGGGCCTCGCAGCCAGCCGCGCGCTCGAATATCTCCAGGTACCCTACACCTACGTGCCCACCGCCTCGCGCTGAGGGTCCACAGGCGGTCACCGCCGTGCTATGCTGCGCGCCAAGGAGCAGATCGGATGTTGCGGGACAGCCGTCAGAGACCATCCTCACCGGGTGCCAGACGGCGCAGGGCAGGCCAAGTGGTAGCCTGGCCGGTGCGCCGTGCGCTGTTGTCCGCCGCCCGGCGGCTCGATCTCAAGGTGAGAGACGTGCTGTTCCACGCGGGCGATCCGGGCGAGGGCTGCTACCTGCTGCGCAGCGGCGTGGTGAAGGCCTCCGTCATCGCGCGTGACGGTCAGGAGCGGCTTTTGGCCGTGCTGGGCCCAGGCTCGCTCATCGGGGAACTCTCGCTGATCGACGGGCAGCCGCGCTCTGCCACCATCTCCGCCTTGAAAGCTTGCCGCCTGCTGTACCTGCCCGCTGGCGCCTTCTTCCGCCTGGCGGATGCCGATCCGCTGGTCTACCGGGAGGCGCTGCAGATCCTCGCGCGCCGCCTGAGGGAGGCGAATGACTTGGTCGTGGCGCAGGGCAGCGTGCCAGTTGCCGGCCGCGTGGCCCGCGCCTTCGCCACGCTGGGGCAGGGCCTCGGGGTGGAGCGCCCCGGCGGCCAAGTGCTGATCGCCAACAAGATCACCCAGTCCGACATCGCGGGCATGGCGGGTGTTGCGCGTGAGAACGCCAGCCGCGCCATCAATGAGCTCCTGCGCGACGGCATCCTTGGCCGCGAAGGCCGCTTCTACCTCATCGCCCGGCCGCAGGCACTGACTGACCTCGCGGAGATATGAAGGCTCAGCCCTGGCTCTCGATCAGGCGGTCGGCCAGCGTCTCCATGTCGGAGGCCTCGGCATTGGCGAAGGCGATGCGCAGGTAACTCTCCTGGCCCGGCCCGAACATGGATCCCGGCAGGCACAGCAGGTCATGCTCACCGGCCAGCCGCACCGCTACCTGCTTGGCCGTCTCCTCCGCGAAGGGATGTTTCACATAGGCGAAGAGCGCGCCGGAGCTGATCAGCTCATAACGCAGCCCCGGCCTTGCGAAGGCATGGCGCAGCGCCGTCAGCCTGTCGTGCATCGTGGCGATCTTCTCCGTCTTCCAGTCCTGGAGTGACGTGAGCGCGAACAGGGCGGCGCGCTGCGAGATGTGCGTGGGGCAGATCGCCAGGCAATCGAGGATCTTCTCGATCTCGGCCAGCACTGACGTCGAGGCGGTGATGGAACCGATCCGGTAACCCGTCATCGCATAGGCTTTGGAGAAGCTGTAGAGGTGGATGAAGGTATCCTCCCAGCCGGGCTCGGCGAAGATGCCATGCGCGGGGGCAGGGCCGCCGCGGAAATCCTTGTAGGTCTCGTCCATCACCAGCGCGATGCCGCGCGCGCGCGCCAGCGCGAAGAACCCGGCGATCACCTCCGGCGGGTAGATGGCGCCCGTCGGGTTGTTGGGCGAGCACAGCACGATGGCGCGGGTCTTCTCGTCGATGAGCCGTTCCGCATCCTCCGGGCGCGGGTGGGTCGCCCCCGGCGCCACAGCCGGAATGAAGCGCGCCTCGATCCCCAGCATGCCGAGCCACATGGTGTGGTTGAAGAAATAGGGAACCGGCACGATGACATTGCCGCCCGCCCCGGCGATCGCCATCATGGCGGCGGAAAAGGCCTGGTTGCAGCCCGCGGTGACGCAGACATTGTGCGCCGCGACGCTGCCGCCGTAATCTGCCGAAAGATGCCCGGCGATCTCGGCGCGCAGCTCCGGCAGGCCGAAGATGTCGGTATAGAGGCTGATGCCCGGCTCATGCGCGAGCCTGGCCACCTCGCTGTCGAGTTCGGCCGCGCATGACCAGCTCGGCACCGCCTGCGACAGCAACAGGATCTTGCGGTTGCGCATGCCCTTGCGCAGCCAGCCCTGCGCTTCCATGATGGGGGGCGCCTCGATCCTGTGGATGGCGGGATTGACGGCATATGTCATGATGGGGCACCAACGGTTGGAACGGGCGGTGCCGGAACATGCCGGGCGCCGCGAAGAGGTGCAAGCATGAAAGCGATCCGTATCAACGAGACCGGCGGCCCCGAGGTGATGAAGCTCGTCGATGCCGAGCCCGGAAAACCCGGCCCCGGCCAGGTGCGCGTGCGTCAGACGGCGGTCGGCCTCAATTACATCGACACCTATCACCGCTCAGGCCTTTATCCCGTGCCGCTGCCCTCAGGGCTGGGCCTCGAGGCGGCAGGCGTGGTGGAGGAGCTGGGCGAGGGGGTGACGAGCCTCGCGCTGGGTGACCGCATTGCCTATGGCGTTGGTGCGCTTGGCGCCTATGCTGGCATGCGCAACATGCCCGCCAACCGCTTGACGAAGCTGCCCGCCTCCATTTCGGACGAGACGGCGGCGGGCATGATGCTGAAGGGCATGACGGTGCGCTACCTGCTCTGCGCCACCTACAAGGTGCAGCCGGGTGAGATGATCCTGCTCCACGCGGCGGCAGGCGGCGTCGGCCTCATCCTCAGCCAGTGGGCGAAGGCGCTGGGCGTCACCGTCATCGGCACGGTGGGCTCGGATGAGAAGATGGCGATTGCACGTGCCCATGGCTGCGACCACGTCATCAATTCCTCAACCGAAGACACGGTGGCGCGGGTGAGGGAGATCACCGGCGGTAAGGGTGTTCCCGTCGTTTATGACGGTGTCGGCCAGGCAACGCTCATGACCTCGCTTGACTGCCTCAGCCCGCGTGGGCTGCTCGTCAGCTTCGGCAATGCGTCGGGCCCGGTGAAGGCGCTGGACCTCGGCCTTCTCGCCGCGAAGGGCTCCCTCTACGTGACGCGCCCGACGCTGATGACCTACACCGCCTCCGATGAGGACCTGAAGGAAACCGCCGAAGATCTGGTTGCCATGGTCGCCAGCGGCAAGGTCAGGATCCCGGTCAACCAGCGCTATGCGCTGGCAGACGCCGTCCAGGCCCACCGCGACCTCGAAAGCCGCAAGACCACCGGCACCACCATCCTCATTCCGTGAGTGCTCCGCCGCCAAAGCCGAACCTGAAGGAGAAGCTGGGGCTCATTGACCGCTTCCTGGCCAGGGGAGATCTTGTCGCGGCCCAATCGACGGCACGCCAGTTACACACCGCATATCCGCGCCGGGCTGAGTCGAGCCACAGGATGGGTCTTGTGCTGTTGCTCTCGGGTCGTCCGGAACTGGCTGAGGAGCACCTCCGCCGTGCTGTGGACACAGACAAGACCAATGCTGAATACCGGCTGGACCTCGGCCAGTGCCTGCTCGTCATGGGCCGCGTGGTGGAGGCGGAGCCGCAATATGAGCGCGCGCGCGCCATCGCACCCACCAACCCCCGCGTGAACTGGAAGCATGGCTCCTTCCTCCTCGCCACGGGCCGCGGCGGTGAGGCGCTGGTGGCCTTTGATGCGGCCCTTGCGGCGGCCCAGGCGGCCGGCCGGCCCCGCATCCATCTCGACAAGGTTGAATGCCTGCTCTCCCTTGGCCGCAGCGGCGAGGCGGAGCGGGAGATCCGGGCGATGCTTCCAGCCACGCCGTTTCGCAGCCGCTACGTCGTGCTGCTCTCCCAGATCGGCAAGCCCGATGCCGGATCGGAGGTCTTCGGCCTGATCGAGCAGGAGCTGGCGCGCCCCGGCCTTGCCCCGATTGCCAGAAGCGACCTGATGCTGCGCAGGGCCAGCCTTCTGGCGCAAAGCGGCCGCCATGAGCAGGCCTTCCGCGGCTGGATTGACGCCAAGAAGCTTCTCGGTGCTCCACCGCAAGGTGCCGGGCTGGGCCGCATGGTGGATGAGCGCATCGCCGCCTTCCCGGCGGAGGCGATCGCAAGGCTTGCCGCGCGCTACGCCACGCCGGGTCCGGCCCCCGTCTTCGTCATCGGCCTGCCGCGCTCCGGCACGACGCTCGTCTCCGAGATCCTTGCCGCCCATGACGCCATCGGAAATGCTGGCGAAATCGAGACCATGACGTGGATCGCCGCGCAGATGAAAGGCGTCCACCCGCTGGCGGAGATGGAGCGCGGGCTTGCCGAACAGGGGCCGGAGAAGGTTAAGTCGCTGGCCTCCGCCTATCTGACGTCGGCGGCGCATCTCGTGCTGCCAAAGCCACGTTCGGTGGACAAGATGCCGAACAACTTCCTCTATGTGCCCGAAATAGCGAGCCTTTTCCCGGATGCCCGCTTCATCGACTGCACCCGCCACCCGGCGGACACATTCATCTCCGCCATCCAGACGGAAATGAACGAGGCCCATTCCTACAGCTATGATCCGGGGGATTTCGCCCTTTACCACCGCCACCACCGCCGCCTCATGCAGCACTGGAGCGCGGCGTTGCCGGGCCGCATCTTCGAACTCTCCTATGAGCGGCTGGTGACGGAGCCGCGTACGGTGATCGCGGAAATGCTCGCCTTCCTCGGCCTCCCCTGGCAGGAGGCCTGCCTGTCGCCGGGTACGAATGCATCCACCGTCAGAACCTTCAGCCGTCTGCAGGTCAAGTCCGCCATTCATGGCGGCTCTGTGGGACGCTGGAAGCCTTACGCCGCGTGGTTGCGCCCCATCATCGAAGCCGCTGCGGCATCATCCTGATCAGCCGCCACGCGCGCAGCGTAGCAGCGCCTGTTACAGCGACTTGCAACCCGACTCGGGCGTTGCCGCAAGCCGGCGCCAGTCTTCGGAGCATTCAACGTTGCGGCAGATGACGCGGGCGATGGCGGGTGCGGGGATGGCATGGGCCATGTTGAGGGAGCGGTTGGAGCCATCGCGCACCGAACTCACCACCATGCCCACGAATTCGCCCTGCTCGTTGAACAGCGGCCCGCCCGATTCGCCTTTCTCGGTGCCCAGTTCCAGCACGATGGCGTCCGGGTAGCCGAACTTGCCATAGGACACCGGACGGCCGAAGCTCGTGGACCGCACGGAGCCGACGCGCACGGTGTTGCCCTGGTCATGCGGGCGGCCCAGTGAATAGATGAAGTTGCCGGTGGCGAGGCAGGCGTTGCGCGCCGGGTTCACCGTGATCCCCGAATAGCCGCGCAGCCGGATGAGGGCGATGTCGTTGGAGGGCACCACATCCACCACGGTTCCCGAATAGACGCGCCCGTTGGCGGCGCGGGCGGAAACCGAGTTGCCCTTCTCGAGCGCCACATGCGCCGCCGTCACCACATAGCCGGAACCATCCACCACGAAGCCGCTGCCGGAGGTGGCTGGCTTGCCGCGCCGGTCAGCGGCGCGTGCGGAGGTAGCATCACGGGTCTTTTCGGAATCGGAGACGACGAGGGTCACATAGGCAGCGCTCGTCTGGTTGACGAGCTTGGTGATGCGCTCGTCAGCAATCGAGCGGACCGGCGCCAGCGAGGAATTCTGCTCGACGAGAAAATCACGGCTCTCGACGTCGGTGGACGCGGCACAGCCAGCGAGAATCGATGCGGCAAGGCAGAGGGCTGCCAGATGGAGGGAACGGAGAGTCATGTCCGGACAATAGCACCTGCGGGGTTGCGCGTCATTGTGAGGGCGGAATTTGTCCAAAACAAAGCGGCGGCCCGCCGCGCAGCGCCACATGCCCAAAAAGAAACGGCCCGCCGAAGCGGGCCGTCCCTCAATCGTTTGCAGTCAAGCGATCTTAGAAGCGCCAGACGGTGACGAGGTCGACAGACATGTTATCGTCTTCGATTTCGACCTCACCAAGATCATCCGGGTCGGAGGTGTCCTCAGTGTAGTGCGTATCAGAGGTGTACCACTCGCCCTCGACGCCGATGGTGAGCTGGTCAACCGGAGAGTAGTAGATACCAGCGAGCATGCCGTAGGTCTCGTAATCAAGCGAGTAGCCGCTCGGAACGTCGAAATCACGCTCCTTGTAGCCTGCAGCAACTTCGGCGTGAACTGCATCGGTCAGGCCGAAGGAGACCAAGCCTGACACGCCCCACCAGCTCTGGTTGACCGCCCAGCCATCAATGATCTGCCCTTCTTCCTCGATGGTGAAGGGGCCCTTGCCCATCGCTGCTGCGAGAGAGAGGCTGGCCATGTCGCCGAGGTTGAAGCCGATGCCGGCGCCAACCTGCCAATCCGAATCGAGCTCCTCGAATACGCCTTCCTCATCCCAGCTGTGATAAACAGCCGAGATCTCGCCGTTCACGGCATCGCCGGAGTACTTCAACTCACCAGCAACGCCAAGCTGGTCACCGTTGATCTCGTCGCCACCAATCGAAGCATCTTCCAGCGCCACGGCCATGGACATCGGACCGGAGGCGTAAGAAAGACGCATCTGCGTCGTGTCGCCGGGATTGAAGCCGAGGTCGGCATTGTCCGTGTAGTAGCAGTTGCAAGCGCCGTCATAGCCATAGCCGATGTTGCCCAGCGAGCCGCCATAGCCGCCGCCGAAGGTCAGTTCCGGCGTCATCGCCCAATAGCCCCAGGCCACGTCAGAGTAGACGTTTGCATCGCCGTTGCCGTTGAAGTTGCCGCGCAGACGGATGTCCACGCCGACTTCACCAACAGCCGTATCGGTCGATGCCTTCACGCGAAGCTGGCCGCGAGCCCGCACGTCGATGTCGGAATTGTCGACGCTATCGCTGTCTTCCGAGTTCTCATAACCGCCTTCGTTGGTGACGGTGACTTCGCTGCTGGAATCCTTGTAAACCAGACCAGCGCGGGCATAGCCAGACCAAGAGATCGTGGTGCCAGCCGGGGCATCAGCCGTCGGCAGGACGCTGATGATGGTGGACTTGCTGCCGTAAGCAGCCAGTTCCTTGGCGCTGAAGCCGAGGCCCGGAGTGGCCTGCATGTCGCCTTCGGAAACGGCGATCAGCTGGTAGCCGGCCGGAACTGCCGGAGCAGTTTCCATCGCAGCGACGCGTGCATTGAGGGTTTCGATCTGGGCCTTGAGCGCCTCGAGATCGTCTGCCTGTGCGCCAGCGGCGGTCACGGCGATAGCCGCACCAGCCAGAAGGGCCATCTTCATCGAGTTCATTTATGTTCTCCCAAGTCTCTTGGAGTTTGAGTAGAGTTCCCCCCCCATCCCCTGCAAACGGTTGCTGGAAGGCCATGCCGATCGGGCACAGAGCAGTTCTCCCCGCATTTGCTGCAAACATCAATCGATTGCATGAGCCCAAAAATCGAATTTCGCCGCCTGTAACCCTTTTGCCACAGTCGCCAGCCGCCGGATCGGGCGGTAAACAGTGTGTAAATACAGGGGGATAGGCGATTGAGCATGGTTTCGCGCTCTCAGGCAAGCCGTGATCCTGCCACACCCGCCCACCCCCCAGCCACCGCCAGGGCATCGCCCAGCCCGCCTGACGAGCCCGCGATTCGACCACCCCAAAACGAAAACGGCCCGCACATGGCGGGCCGTCTCCAGTCGTCGTGGGGTCAGATTAGAAGCGCCAGACCGACACGAGGTCGATAGAGAAGGTGTCCTGGTCGACCTCCACATCTTCAACCGTGTCCCAAACGTCGTCTTCAAAGTTCTCGTCGCCGTAGACCGAGTAAGACGTCGACGTTGTGTACCATTCAGCTTCAACACCGATCGTCAGCTGGTCAACCGGCGAGTAGTAAATGCCACCGAGAACACCGTAGGTGTCGTACTCGGCATCCGTCAGCAAATAGCCCTCGTCGACATCAGCATCGGCATTTTCCAACGTGACATCGTCGCCATCACGCTTCTTGTAGCCAGCGGCGACTTCAGCGTGGAATTCATCGCTGAGGTTGAAGCTCGCCAGGGCTGAAACACCCCACCAGGACTGGTTATAAGGCACGGCAGCCGTGATGTTGCCGTCAGTCGACTGTGTCAGCGGGCCTTCACCCATTGCGGCAGCAAGCGAGAGATTCGCCATGTCGCCGAGGGCAAAGCCGAGGCCAACGCCAACCTGCCACATCGCATCGAGTTCGCTATCCAGGATGTCGAAATCGGCCTTCGAGTCGTCCGCTCTTGTTATCTCGACAGAGCTATACTCATCGCCGTTGACCCCACGCCACACGCCTGAAATCTCGCCCGAGAAAATGTCGCCGGAGTACTTCATTTCACCAGCGGCACCCAGCTCATCGCCATTGATAACGTCGTTGGCGCCGAAGTTATCCCCGCCAGCGCGCAACGAGGCATCTTCCAATGCGACAGCGAAGGACACGGGTCCCGAACCGTAGGACAGGCGCATCTGGGTCACGTCGTTGGGATTGAACCCGAGGTCGGCGTTGTCCGTGTAGTAGCAGTTGCACGCGCCGTCATAGCCATAGCCGATGTTGCCGAGCGAGCCGGCATAGCCACCACCGAAGGTCAGTTCGGGGGTCATGGCCCAATAGCCCCAGGCCACGTCGCTGTAGACGTCACCGGAGCCGTTGCCGTTGAAGTTGGCGCGCATACGGATGTCCACGCCCACTTCGCCAACTGCCGTATCGGTCGAGGCCTTGACGCGGATCTGGCCGCGGGCCTTTACGTCGATATCGTCATCGTCATTGCTGCCGCTGCCCGAGTCGTTTGCATCAAAGACCCATTCTTCATTCTGCTGGTCCCAGTCATAGCTGTCGACGCTGGCGTCGGTGCTGACATTCTCGTAAACCAGACCGGCGCGGGCATAGCCGGACCAGGTGATGGTGGTGCCAGCGGGGGCGTCAGCCGTCGGAAGGACGCTGATGACCGTAGACTTGTTGCCATAAGCGGCCAGTTCACGGTTGGACATGCTCAGGCCCGGGGTCTGCTGCAGCTCACCCTCGGAGACGGCGATCAGCTGGTAGCCGGTGGGAACCGACGGGGCGGCTTCCATGGCGGCGATGCGGGTGTTGAGCGAGTCGATCTGGGCCTTGAGGGCTTCGAGATCGTCGGCCTTGGCGCTGGCGGCAGTCACGGCCATCGCCGCACCACCCAGAAGCGCCATCTTGATCATCTTCATTCGGTGTTCTCCCAAGTCTCTTGGAGTTTCATGAGCCCCCCCATCCCCTGCAAACGGCGCTGGAAGGTAATGCGCGAGATCATCGAGCACGTGAAGGTTGTCACTTCAAACGGAGAAAATATCAACTTCCAAGATGTTCTTCAGGCGGGATTTTAGGTCAGCTGTTACACAAAGGACACAGTTTTTGCGTGCAGGAAATTCCGAAATAATCTGCATTTACTTCAAAGCATTATGGTTTTCAAAACCGCAAACGATTGCTAGTTTTGTGCACAAAAAACACCCCGCCAGACCACTGTTGCGGCCTTCCGGGGTGTCGGATGGAGAAATCAGGCGAATCGCCGTTTTTGCAGAGGGCTCCGGAAGCCCTGTCCCACCGGCTCGACTCATGCCTTGAGTTGCCGGATACTCCGGTTTGAAACCGGAGAATCGCACCCATGCCCCCGCTCAGGCCTGCCCGCTGGCTGCTCCATTCGCCCCTGGCGATCCTGCCGCTGGTTGCGGCGCTGGTGGTACAGGGGCCGGCGGCCGGGCGTGATGCCGGCGCTGGCTTCAGCATGGACGGCTTCGCCCTGCTGCTATGGCATCACTGGTTCTGGCTTGCCGTCACGCTGGGGATTGGTGTGTGGGTGGGCTGGCATACCGCCATCGACCGCCCGTATTACCAGCCGCCGCCTGAAACATGAGTGGCGATGCCATGAGCCAGTATCTGGCCGTGCTCGGCCTCACGCTGCTGGGGCTGTTCCTGCTGGGCTGCCTGCTGGGGGCGCTGGCGTGGCGGTGGCGGAATCGACCGCCGCCAGCCAGCCAGTGATGGCGGCGCGGCTGTCCGCCTCGTCGAGGAAGGGCACGTGCCCGCGCCGGGCGATGGTGGCGGCGGCAAGGCGCGGGTGGCGGGCCTGCATTTCGGCCACCGTCTGATCGCTCAGCAGGTCGGAATGGGCGCCGCGCAGCACCAGGCAGGGGAGGGCCGCCAGCATGTCGAACAGCGGCCAGAGTTCCGGCACCTTTCCGGCGGTGATGTCATCCGCGGAGGGGAAATTGACGGCCAGCGCCGGGTCATAGTCGGCGCGCGGCTTGCCCTCCACCTCGCGGTAGACGCGGCGCGCGAAGGCCAGCCAGTCCGCTTCGGCAAGGCCGGGAAAGCCGGGGTTGACGGACTTGAGTGCGGCCACCGCCTCGTCCCAGCCCGCGAATTGCGGGTCAGCACCGAGATAGCCCCTGATGCGCAGCAGCCCCTCCGCCTCGATGCGCGGGCCAATGTCGTTGAACAGCACGCCCGCCATGCGGGGCAGGGCGCGGGCCGCCATGACCATGGCCGCGATCCCCCCGCGTGAGGTGCCGATGATGGCGAAGCGTTCCACGCCGAGTTGGTCGAGCACGGCCAGCGTATCCGCCACCTCCTGGTCGGGGCGGTAGGTTGCGGGATCGGCCCGGCCGCTGTTGCCGCGGCCGCGGAAGTCCAGCGCCACCACCCGCCGCGAGGCGGCAAGCCACGGCGCGATGGTCTCGAAGTCCCTGGCGTTCCGGGTCAGCCCCGGCAGGCAGACGGCGGGGGTGAGGCCGCCGGCCGCGCCATATTCGCGCGCATAAAGGCGCGTGCCGTCGGCGGCGGTGACCATGTGCTCGCGGAAGCTGGTCATGCGATGGGCCTCAGTCGCAGCCGGTGATGAGGTCGGTGATCGACAGCTTGGAGCAGGTGGTCTTTTCCGCTCCGGCCTCCGCCTCTTGCGGCGGGGAGGTGGTGGAGGCAACGCTGAGGTCCGCCGCGCGTGAGCCCCGTGCGAGGTCCGCCGTCATCGGCCGCACCGTCTTCGGCGCAAGCCGCGAGCGGTAGACGTGCAGGTTCTGCAGCACCTTCTGCACATACTGGCGCGTCTCCTGGAAGGGGATCGATTCGACCCAGTCGATGGGATCGATCTCGCCGGTGCGGAAGTCGCCATAATCCGCGATCCACTCCCGCGAGCGGCGCGGGCCCGCATTATAGGAGACCAGCGTCAGCACATAGGATCCGCCATGGTCGTCGATGAGATCGCCCAGATGCGCGGCCCCCAGCTTCACATTGTATTCCGGATCAAGCAGGCGGTTCGGGTTGTGCTTGATGCCGTGCTGCTTGGCGATGAGCTTGGCCGTGCCGGGCATGATCTGCATCAGCCCCTGGGCGCCCACCTTCGAGCCGGCATTGGGGTTGAACTCGCTTTCCTGGCGGGCCAGCGCGAACACAAGGGGCTTTTCCACCGGCTTGCCGATCTGCTTCCAGTCCGGCAGCGCGCGGATGGGATAGCCCCATGCGTCGATGTCGATGTTGCGCGCGGCAGAAGCCTTGGCCAGCCTCACCGCCATCGGCGCGCCGCCCGCGTCCCACACGATCTCGGCCACGGCGTTCATCTCGTCGGTGGTCTCGAAACGGTTGGCGAAGGACCACAGGAACATGTGCAGGTCGCCCGGCTTTCCGGCCTTGGTCATGATCCGGAAGGCGCGCACAACCTCGTCCTTTTCGGCCTTGGCCTGAGCGGCGCCGGAAGCCTTGCCGCTGTCGATCTCCTCGGGCACCTTGCCGAGGCCCACCTTCTCACGCGCCAACTGGCCGTAATAGACGGTGGAATAGCTGGAAGCCTGCTTGTAGGCCGCCTTGGCGTCACCCTTGCGGCCCATGGCCTCCAGGCTGCGGCCCATCCAGTAGCCCGCGCGGGCCTTCTCCGTGCGCGACTTCGCGATCTCGCCAAGCCGGGTGAAGTGCCCCAGCGCGGTGTCCGGGTCCTTGAGGTCGCGCAGCGCGATCCAGCCCGCGAGGAATTCGCCTTCCTCCGCCTCCGGCCCCGTGGTGAAACCATGGGCGCGCGAGATCCGGTAGGCAGCCTTGCGCGCCGCCGACTTGTCTTCGATGCCGATCGAGCGGCGCGCGATGATGCGGCGCTCAACCCACCAGGCCTCGGCGTCGCCCATCTTGGCGGCCTCGCCCGGCACCTCGAGCAGGATGGCGCGCGCCTTGTCGAACTGCCCCTTGCTGCGGTGGTAGCGTGCCAGCGCATAGCGCATGGCCAGCGCCTGGCGCATGGCGGAGGGCAGGGCCCTGTACTGCTTGTCGGCGCCCGCCTCGATGCGGATCAGCTTCTGGGCCACCGCGGCGGCTTTCTGGTATTCGGAGGGAAGGCGCTTGGCGGCGCGGATCGCCGCATTGGTTTCCTGCGCATAGACGAGGCGCCACATGCGGCGCTGGTGGTCGTCCGCGGTCAGCATCTTGCCGAATTCGGAGACGATGGCCTTTTCCAGCTCCGCGGTAATCTCGGGGTCGGTCCACACCTTGCGCAGCTGGGCGCGCGCGCCGTCGCCATCGCCGGTGGCCTGAAGCGCGCGCACCAGCGCAAGCGAGCCCTGGGGCGTTGTCGGCTTGCGCTTGGCGAAATGGCTGAGGATCAGGTCCGCCGGCTCCTCATTGACATAGAGGGAGCGTTCGGCCCGCTTCAGCAGCGCCTCGGTCAGCGGCCAGTTGGGCGCAATGTCGAGGAAGGCCATGATGCGCTGGTAGCCCGCATCGTTGGGGCGGTCGCGCAGATAGATGAGTTCCACGAGCTTGATGGCGGCGGCATCGCCCGAGCGTTCGGCCGCCTGGCCCGCGCTGACGAAATCGCCCTTGAGCGCCAGCTTGGCCGCCTCCACCGCCTGTGCTGAGGGCTTGGCGTCAGCCCATGCGGCGGGAATGTGCACCACGGGAGCAGGTGCCGCCGTCAGGGTGGCGGCGGCGAGAGCCAGCAGGCTGATACGCAGAAACCGGTTGAAACGCATGGACTTCCCAATCTCGGACACGTGTTGATCCGCCGCTAGTGTGCAATTACGCCTAATAGATGGCTTCGGTTTCCGGCCCCGGACGCCGCTTGCCGCTCATGCGGCGAACGTCTATGATACACTCGCATTTGCAGGTCGCGGGGATATCGCATCTGCGAATTTAGGTTCCCCATGGTTTCCAAGTCCTTACCGGAGTAGCCCCCCGTGCAGTCTAGCGTGCAGTTCAGAGGTTCTTTTCCCGCTCTCATCACACCCATGAAGAATGGCAAGGTGGACGAGCAGGCGTTCCGGGCATTCGTCAACTGGCAGATCGAGCAGGGCTCGCATGGGCTGGTTCCCGTCGGCACCACGGGCGAAAGCCCGACGCTGACCCCGGAAGAACACAAGCGCGTGATCGAGATCTGCATCGCGGAGGCGCGCGAGCGCGTGCCGGTGATCGCAGGCACCGGCTCCAACAGCACCATGGAGGCGATCGAATACACCATCCACGCCCGGGATGCTGGTGCGGATGCAGCACTCGTGGTCGTTCCCTATTACAACAAGCCCACGCAGGACGGCCTCTATGCCCATTTCAGGGCGATCGCCGATGCCGTCGACATTCCGGTCATCGTCTACAATGTGCCGGGGCGCACGGTGGCCAACATTTCGGTTGAGACGCTGGCCCGCCTCTCACATGACTGCAAGAACATCATCGGCACGAAGGATGCCTCCGCTGACCTGACCAGGCCCTCGCGCCAGCGTCTGGCATCGGGCAAGGACTTCATCCAGCTGTCGGGCGAGGATGGCACGGCGCTCGGCTTCAACGCCCATGGCGGGGTGGGCTGCATCTCGGTCACCGCAAATGTGGCGCCCAGGCTGTGCTCGGAGTTCCAGGAGGCGACACTGCGCGGTGATTACGCCACGGCGCTTGCGCTGCAGGACCGGCTGATGCCGCTCCATCACGCCATGTTCGTGGAGACGAGCCCCGGCCCCGTGAAATATGCCGCGAGCCTTCTGGGCCTGTGCGAGCCGGAGGCCCGCCTGCCCATGGTGCCGGTGGTCGATTCGACCAAGAAGGCGGTGCGCGAGGCGATGATCCATGCCGGGCTCCTGAACTGAGATGAGTTCAAAGAGCGGCGGCGCAAAGGCGTCGCGCAAGGAAGAAGGCATCAAGGTCATCTCGGACAACCGGCGCGCCCGGTATGACTACGAGATTCTCCAGACATTCGAGGCGGGAATCGAGCTGCAGGGCTCTGAGGTGAAGTCGCTGCGCACCGGCCACACCAATCTTGCCGAGGCCTATGCCACGATGAAGGGGGGCGAGCTCTGGCTCATCAACTCCAACATCCCTGAATACCGCGAGGCCAACCGCTTCAACCATGAGCCGAAGCGGCCGCGCAAGCTTCTCCTGCACAAGAGCGAGATCAACAAGCTGTCCGCGGGCGTGCTGAAAGAGCACCTCACCATCATTCCGCTCAAGATGTTTTTCAACACGCGCGGCCGCTGCAAGCTGGACATCGCACTCGCACGCGGCAAGAAGCTGCACGACAAGCGCGAGACCATCAAGGAGCGCTCATGGGACCGTGAGCGCGCCAGGCTCTTGAGGGACAAGGGCTGACGCCATGGTGTTCATGCAGCACCTCGCCGGGCGGCGGATGCCCGATGCGGACCTTGAGGCGACATCGGGAAGCCCCGTCAATCTCGCGCGCAATCCGGGGGCGGCCGTGGTCTTCTGCTATCCATTTACGGGTAGGCCCGGCCATCCCAATCCGCCGAACTGGGATCATATTCCGGGCGCCCATGGCTCCACCCCGCAGGCGCTGGCCTATTCGGAAGCCTACGGCCACTTCCGCCGCCTGGGGGTCAAGCTCTTCGGCCTCAGCATGCTGTCCAGCGAATGGCAGCGCGACTTCGTCGAACGCAACAAGCTCACCTACCGGCTCCTCTCGGATGAGAGCCGCGCCCTGCAATCCGCGCTCGGGTTGCCGATGTTCGAGACCGGCGGCGCGCTTTATCTGCAGCGGCTCACCTTCATCCTGCAGGATGGCATCATCTCCGCTGTGCGGTTTCCCATCCCCGAACCAGAGAAGGATGCAGCGCAGGTGCTGGCGGCGCTGTCATAGGTCCTGCCACGCGGACAGAGCCCTCATCCGGCCTGTCGGCCACCTTCTCCCATCCTGCGGACGGGAGAAGGGGATAAACATCTGCCAGCATTCCCTTCTCCCATCCCTTCGGGGCGGGAGAAGGGGGTAAACATCTGCCAGCGTTCCCTTCTCCCGTCGCAACGCGATGGGAGAAGGTGCCCGAAGGGCGGATGAGGGCCTCTCACCGCGAGTCCAGATACTCCCGCACGCGCCCGAACACCTGCCTGAACATCTCAGGCGTCAGCACGCCCGTGTTCGTGTTGTAACGCGAGCAGTGATAGCTGTCGAAGAGCCGCAAGGACCCGATCTCATGCTCCGCCCCATGCGCAAAGGGATAGAGCGACTTCCGCACGTTGAGCGCACTCAGTACGCCGTCATGCGCGATGCGGCCCAAAGCCACGATGGCGCAGAGTTCTGGAAGTGAATCAATCTGTGCACGGAGGAACCCGTTGCACGTCTTGATCTCAACCGGCAGCGGCTTGTTCTGTGGTGGAACGCACCGCACGGCATTGGCGATCATTGTGCCGTTGAGCTTGATCCCATCCTCCGGATCGGCCCGGAACATGCCTTCCGCGAATCCGAACTCCAGCAGCGTGCTGTAGAGAAGCTCACCTGCGAAATCGCCCGTGAAGGGGCGGCCGGTGCGGTTGGCGCCCGCAACACCGGGCGCCAGACCCACGATCAGCAGCCGCGCGTCATGGGTGCCGAACACGGGCACCGGCGCGTTGAACCATTCGGGGTGCAGTGCCCGCTGCGCGTGGCGATAGGCCACAAGCCGCGGGCAGAGCGGGCAGTCCCGGCCCGGCTCGGAGGCTGGCTGCTTCTCAGATATCGGCAAAGTCCTCGAAGCTCTCGCGCGGGGCAGGGGCGGGGGCGCGCTCGCGCCGTTCAGAGGGGTCGCGGCCGATCTCGTCGCGCAGGTCGCTCAGGTCGATGAACTGGTCGGTCTGGCGGCGCAGGTCGTCGGCGATCATCGCGGGCCGCGTCGTCAGGGTGGAGATGACCGTCACCCGGCGGCCCTTGGCCTGGACGGCAGCCACCAGCGAGCGGAAGTCGCCATCGCCCGAGAACAGCACGATGTGGTCCAGCTGGTCGGCCAGCTGCATCACGTCGACCGCGAGCTCGATGTCCATGTTGCCCTTCACCTTGCGCCGTCCCATGGCATCGGTGAATTCCTTGGCGGGCTTGGTGACGACGCGATAGCCGTTGTAGTCGAGCCAGTCGATCAGCGGCTTGATCGGCGAATACTCGGCATCCTCCAGCAGGGCTGTGTAGTAGATGGCGCGGATCAACCGCGAGCGCTTGCGGAAGTAGCCGAGCAGCCGCTTGTAGTCGATGTCGAAACCCAGCGTCTTGGCGGTGGCGTAGAGGTTGGAACCGTCGATAAAGAGCGCGACGCGCTCATCCTGGTAAAAATGCATGTTTGAAAAACTCCTGCTCGTGTATGCCATGGATTTAGACATCCCCCCTGACCTGCTCAAGACAAAATGATCCTGATCGCGCTCGGCTCCAACCAAACCGGCCCCTGGGGAACACCCGGCGAGACGGTGCGCAAGGCCTTGGGCCGCCTCGATGGCGGCGGACTTCGGCTGCGGCGCGCCTCGCGGCCCGTGTTCTCTGCGCCCTTTGGCGTCACCGGGCAGCCGGCCTTCGTCAACGCCGTGGCAGAGGTCGAAACGGTGCTCCGGCCGGAAGCCCTGCTTGATCGCCTGCACCTCATCGAGCGGATGGCTGGCCGGCGCCGCACCCTGCGCTGGGGCCCGCGCACGCTGGACCTCGATCTGCTCGACTACCACGGGCTGGTGCGCAGACCACCGGCGCGGCCGGTGCTGCCTCACCCCGGCATCGCGGAGCGGATTTTCGTGCTGGCGCCCCTGGCCGAGATCGCCCCGCACTGGCGCCACCCGCTCACCCGCCGCACGGCGTGTCAGATGCTGCGCAGGCTCGACCCGTCGGGCGAGGGCGGCCTGCTTTAAGCCACGCTTAAGCCGGGGCAGGTTATTCCCGCTGAGGTAGAATAAACGTCAGGTTCGACCGCGATGGCAGACATCTTGAGGGCGGCGCTGCCGCTTGCCGTCCTTGTGCTTGCTGCGCCCGGCGCAGGGGCGGAGGCATTCACGCCCGGAACCTTCCAGATCTTCGGCGGCATGGAAGGCAGCAGCCCTGACATTACGGCAGCGCAACGTGTGCCGGGCCCCGTGCCGGAGCAGCTGCGCGCCCGCGTGATCGATTTTCCTTCGCCGCTCGCGGAAGGATCGGTCCTCGTCAGGACCAGCGCCCGCCGGCTCTATTTCATCCTGCCTGACGGCAAGGCCATTGAATATCATGTGGGTGTTGGCCGCGACGGCTTCACCTGGAGCGGCACGGACGCGATCAGCCGCAAGGCCGAGTGGCCCGACTGGCGCCCGCCGCCGGAGATGATCGCGCGCGAGCGGCGAAAGGGCCACAACCTTCCCGCCTTCGTGCCGGGCGGGCCCGGCAACCCGCTGGGCGCGCGTGCCCTCTACATTGGCGAGACCGCCTTCCGCATCCATGGCACGACGGAGCCGTGGAGCATCGGCCAGGCCGTGTCCTCCGGCTGCATCCGCATGTTCAATGCCGAGGTGATCGACCTCTATGACCGCGTGGCGCTGGGCGCCACCGTG
>NZ_JBIICB010000291.1:0-5193 GCF_044239095.1 Aestuariivirga sp. | reverse complement strand
GCGCGCCAATCGATCGGTTTGTCGCGCCACAGCATCTCGGCGCAGGCTGCAAGCTGGAATGTCATCATGCCTCGACATAGTTGGTGTAAAAAAGGATGTGGCTCGGGAAGATCTGTTCGAAACCACTTCCAGGGGGAGGTTCAGGAGTGCGGCGGTGGAGGATGTCCACCATGCTCGGCCATGTAGCCTTCAATCTGGGCTTCAAGGTCGGCCATGGTCTCTCCGCCGGCCATAAGGTCGGTAATCTCTTCCCGGGTCTTTTCCCCCTCGCGGAAGTCCGCCGCGACTGCTCCGCGGATAAGGACCGCGAAGTGATCGCCTACCGCCATGGCATGCATCACCTGGTGAGTAATGAAGATAACGGCGAGGCCACGCTTCTTCGCCTCGTTGACGATGCGCAGGACGTGCGTCGCCTGCTTGACGCCCAGCGCCGCCGTAGGTTCGTCAAGGATCAGTACGCGGGCACCGAAATAGACTGCCCGCGCAATGGCGAGCGACTGGCGCTCACCGCCTGAGAGGCCGCCCACCAGCCGGTCCCCATCATCGATCCGAGTTATTCCGAAGTCTCGTACCGCCTTGACCGCAATCTCATTTGCCTTCTTGCGGTCATAGACTTTGAACGGTCCCCATCCCTTGGTGGGCTCGACTCCCACGAAAAAGGACCGACCGATGCTCATCAGGGGAAATGTGCCACCGAACTGATGAACCGTTGCAATGCCCCGATTGCTGGCCGCCCGCGGCGTCTCGAATTGGACCTTCTGCCCATCCATCAGGATGTCTCCAGAAGAAGGCCAGTGCACCCCGGACATGATCTTGATGAGAGTCGACTTGCCAGCGCCATTGTCGCCGAGCAGGCAGAGCACCTCGCCTGCCTTCACTTGAATGTTGATGTCATGCAGGACGTCGATCGGACCGAACGACTTGTTGATATTGCGCAGTTCGAGAACGGGAGTGGACATCTTTCCCTCACTTCTTCTTCGGCGCGTAGGTCAACGCCATCTTGCGGAAGGTGTTATTCATCAGCACGGCGACAAGCAGAAGCACACCGATGATGAGGGCAGACCAGTTACGGTCGAAGTCGGTATAGTAGATTCCCTGATTGACGATGGCGAAAGTAGTCGTGCCGAAGAAGATCCCGATCACCGATCCAAAGCCACCGGTCAGCAAAACCCCTCCGACCACCACTGCGATGATCGCATTAAAGATGAAGGACTGGCCGCCTGATACCTGGGCAGAATTGAACAAGATCGCCTGACACATGCCAACAAAGGCCGCTGATACTGCCGAGAACACGAAAAGCAGTATCGTCATGCGGTCGGTCGGGATCCCAGCGTTACGGGCACTCACCTTGTCGCCACCCATCGCCAGGATCCAATTTCCGTATCGTGAGTAGTGCAGGAAATAGACGTAGAAGGCTGTCAGAGCCAGCCACCAGATCACGATGACCTGCAGCTGGCCGGGTGGAAAGAGCCCGCCGAAGGATATGAAGTCGCCAAACAGCGACTTGGCCGCACCTTCGGTCGTCAAGGCAACGTTTGTGGATTTCGTGACGAGCACCGTCAGACCGAGAAGCATGCCCTGCACAGCAAACAGGGTGCCGAGAGTGACAATCAGCGAGGGCACCGCGGTACGGATCACCATGATGCCGTTGATCAGGCCAACCAGCACGCCGAACGCCAAGGTCGCGGCGATGCCGACCCAGATAGGTAGTCCGTAATGGCCGCCAATCACCGCAGTCATCATGGCTCCCGCCGGGACCATGGCGCCGACTGAGATGTCGAGTTCACCCGCGATCATCAGCAGGCCAACCGGGATTGCAATGATCCCTAAGCTGGCGGCCACGTTGAGCCAGCTCGACAAGCCGGCAATCTTGAGGAAGGTCAGTCCACCAAACACACCGAAGAAGACAAGCACGGCGACAAGGCCGAGAAACGCGCCCGCTTCCGGGCGGCGCAAGAGCCCGCCGAGCATGGAACCACTGGACATGAAACCTCCCCATTCCCGAATGTCAGCATGGAAATCCGCTGCCAGCAATTCTTAGGCAGAGGCTGAGATGGCCCGCCGGTTCTGTACCGGCGGACCATGCACTATCCGAGACTAGCGGGCACCCTTGGCAACACCATTCAGCGTGGCGTCGATGTTCGAGGAGTCGACAATGCCCGGTCCGGTGAGGACGGGGAACGTCGGAAGATTGGTGCCAAAGTCGATATGGGCCGCGAGAAGGCTCACGGCGAGATAGGCCTGAAGATAGGGCTGCTGGTCGATCGCGAAGCCCTGGCTTCCACCCTTGATGCGATCCAGCCCAGCCTTGTTGAGATCGAAGGAACCAAGCATCGTGCCCTCGCCCTTGCCCGCCTGCTGGATACCGATGGCAGCGGAGTCCGCATCGCCCGCGGAAATCGTGATGACGCCATCGATCGATTCGTCCTTGATCAGCTCGGCCTTGATGGCCTCAGCAACAGCGGTGGCGTTGCCAAAGCTCGAGGACGGAAGCGGCAACTGGGTTGACTTGCCACCCTTCTCGCCAATGCCATCGGCAACACCCTTGCAACGGGCTTCCAGATTGGCTGCGCCCGGAATGGTGTTGACGCAAATGACGTTCTTCTTGCCTTTGGACGCGAAGTAGTCACCGCCAGCTTTGCCCGCGACATACTCATCTGAGCCCACGTAATTGATGGCACCAAGTTCCTTTGCCTTCTCGGCGCCGCCAGCGTTCATCAGGATCACCTTGATGCCTGCCGCCATCGCGTCCTTGATTGCCGGATCTTCAGCTTCGGGCACCCAGTTCGGAATTACGAGGCCATCGACCTTCTGGCTGATCGCGGTGCGGATGAGCTGCACCACATCCGGTGCGAAGTTGTCGTAGTTCACGAGGCGCAGGTAATTGACGGTGCCACCGTTGGCTTCGACCGAGAGGCGTGCGTCATCAATTCCCTTCTTGATCAGGTTCCAGAAGGCGTCGTCATTCGATCCGCCGACAACCGCGATGTTAGCCGCCAGCGCGGTCGTCGCACTAAATGCCAATGCGGCGACAGCGACCATCATCTTCTTCATGCTCTTCATAGTCTTCCTCCCAGTGTTTCCGTCACCATGACGGGTTTGTTGAGCTTCTTATCCAGCCGTCTTGCTTGCGGCCTTGTTCAGGCGTGCAACCTTCTTGGCGTAGCGCGCGTCCATTCGCTCCTGGGCCTCCTTGGACCCGTCGTGCCAGCTGCCGAACCACTTATCGAGGGGGATGAGGCCGTCGCCACCGTAATTCACCTCGAAGTACTTGTGGTGCAGGTAGTGAAGGTAGGCGTGGCTATCGAGCGTGGTGTCATCGGTAAGCTCGAGCTTCTCGAAGCCGATGTGACCGTTGAGCGCGCCGTATCCCGCCATGTTCAGCTGCAACATGGCCACCAGCGGGTTCGACGGGATCACCAGGTGCCAGAGCGCCACGCCGTGGTAGAGGAAGGTCTCCACCGGATGCATCGATAGCGACGACCACGGCGAGGGGTTCACCGAATTGTGGTGGACTGAGTGGATCCACTTGTAGAGGAAGGGCGTGTGGATAAGGCGGTGGATGCAGAAGAAATGCACCTCGTGAATCATGGGCAGCATGAACACGAGTGCTGCGAGGTACCAAGGATTGTCCGCCCAGCTTAACCAAGGTACGTAGCCATTGGCATAAGTCCACAGCAGGATGACCTGGACCAGCGTCCAGAACACGATACCCGACAGGTAGCTGCGCAGGAAATTGTCGATGTTCTGGCTCTTGAACCAGAAGACATCGGAGGGCTGCTCTGAGGGAAACTTGCCGTTGTACTTGAACCGCGTGCCCTGCTTGCGCTTCCAGTAGTAGAGGGCCTCGATCGAACCGTACATCAGGAAGATGCCGATGCCGTTCACGGCGTAGAGCCACAGCACCCAGCCCCAGCTCAGCGTCTTCATTGTTTCCCAATCGGGGAGGAGGAATTTCCAGTAGAGAAGCGTCACCGCCACATGGAAGGCGTTCCACGGCCAGATATAGTCTACCAGGAACTTGCCCCAGGATTTGAGGTCCAGCGGACGGCTCCAGAAGAACGCGGTCTGGGGGTGGTCTTTCGGCGACCAGTCCCCTCGCTTGTTTCTCGTGCCGTATGTCCTGTCGTCCATTTGAAGCACCTCTGTTCGGCCATTTTTGTTGACACGATGGAACGCCTGAATCAATTTGAGATGAAGTGGTTCGTTTATTTCGTGTCTTTCGGTTCATTTTCTGAACCGAATTGAGATATGATCGAACAAACGGAGAAATGAAATGGCACGACCGACTATCCCCGATGTCGCCGAGGCGGCAGGGGTCTCCATCTCGACGGTCAATCGGGTGCTAAGGGGAGCGGCAGGGGTTCGGGAACCAACCGCCAGGCTCGTGAAGGAAACGGCTGAGCGGCTTGGATTCTACGGGCTGGGCACCATTCGTTCGCAACTCGATGCAAGGCGAGCCAAGTACCGCTTTGGCTTTCTTCTGCTTCAGTCCTCGCGGAATTACTATCAGATGCTGGGTGCGGCCCTTCAGTCGGCGGCCTCCCAAACCGATGAGGCTCAGGTAGAGGCCGTGATCACCTTCGCCGAGGACCTCAGCCCGCAAAACGTTGCAGAGAAAATTACGCAGCTCGGCCGGGATTGCGAGGCCATCGCCGTCGTATCATCGGTCCATCCCTTCGTGCTAGGCGCAGTGGAGTCCCTGCAGCAGCACGGGGTGCCTGTGTTTGCCATGATCTCCCCGCTCGGCGTGGGCATCAGCTATGTGGGACCAGACAATTGGAAAGTCGGCCGCACGGCGGCCTGGGCCGTCGCGAACATCTGCAAGGGGCCTGGAAAGGTCGCCATTCTGGTGGGCAATCATCGGTTCCGCTGTCAGGAAGCGAATGAGAGTGGCTTCCGCTCTTACTTCCGGGAGTTCGCACCGGACTTCACGATCCTCGAACCACAATCAACTTTCGAGACCAGTGCCGTGGCCGAGGAGATCACCGAGAAACTGCTAAGAGAGCATCCTGATGTAAAGGGGCTATTTGTGGCAGGCGGTGGGATCTCAGGCGTGATCCGCGCGCTACGGAGTGAGGGCAAGTCGGGCCAGATTGTCACTGTTGGTCACCAGCTTATGGACAACACGCGAGAAGCCCTGCTTGACCACACCCTGACCATGTTGATCCACGACCCGATGGAGGCAATGGC
>NZ_JBIICB010000045.1:0-20788 GCF_044239095.1 Aestuariivirga sp. | reverse complement strand
GGCACCTCCCAGAGCGGCGCGTTGGACGCTGCCATGGCCTTGAAGCCCTTGTTGATCGCGTCCTGGTGCGAGCCCGAAAACGCCGTGAAGACGAGTTCGCCCGCGTAAGGGTGGCGCGGGTGGATGGGCAGCTGGTTGCAGTATTCCGCCATGCGCACGAGTTCATTGATGTTGGAACAGTCAAGCCCCGGGTCCACGCCCTGACTGTACATGTTCATGGCGAGCGTGACGATATCCACGTTGCCGGTGCGCTCTCCGTTGCCGAACAGCGTTCCCTCCACGCGGTCGGCGCCTGCCAGCAGGCCCAGCTCCGTCGCGGCCACGGCGCAGCCACGGTCATTGTGCGGGTGGAGCGAAATGGTCAGGCTGCCGCGCTGCTTGATGTTGCGGCAGAACCACTCGATCTGGTCGGCATGGATGTTGGGGGTGGACATCTCCACCGTGGCCGGCAGGTTGAGGATCAGCTTCTTCTGCGGTGTGGGCTCGTAAGCGTCGATGACCGCCTCGCAGATGTCGCGGGCAAATTCGAGTTCGGTGCCGGTGAAGCTCTCGGGCGAATATTCATGCCGGACCACGCTTTCCATGCCGAACTCGCGTTCGAGCTTGCGGATCAGGGTGGCGCCCTTCACCGCAATGTCGATGATGCCCGGCTTGTCCAGCTTGAACACCACGCGGCGCTGCAGTTCGGAGGTGGAGTTGTAGAGGTGCACGATGGCGCTCTTGACGCCCTTCAGGCTCTCGAAGGTGCGGCGGATCAATTCCTCGCGCGACTGGGTGAGAACCTGGATGGTGACGCCATCCGGAATCCTCTTGCTGTCGATCAGGTGCCTGACGAAGTCGAAATCGGTCTGCGAAGCGGAGGGGAACCCCACCTCGATCTCCTTGAAGCCCATGTTCAGCAGCGCATCGAACATCCGCATCTTGCGGTCGAGGCCCATCGGCTCGATCAGCGACTGGTTGCCGTCACGCAGGTCGACCGAGCACCAGACAGGGGGGCTGGTGATGGTCCTGTTGGGCCATTGCCGGTCGGGCAGTTTCACGGGGGGAAACGGGCGGTATTTTTCGCGGGGAGAAATCATCATGGGATCAAGTCTTTCGGAATGCCTGGCTTAGCTGGAGTGTTTCGATGCGATCCCCCAAGAGCCAGGGCTGATGCCCGGCCGGCCCTCAGGGGCAGCTAAGAAGGAGGCGGCCAAGCGCGGGCGGCAGCGAAAAGGCTGCTGGCATGAACATGATGTTCCGCGCGTTGGACATAAAACGACCTATAAAGCAGGACGGCGGACGGCGCAACCGGTGTCGCTCGCCCCGGGGGATCATGCTCAATCCATTGATCTTGCGCGCGTTCCGACCAGGTGATTCCACCTGGCCGGAACGCGCGCTAGAACTTGCCGATCGCATTGATGAAGATGCCGTGGTCGTCCTTCGTCAGGTCGCGCAGGTCGTCGGAGAAGTGGCCGAGATTATAGCCGACGCCGACCTCGAAATTTTCGCCGAGGTGCCGGTAGATGGCGGCCAGCGCACCAAGATCGGCGGTTTCGCCCGTATCCTCCCACAGCGCGCGGGCTTCCAGAAGCAGGTCCCAGTTCCGCACGACGTGAAAATCCGCCCGGACCACGCCGATTTGCGCCGTGGCGCTTTGCCAGCCGCCGCCGTCGCGCGGCCTGGTTTCACCCAGCCTCAGCCCATATTTGCCGCCAAGCGTCAGCATGCGGGTCACATCAAGTGAAGCATCGAGGCTGAGGATATGGCTGCGCTGGGCCGGACCACCCGTCGTGCCATCGGCCGTCACCTGGTCAGGCCCGGGCAGGTCGTAGAGGAAGGTGTATTCGGCCAGCGCATTCAGCCGGTCATTCGTGACGGGGCGGTAAGCATAGCCGATCGAGGCCTCGACGTAGTCACCATCGCGGGTGGACTGGGTGGCCTCCGAGATCACCACGTCAGCCGCGGCGATGACGCGCCAGTCGTCGTTCAGCGCATGGCTGAAACGGCCCGCCAGATAATAGGCGGTCACGTCCTGCGCCGCGTCATCGGCATCGTCGCGGCGGAGTTCAGCCTTCAGCGCCGCGTTCAGCCTCTCATCGGGCGAATAGGCGGCGGTAAGCGAGATGGCGTGGCGATCAACACCGCCCTCGTCGAAGGCGGCGTTGGAGAAATCATCCCAGACCATTCCGGACTGCACCGCGCCGCCCACCCTCCATTCCGGCCGCGGCGTGTAGGTGACGCCATAGACCTGGGTAAGGCTGGGGCTGGTGTTCCATACGTCATAGCGGTTCTCGGCATAGACGGAGAGCCGCTCGCTGAAACCGCGCTTCACACCGGCAACGATGCCGCCGAGATCCTCCGTGGTACTGCCAGCGAAGCGGTCCTCCGCCCAGCGGTCCGGATTGAGTTCGTAGCCGATGTAATAGCGGTCAGCGGCGGTGGGCTCATAGCTCAGCAGCGCGCGCCCGCCGAAGCCGCTGATGCCATAGGAAACCTCTGCTGAGGCATCCACCGTGTCGGTCAGCGCCCGGCTGCCGCCGATGCCGGCGCGGTCATTGCGGGCAATGCCCCCGGCGCGCTCCAGCGTCATCTGCCCAAAGGCATAGACCGAGGCGTCAGGCCCCAGGACGCGCGAAAGCTTGACGGCGCCATCCGTGCGCTGGCCGTCCCGGTCCGCGTCAGGATCGTCCACCATCACATGCGAGAACCCGCCGGAGAGGAAGACCTGCTCACTGAGCGCCACGGTCAGTCCGGCGCCCGCGCGGCGTTGCATCTCGTCCGTGCCGGTTGTCAGCTGGTCGCCATGGACTTCGAGGCTGACCTTCTCCGAGAGGGCCAGATCGCCCTTGAAACCCAGCTCATGGCGATTGCTGCTCACCTGCTCGTCGAGCGTCGAGAATCCGTTTTCCTTGTAGGCATAGCTGAACTCGAGGTCGCCCTTGGCGCCGGGTGCGAGGTCGGCGGCATCGATGCGGGAGAGCACGCGGTAGGCATTGGCGCGCCGCCCTGCCCCGGCCGGATCAACGTCGGTGATGGTAAGGCCGCCATTGAGCGATTCCGAAACGCCGAAGCCCGGCCCGTCAGACTGGGCCACCTCCGCCTCGATGAAGCTCCGCTCGGATGCATAGAGCTGAATATCGGCCCCGGCCAGCGTCTGGCCGGCGGGGCCGGTGTTCTCCCTTGCACCGGTAACGCCCAGCCGGACATGCTCGCCGATCCACTGCTGGGCGCGGCCGCCATAGACATAGCCATCCACATCGCCTGTGGCGGGCGTGAACTCATAGGCCACCACCAGATACTGATCATTGCCGCCAAGCGCGCCTTCGCGCACCAAAGTCCCGTCATCCGCATTGGAGGCGAGCGGCTCGTCCAGCAGCACCATGCCCTGCAGGTAGTCGATGGTGTAGTCATGCCCAAAGCGGAGCAGGCGCCTGCCGACGAGCCGCCCGGTCACGGGGTTGCGGATCTCGACATAGACCGACTCCGAGCCCACCGTGATGTCTTGCTGCTTCAGGAAATAGGCAGAGCCGCCGGTGCCGCGCAGCACGTCGCGCTGCGGCAGGGTGCCGGGCTGCGCGGCATAGGCATGAAGTTCGCCCGCGCGCTCGCCAGAGGCCACCATCTTGTCTGATTTGAGCACGAGATTGCCGCCATAGAGCCCGCGGTCATTGCGCAGGAACTCCGTGCCGCGGATGTCAGTCTTGAAGTTGCCCCACAAGACGCGGCTGTCGCCCCGTTCGAGGCGGACATAGAACTTGCCGCGCGTGGGCGCATCCTCGATGCTCACCGAGTCATCGCCATAGACGGCGTAGTAATCGTCAGGGTCGATGCGGCTCAAGAGGCTCTTCGGGTCCTTCTCGTCGAGGCCCTTGAACATGTTCTCGACCGGCCCCTCGCCGGTGTCGGCGGCGGCGGTCAGGAGATAGCTGCCCTTGATCTTGCCCTTCAGATAGAAGGCGGCGCGGCCCTTGGTGTAGACACCGTCGAACTCGCCGGGCTTCACCGCCTCGATGCCCTTGCTGCCAGAATTGCTGCCGAGGGTGAGGTCCGCAAGGCCAACGTAGAACCATTCGGAAGACGGGATGTTGACGGCGCGGTTGAAGCTGACGGAACCGTCCTCGCCTCCCCTCAGCGCCACGTCAACCTGATGGTCTCCTGGCGGCAGGATGCGCTGCACGACGAAGCGTCCCGCCGCATCGACGGGGATCGTCTCGCCCAGCACGCTGACCCGCGTGCCGTTTGGAACGTCGCGCCCGGCCACCGTGATGGCGCCGCCCTCCACAGGAATGTTGCGGAAGGCCGTGTTGTCATCCGAATAGCCGGGAGCAGCACCCGCTTCTGCCTCAGGCGCCACGGCCAGGGCGGCACGGCGCGCCAGCGTCAGCGGCCGCGTCTCATCGAAGCGGCCCTGAGCATCGTAAACGCGCAGCACATAGACGAAGTCGTCAAGCTCTGCTGTCCGAGTGGCGGGTGGCATGGTCCAGCTTGCGTGGCCCGCGGCATCGACCTTCACCACCGCAACCGGCTCTGCGGGCGCGTAACGGCCGGTGGCGAAAATGCGAATTTCCTGGCGCGCGATGAAGGCGGGATAATTGCTGCTGGCAAGAAACGGCACCTCCTCCCCCACCGCAAAAGAGCGGCGGGCGTTTGCGGTGGCGGCATTGAGGATGGGGGCAACGCCCAACCCGTCATACGTCACCTGGATGCCGGCGGTGTCCGGCTCCGGGGCGGGTCCCACCACTTGCTCGTCATCGACCGTCACGGAGAAAAGCTCGCGCTCCGTCTCGTCCGCGCGGGCAGCACCAAGGCCTGCTGCCGCGGTGAGGAGCAAGCTTGCGAGCGACACCGTCAGGACTGTGGCCCTGCCCTTCATGGCCCGCTCTTTCCACCGATGATGCGGGTTTCGATCGCCAGCGGGCCGTCGCCACCGGCATCAGCCCAGCGCCGCTGAATGTCCCGGATGACGGATTTGAGCCGCGCGCGGGCCAGCTTGCCGTCTTCGCCCACATAGGTGATGCGCAGGCGCGAGGGCTCCGCTTCCAACATGGTGACGAGCTGCTGCAGCCCGGACTGCCACTTGGGCTTCAGTGCCGCATGCCCGGGCTCGAACACCTGCGCATTGAGATCGAGCTTCACCAGCCGGGTGCCCGCAGCACCAAAATTGAGCTTCACGATCTTGCCGCGCGTGAGGCGCACCTTGCGGGGATTTTCCGTCGTCACGCGATAGCCAGCGGGCAGCGTGCGCGCATCGAGCTTGACGATGAAGTTGGAGCCAATATCGACATCCGGAATATCAGCGCAGGCGATGGAGAAGCGGCCATGCGGATCAGTTGTGATGAGAAGCCCGCGCACGGTGGCCAAGCGCACGCCCGGAAGGCCGGGTTCGCCCTCGTCCTGGTAGCCGTTGCGGTTCTGGTCGTCGAAGACCTTGCCGATGATATCGCTGCAATCGAACACCGCTTCGTCGAGGATGCTCACCCGCGCCCGGGCCGAGGCCACCACGCCGCCCGTCGCGGGGTCAATCAGCTGCGCCTGGTTGACGTTGTCGCCCACCGCCGCCGACGCCGTGGCAATCAGCGTAAGCTCAAGCCTGATGGCCCCCTTGCCATCGGGTATCAGCCCGTCAAAGGTGAGTGAGCGGCCATCGATCGAGGGCGAAACGCGCGTGCCATTCGCCGCGGCACTGCCCTCGTCATAGGCGAAGCCCGGCGGCATGATGTCCACGATGCGGGCGGGCGAGAAGCGCACATTCTGCGCGATGATGACGTAAGGCACCCGCTCGCCGCGCTTCACCGTGGTGACCTCGGCCGTCTTGCTAAGAGTGGGCTTGCCCGAGGGCTTGACCACGGGCACCAAGACCGTGTCCTCCACCTCCCCCGTCTCGTTACTGTCAGCGGTCGCGGTATTGACGATCTCGCCCGCCTCCGCATCCGCCGCCGTCACCGTGAGGGAGCCGGTGAGAACGCAAGTGCCGCGCGGCGCAATGCTGGCGCAGGTGATGCTGCTGGGCGTGATGCGGCTGTCCGTCACCACCACATTGGTGAGCGTGGCGGTGCCCGTGTTGGTGGCGGTGATCGTGTAGGTGAGCCGGTCAGATTGACTGACAGAGCCGCTGCCATCCACATCCTCATGGCCTGTGTTGCGTTTCTCGATGATGAGTTGGGCAACCAGCACCGGAACGGTGACGGTGTCCCGCGCGGGTTCTGTCTCTGCACTATCAGCCGTCGCGGTGTTGACGATCTCGCCCGCCTCCGCATCCGCCGCCGTCACCGTGAGGGAGCCGGTGAGAACGCAGGTGCCGCGCGGCGCAACACTGGCGCAGGTGGTGCTGTTGGGTGTGATGCGGCTGTCCGTCACCACCACAGTGGTGAGCGTGGCGGTGCCGGTGTTGGTGGCGGTGATCGTGTAGGTGAGCCGGTCGGACGCGGAGATGATGCCGTTGCCATCCACATCCTCATGGCCGGTGTTGAGTTTCTCGATGATGAGCTTGGCGTCAAAGACGGGAACGGAGAGGACATCCTCAACGGATGGTGTCTCGTTGCTGTCCGCGGTGGCGGTATTGTCCACCCTGCCCGCCGTCACGTCTGCCTCCGTCACGGTCAGAGAGCCACTGAGAACGCAGGTGCCGCGCGGCACGACACTGGCGCAGGTGGTGCTGTTGGGCGTGATGCGGGTGTCCGTCACCACCACATTGGTGAGCGTCGCGGTGCCCGTGTTGGTGGCGGTGATCGTGTAGGTGAGCCCGTCGGAGACGGAGATGATGCCGTTGCCGTCCACATCCTCATAACCGGTGTTGAGCTTTTCGATCTCGAGCCTGGGCAGCAGGACGGCGACCGAAAGACTGTCCTGCACGGGGCCCGTCTCGGCACTGTCGGCGGTCGCGACGTTCACGATATCGCCTGCCTGCGCATCCGCCGCTGTCACCGTGAGGGCGCCGGTGAGAACGCAGGTTCCGCCCGCCACCACGCTGGCGCAGGTCTCGCTGCCGGGCGTGATGCGGGTGTCCGTCACCACCACATTGGTGAGCGTCGCGGTGCCGGTATTGGTGGCGGTGATCGTATAGACCAGGCGGTCGGACGCGGAGATGAAGCCGTTGCCGTCAACATCCTCATGGCGGTCCAGCACCTTGTCGATGCCGAGGCGGGCATCGGGAGCGGGGTTGACCGTCACCGTTCCGGACGCCGTGTCATTGCTGGGGTCGATGTCGAGCGATGTCGTTGCCGCAGTGGCGGTGTTGGTGAAACTCTGCGGCAGGGATTGCACCGCTATGATGCGCACCGGCACGGTGATGGTGATGAGGCCACCGCTTGAGACCGTACCGAAATTGCACAGGAAGGATGTTCCCCCCGCTGCACCGGAGCAGGAATTCTGGCTGGCCGTGCCGGTGGCGACGCTGGCGGAGGGAGCACCCGTCAGTTCCATGCCGGCCGGAAGCGTGTCGGTGAGTTGCGTGTTCTCCGACTCCGTCAGCGCGCCATCCTGGCGGTTGAGCAGCGTGATGGTGAAGGTGAAGGGCTGGCCCACAGCCACCGCCGGGCTCGACGGCACCTTGGTGACGGCGAGGTCGACGCGTGTGGTGACCGTCGTCGTCTCGCGGTCCTCATTGTTGCCGAGATTCGTGTCGAAGCCGTCCGCCACCTCGTCGGAGGAGACCGCGACGATATTGTCCACCACGTCTTTTGCCACGCCTTCCATGGTGATGGTGATGACGCGGCTCTGGTTGGCGGGCAGAAGCGGGAAGCCGCAGCGCAGCGTGCCGCCAACCGAACGCTGCAGCGGAACCAGTGAGCAGCTTCCGTCCGGCGGGATGGTGTAGGAGCGGAAGGCCAGCCCGCTGGCGGGCAGCGTGTCGGTGACCACGACATTTTCGGCCGCCGATGGCCCGTTGTTGTTGACCGTCACCGTGTAGGTCATGGTGCCGCCGATGCCCGAGGGGTCCGGGCTGTCGGTCTTGTTGACCTGCAGGTCGAGGATCGGGTTCTGGACCGGGGTCGTGAGCGTGAAGTTATTGTTGCCCGCAACGTCGCCTGACGTCGAGGTGCTGACCGTCACGAGGTTGGTGATGCTGTCGCCACGCAGCGCCGTGCCCGGCCGCACCACGATCTGCACGGTCTGCTGCGCGCCGCTGGGGATGCTGCCGAGGTTGCAGATCACCTTGTTGTTGCCGCTGCGTGTGTCAGACAGGAGCGTGGGCGTGGTGGTGCAGCTTCCCGTCGAGGGCGTTGCGGAGACGAAGATCAGCCCGTCGGGCAAGGTGTCCTCGATCGTCACGTTCTCCGCGGTGCTGCGGCCATCGGGCTCCGTTCTCGCGGTCACGACATAGGTGAAGTCCTGCCCCGCCGCGGGCGAGGCGGGCGTCACCGTCTTGCTCACCGAGACATCGGCGCGGGCGGCCACCGTGTAGGTGGCAAAACCGGAATTGTTGTTGGGGTTGGAATCGGGCGTGGCGGTCGTGGCGCTGGCCACGTTGATGCGCAGGCCCGCAACACCACCCGGCCGCACCGACACGACAACGCCGGGGCAGTCCGCACCCGGCGTGCAGACAGGCAATGACGCGATGGTGCAGGTCATGCGGCCGCTGGTGCCGGTGGCCCCGCCCAGCCCCTCCAGCGAACAGCGCAGGCCCGAGGCGGCATCGGCCGGCGGCGAGACGGACACCATCCCTGCCCCGTTGGGCCCGATGGCGTTGTTGATCAGATTGCTGAAGTTATCGATGAGCGTGACATTGGCTGCCGCCGTGGGCCCTCTGTTGATGAGTTCGATGCGGAAGGTCTGGACATCGCCCGCACCCACCGTGCCGAGATCGGCGCGCTTCACCACCTGCACATCGGCAACCGCCGCCGGGTCCGTTGAGGTGGAGGTGATGGAGGCGGTGTTGTTGATGAGATTGGGGTCGGGCCAGTTGGGATTGAGGGTGGTCACCGTCATGCTGTTGGTGATGTTGCCCGAGGCCGTCACCGTGGCGGTCAGCGTCACCTGCGGCGTGAAGCTGTTGACGGCCAGGGGGGCTGCATCCGTATAGCTGCGCTCGCAGCGGATTGCGGCAGCACCTTCCACGGGCACCGCCGGAGTACAGGCCCAGCCGTTCAGCGTATAGGCTGTGACGCGCAGGCCCGCGGGAAGATTGTCCGTCATCACCACCGTGCCGGTGAAGGGCCGGTTTCCGAGATTCACCGTGCTGATGGAGAAGTTGTAGCTCTGCCCCTGCACGACGGATGTCGGGCCGGACTTGATGGCGGCGAGATCCGCCTTCGGCTCCTCGACGGTCACCTGCGTATCGCTGGCGGTGTTGTTGGAGAGGTCGGGATCGGGCGGGCCCTGGGCCGCCATGGTGGCGGTGTTCTGCGCCTGACCCGCACTCACCACATCAGCCTCGATGGTAATGCTGCCGAGCGGGATGTTGGCGCCGGCACCGCTTCCCGAGGGAAGGCTGCATTGCACCAACTGGCCCGTGACGGAGCATGTCCAGCCGCTGCCCGCGGAGGGCGTGACGCTGACGATGCTGTAAACCGCGGGAACATTGTCGGTGATCGTCAGGTTGAACGGCTCTTCGCCAGTGTAGCTCGCGCCCAGCGTGAAGGTGACACGGTCACCCACCACAGGCGTGCCTGTGGGCGCGCGCGACTTGGTGATGCGCAGGTCGGACCCCGGCGTGATCGCGGTGTTGAAGGTGCCCGTGTTGTTGTCAGGGTTGGGATCGGGCGGCGTGCTGCCGGTAACACTGCCCGAAACGGTCACCGTGGAGGTGGCGGCGGCAATCACCTGGCCGGTGAAACTGAGGCTCGCCGTGGCATCCACCGCCAAGGGGCCGGGAATGGTGCAGACAAGATTGGCGCCGCTCACCGCGCAGCCTGGCGGGCCTTGAAAATTGGCGATGCCGGCTGGCACCGGTACGCTGACCACGACGTTGCTGGCGGCAAAGGGCCCGAGGTTTCGGGCCGTATAGCTGTAACTGACCGTGCTGCCCGACTGCGCCGTGGCGGGGCCGGAGATGGTGAGGCTGATGTCAGCGCCCTGCGTGACGGTGGTCGACTGGGAGACGTCGTTGTTCTGCGGCTGGCGGTCACCAGCAATGGGAACGAACGCGTCCACCGTGATCGTTCCCGGCGTGCTGGTCAGAACCCTGGCGCGCAGCGTTGCGGCCTCACCGCCCGCAAGCGCCGGAAGGCTGCAGGTGACGGTGGCCGGGCCGGTCGCGGGAACCGGGGCGCAACCGGTGATCGTGTCACCCGCACTGCCACCCTCGAAGATGGCGTTGGCCGGAATTGTCAGACGGACGGTATTGGCCGGGGCGGTTGCGGTGGCCAGATCATCGTTCCGGACGGTGACGGTGTAGACGACGGTTCCGCCGGCGGGAATCGGGTCGAAGCCTGTGTCGTTGATGTTGACGACCCAGTCCGTTGCGCGCGCCTCCCCGGCCGCGAAACCCGCAACAAGCAAGCTGAGCGCAAACAGCACCGCCCGCGCACTGGACCCCAGTTTCGGCAACACCACCCCGTTGGCTGGCGCGCTGCCGCACCCGCCTTCCCTGACACATTGTCTGAAATGCCACCCGGCGCAGACCGCACCGGATGCCGGGGTTCTCTCACCGGTTCGACTCAACCGGCGGAACGCCTCGTAACCTTCTTTTAACGATCAGTATGGAGGAAACAACCATCGATTGTCAAACCTACCCTAGATGTCATCCACTGAATTTGGAGACATGCCCAGGGCCAGCAATCGGGAAGCATTTGGCGGCGGGACGGGGAACGACTATACAGTCGCGGGAAAGACGGCAGCCGCCACCTCAAGGAAGAAGGCAACCCACGTGAAGACATCCATGATCATTGCCCTTGGCCTGCTGGCCGCCTCCGTCAGCCCGGCATGGGCTGGACCCTGCGAGGACAGCCTGAGCAAGGTCGATGCAGCGCTCCAGTCGGATCAGGTCTCGCCCGAGGTGAAGACCCAGGCGCAGGACATGCGCGACCAGGCGGCCGAGCTGTGCGGGGCCGGAAACGAGGCCGAAGGCGCAGATGTGCTGGCGGAAGCCATGGCACTTCTCGGCATCGAATAGCCGGGCACTCAGGTCTCGAAGGCGAGCACCGCCAGGATGATGGCGAAGAGCGCCGACATCCATACACCTGACACGAACAGTTCCATGCGCGCAAAGAGCGACTGGTCGCCCGTTCGCATCATGCGGCCCGCCGTCATGCGTGCCAGGCCGTGGCACAGGGTGAGCAGCACCACGAAAGCAAGCTTCACCAGGAACCAGACATTGGGTTCCTCCGCCGGCGGCAGATTGAGCCAGAGGCCGATGCCGGTGATCCAGATGGCGAGGATCACCACATCCGCAATGCGCGCCAGCACGCGGCGCAGGAAGGCCAGCGCCTCGCGCCGCTCACCCTTCTCGCCCGCGGCGATGCGGATGTTGATGTAGTTTGCGATGCTCATGCCCGTGCCCGTGGCAATCGCGATCAGATGGGCGATGAGCAGAATGGTCTTCATGCGAGCGTGGCCCTCCCCTGGCCGGTCATGGCCTCGTCCCCGTCAGAGTTCTAGCACACCCGACATGATTTGCACGGCCTGACCCGCCACGCGGACCGCCGCCAGCTTCGCACCCGCAATATCGAACGCGAGCCAGAGGTCAGACGGCCGCCCCATCTCGTACCCCTGCTCCAGCCGGAAACGGTGGGTGCCGTCCGGCAGCGTCTCCGCCGCAAGCAGCTGGGCGGCAAGAATGGTGGTGGCCGAACCCGTCGCGGGGTCCTCCGGAATGCCCTCGCCCGGCGCCAGGGCTCGGGCACGGAAGGACGTTTCCGCATGATCGCCGCCGCGCGTGTAGAGATAGACCATGCCCGTTCCGAGCGGACGGAAACTCCGGGACCATTCCGGCTCGCAGGGTCTGGCCCTCGCCAGCGCGCCGCGGGTCTTCACCGGCACATAGAGGAAACGCGGCCCGCCCTCGAGCAGGCGCATGGCATGGCCCTCGAAGCCAATGTCGCCGGGCTCGATGCCGAGCGCACGCGCCATGTCTTCAACGGCGGGCACGGCTGGGCCCGCTTCGAAGGGGATGACAGGTGCGGTGAACTCCGCGCGCGGCACGTCACCGATGCGCGAGACCTTCACCGGCACAAGGCCCGCCACCTCCTCCAGCCGGATGGTGGTCTCGAAGGAGCAGCCCTGCTTGTACTTCCGGCTGGCCAGGTGAATGGCGCAGCCGACCGTCGGGTGGCCGGCAAACGGAATTTCCGCCGCCGGGAAGAAGATCCGCACGCTCGCGGTGTTGGCCTTGTCCTTCGGCGCGCGCACGAAGATCGTCTCGGACAGGTTGAACTCGCGCGCGATCGCCTGCATCTCGGCATCGCTCAGCCCATCCGCCTCCTCGACGATGGCCAGCGGATTGCCGCCGAAGCGGCGGTTGGTGAACACGTCATAGGTATGGAAGGGGAGCTTCATGTGAACAGCGCCTCATGAATGAGCTTGAGTGAAATGAGAAACAGCGCCACCTCGACGAGGCGATAGAAGATCCCCTCGGGAATGATCGCGGTGAGCTTGTAGCCAATCAACGCACCCGCCACCGCCACGGGCGAGAGCATCGCCGCCACCTCGAGATTGGAGGGGTTGAATTGGCCGAGCGCCCAATAGGGCACAAGCTTCACCAGGTTGATGACGGCAAAGACGATGGTGCTGGTGCCAGCGAACATCATCTTCGGCAGCTTCTGCGGCAGCACATAGGCCTGATAGGGCGGCCCCCCGGTGTGGGAGACGAAGCTGGTGAAGCCCGCGATGGCGCCCCAGAACAGGCCCCGCGGCACGTCCGCCCGCTTTGGGGGCGCGTTGGATTTCCGGAAAACCACCGTCGCGCAATAGTAGAGGCCGACGACGCCGACGATCAGCGTCACCATCCATTCTTCCGTGATCTTCGCCGTCGCCCAGCCGAGGCCCACGCCGAAGATCATGGCAGGCAGCAGGATTGCCAGGTTCCGCCCGCTGTAGTCCTTGCGGTAGGCCCAGAGCCCGACCATGTCGCTCACGATATAGACCGGAAGGAGAAGCGCGGCCGCCGCCACGGGCGGCATCACCAGGGCCAGCAGGGGCACGCCCAGCACGCCGACCATCGGCAGGCCACCCTTGGACGTGCCGACGAAGAACGCCGCAACCCCCGCAACCAGGAAGAACGTCAGGCTCCAGTCGATCACGCCGCTTCAGGGCCCAGCGCCAATGCTGCATGGTCCTTGCCGAGGAAGCGGCACAGCATCTCGACCACGAAGCCATGGTCCTCGCGCTGCGGCACGCCGGATACGGTGACCGCACCCACGACGCCGGTGCCTGTGAGATGAATCGGGAATCCGCCACCCGCCGGGGCAAAATCCATGGGGTCCATGCCGCGCGTGGCATCGAAGGCCTTCTTCTGCAACGCATGCTCGCGCCCCACCCGGTAGGATGACTTGTGGAAGCGGTAGACGGTGTTGACCTTGCGGCGAACCCAGTCCGGGTTTTCAGGCGTCGTGCCGGGCAGCGCCGTATAGAACAGGGGTCGGCTTCCAATGCGGATGTCGATCACGAAGGGCAGCGCCCGCTCCACCGCGGCTTGCCGCATGAGGCTGCCGAGCGCCCAGGCGTCCTGCTCACTGAAACTTGCGAAGCACAGTTCTGTTTCCTGCCGCGCGATCTGCGCGATGTCCTGCTCGAGACCCATGAATTCCCCCCATTGTGGCGTCACCCCGGCGAAGGCCGGGGTCCAGCTTCAAGCGTCCAAAGCTGGATCCCGGCCTTCGCCGGGATGACGAACATAAAAGCAGAAGGGCGGCTTCATGCAAACCGCCGTTCTTGACGTTTTCGGAAGACAGGACTGCCCTTTCGCAATGCCGAAAAAAAACGTTAACAATTTGTCACTTAAGGTTGCAACCTTGTGAATGTTCTTGTTACCTATAGGTCAGAATTACGCGATGTCAGACTTGACCCACAACGCCCACCCCATCCATTCCGCCGCGCCGACCAGCTGGCTCGTAAGGCTCGGCTTCCTTGCCATTTTGGGGGTTGGACTCGCTTATTGCACGACCCAACTCATCGGCGACGTCTCCACCGCCCAGGAAGCGACCCCCTGGCTGCTGCTGCTGCTGGCGCTATTCGTTGCGCTCGGCTTCGAATTCGTCAACGGCTTCCACGACACCGCCAATGCGGTCGCCACCGTCATCTACACACGCTCGCTTCCGGCCCATTTCGCAGTGGTCTGGTCCGGCCTGTGGAACTTCCTCGGGGTGATGATGGCCTCCGGCGCTGTCGCATGGGGCATCGTCTCGCTGCTACCGGTCGAGTTGATCCTGCAGGTGAACAGCAGTGCTGGCCTCGCCATGGTCTTCGCGCTGCTCATCGCCGCGATCGTCTGGAATCTCGGAACCTGGTGGCTGGGTCTGCCAGCGTCGAGCTCGCACACGCTGATCGGCTCGATCATCGGCGTCGGCCTCGCAAATCAGCTGCTCGCCCCCACCGGCACCGCTACAAGCGGCGTCGATTGGGACAAGGCGCGCGAAGTCGGCCTCGCCCTTTTGATTTCACCGGTCTTCGGCTTTGTCGCCGCCGCCCTGCTGCTGCTCGCCCTCAAGGTCGTGGTCCGCAACAAGGAGCTGTTCAGCGAGCCCGCCAAGGACAAGGCGCCACCGCTGTGGATTCGCTCGGTTCTGATCGCAACCTGCACGGCCGTGAGCTTCGCCCATGGCTCCAATGACGGACAGAAGGGCATGGGCCTCATCATGCTGATCCTCGTCGGAGTGGTGCCCACCGCCTTCGCGCTCAACCGCACGCCCGACCCCGCCATGCTCGACCAGTTCCGTAGCGCCTCGGCAGCTCTCGTCCAGACGCTGGACCGCTACGCCGAACCAGGGGTGAGCGTGTCCGACCCGCAGGCAGCCGTGGCCGACGCCGTCCGCAACAAGGCCTGGACGCCGCAGACCACCGTGGCGATGAGCACGTTCCTGCGCCAGCTCGACCAGCGCATGACCGACTACAAGTCGCTCGCCAACGTGCCGACCGACCTCGTCTCCAACCTGCGCAACGACCTCTATCTCGTCAGCGAGGCGCTGAAGCTCGTCGACAAGAAGAAGCAGCTTCCGATGACGCCCGAGGACCTCAAGACGGTCAGCACGTTCCATGCTGCGGTCGACGGGGCCACGCGCTTCATTCCCACCTGGGTGAAGGTGGCGGTGGCGCTGGCGCTGGGCCTCGGCACCATGGTGGGCTGGCGCCGCATCGTGGTGACTGTGGGCGAGAAAATCGGCAAGTCACATCTGACCTATGGCCAGGGCGCAGCCGCTGAGACGGTGGCGGCCGCCACGATCGGCGTCGCGGACGTCATGGGCCTGCCGGTGTCGACCACCCATGTGTTGTCGTCTGGTATCGCCGGCACCATGGCGGCCAACGGCTCCGGTCTCCAGATGTCGACCGTGCGCAATATCATGCTCGCCTGGGTGCTGACGCTGCCCGCCTCGATCCTGCTCTCAGGCCTGCTCTTCGCCCTGTTCCGCGCCATAATGTGAGCGCGCCCGCTGCCGATACAAAAGGGCGGCCAACAGTGGCCGCCCTTGTTCTTGTGCCGTGGGGTGGAGGGGCTAGCGCGCGTTCCGACCAGGTGGAATCACATGGTCGAAAAGAACTCGCGCAAGTTCAATGAATTGAGCATGATCTTATCGCAAAAGTGGTTTCCACTTTTGCGGATCATGCTCTAGTTGCGCGCCTTGTCCACCAGCTTGTTCTTGCCGATCCACGGCATCATCTCGCGGAGCTTGGCGCCCACTTGCTCGATGTTGTGGCTGTCGTTGTTGCGGCGGATCGCCTTGAAGCGGGCAGCACCGGCGCGGTACTCCTGCATCCACTCGGACGTGAACTTGCCGGTCTGAATGTCGCTGAGGACGCGCTTCATCTCTTTCTTGGTCTCGTCGGTGATGATGCGCGGGCCGGTCACGTATTCGCCCCACTCGGCGGTGTTGGAGATCGAGTAGTTCATGTTGGCGATGCCGCCCTCATAGATGAGGTCGACGATGAGCTTCACTTCGTGGAGGCACTCGAAATAGGCCATCTCGGGGGCATAGCCCGCCTCGACGAGGGTCTCGTAGCCAGCGCGGATCAGCTCCACGAGGCCGCCGCAGAGGACGACCTGCTCACCGAACAGGTCGGTCTCGCACTCTTCCTTGAAGGTGGTCTCGATGATGCCGGAACGGCCGCCGCCCACGCCCGAGGCATAGGAGAGAGCGAGGTCATGGGCATTGCCCGAGGCGTCCTGGTGGATGGCGATGAGGCAGGGAACGCCGCCGCCCTTCTGGTATTCGCCGCGCACCGTGTGGCCGGGGCCCTTCGGCGCGATCATGACGACGTCGATCGTCTTCTTCGGCTCGATGAGGTTGAAGTGCACGTTGAGGCCATGGGCGAAAGCAACCGCCGCGCCGTCGCGGATGTTGGGGGCGATCTCGTCGCGGTAGATGTCGGCCTGAAGCTCGTCCGGTGTTGCCATCATCATCAGGTCGGCCCACTTGGCGGCTTCCGCCACCGTCTTGACCTTGAGGCCGTCGGCCTCCACCTTCTTGGCGGTGGGCGAGCCTGCCTTGAGGGCGACCGCGATGTTGGTGGCGCCCGAATCCTTCAGGTTCAGCGCGTGGGCGCGGCCCTGGCTACCATAGCCAACGATCACGACCTTCTTGGCCTTGATCAGGTTAACGTCGGCGTCCCGGTCATAGTAAACACGCATGGCTAAGGTCCATCCCTCTGGAATTGAATTGGCGCGGGAATAGCGGGGGGCACGGCCCAAGGCAAGCGGCAAAAGCCCAAGGGCCGGGCCGGGCTTGCGCCATCAAACCTTGGCCGGCGGGACCTTTTCAGATGACCTGAACGTCGACGGCCCCGAACTTGCCATTGGCGAGTTGCGATGCCTTCATCGTGAGCAGCAGGTTTTTCCCGTCGCCGAACCGCCAGTTCATCAACGTGCTGGAGGGCAGCTCAAGCAGGGTGATGTCCTCGCTCTCGTCAAAGTCACGCAGTCTGGCCCATGGCACGTGGCCCATGCCGGCCACGCCATCGGCCGCCTGCTCCTTCCACAGCTCCTCGCAATCGGCCAGAAACTCTTCGGGCAGGCTGTCAGGGTTGTCGGCATAGGCGTGCTTGGCGCGTTCCTGAAGATAGAGAACGTAATCGCGCTGCCAGCCGGGGGCCGCAGGATCATGGCTGGTAAAGGGCAGCCCGGCGGACTGCCCGCCCTCGCCTGCGGGATGGGTGGAGACCGGGTTGGGCCACGCCACGGCCCGCATCTCGGCCAGAATGAGATCCATCACCACGCCGGAGAACGGCACCGATGCCGCCATCGTATCAGCCGCGGCCTTCAGATTTTGGAGCTTTTTCAATGCCCCCGTTTCTTGCACGGCCGGAGATGTTGCGGCCAGTTCCATCATCCGCTGTGCGGACGGCCAGTCGAATGGCAGGAAACGGGACTCGGTCACGTCCCATGACTGCGCAAAAAGGCGCTTCATTCCATGGTTGGCCCCTTCGCGGCGCGGTGCTTCCTGCCCGGCCGGTACCGCGATGAGATCCACAGGCCAGCGCGGAAAGGCCGGAACGGCGCCGGACCCCAGAATATATGACCCGGACGGCATGGCCGGTGTGCGCTGCAGGGTGCCTGCCTCATGGAAGTGCACCACATGCGGCCGGTAACTGCGCGGACCGAGGAAGACGGCAAGCCATCCCTGCCGCGGGCCGAGCCCGCCCCAAAGACCGGGCGGCAATTGCGTGCAGTCGATCTGCGCCAGAAGCTGCAGCGCCTCGCCGTCGATGACGGGCCATGGCATGCCGGGCGGCAGCCGGGCGGCCCCTGCCAGCCAGCCTGCCCCGCCGTCTCCGAACGTGATGGGCACCTGCGGCACGAGGCGCACCGAAACGCTGTCCTTGCCACGAAACGGCAGCATCTTCTGCGGCGGCTTTGCCGGTTTTGCCGGGCTGGCCGGCTTTGCGCCCGCCTCAGCCCCGGCCATCCGGTTTGCCTTGGACCCGTTTTCTGGCTGGCCGCGCAGGGCGCGCGCAATGCGTTCAGGCGAGACAACAGGCATGACGCCAGACTTGCGGGCGGGCGGCGCGGGGGTCACCGCCGCCACAGGTACTGCCGCCACCGGCGCTGGCGGGCTGGGCCGGGCCGGGGCGGTGCGCACCTGGCTGCCCTTCCACACAGAGACCAGGGCGAGCAAGGTCAGGACCGCCAGCACGGCAACAACGACCCATTTTCCGGCGAGGTTGAAGAGCGTCAGATAGGGTGTTGCCCACCCCTCCGTCTCCAGCGCCACCAGAAGGGCATAAAGCGTGAGCACGGCCAGTGCGGCAAAACCGATCAAACCATTCGGCAAGCGCATGCGGCCCGGTCCCCCTGTGGCAAGATCCCCAAAGTGGTTAATATTTTCAATCTACGCGCGTTTCAAGAGCGCAGTTGTGGGCGGAGGCCCAGGCGGCTCTCGTCAACAAGAAAAAGGGGCCTCGCCACAGGCGAGACCCCCTTGAGACCACGTCAGAAGGCCGTCCGGATCAGCCCAGCTTCTCCTGGGGGATGCCTCGCATCTTCCACAGGCTGTAGACGACGCCCAGGGCCAGGATGGCGAAGGTGACGGACAGCGACATCACGGGCGGGATCTTGTCCAGCCCCAGGAGAGGTGCTGCGAAGATCTTGGAGCCGATGAAGATCAGGACGATGGCCAGCGCCAGCTTCAAATAGTGGAACCGCTTCACCATGGCAGCGAGCGCGAAGTAGAGGGCGCGCAGGCCTAAGATGGCGAAGATGTTCGAGGTATAGACGATGAAGGGGTCGGTGGTGATGGCGAAGATCGCCGGAACCGAGTCCACCGCGAAGATCACGTCCGCCACCTCGATCAGGATCAGCGCCAGGAACAGCGGCGTCATGAACCAGGCGAGCTTGCCGGTCTTCGGGTCTTGCCTCTTGACGAAGAACTTCTCGCCATGGTGCTCGTCCGTCACGTTGAAGCGGCGGCGCATGAAGGCGAGGAGCGGGTTCTTCGCGACATCGTACTCCTTGTCTGCGAACACGATCATCTTGACGCCGGTGGCGATCAGGAACACCGCGAAGACATAGAGCACCCAGGAGAATTCGGAGACGATCGCCGCACCAAAGCCGATCATGATGGCGCGGAGCACGATGACGCCGAGGATGCCCCAGAACAGCACCCGGTGCTGGTACTTCAAGGGCACCGCGAAGAACGAGAAGATCATGGCGATGACGAAGACATTGTCCATCGCCAGCGCCTTTTCCACCGCGAAGCCGGTCAGATATTCCATGCCGGGCTGGGCGCCGAGCGACCACCAGACCCAGCCGCCGAAGGCCAGCCCCAGGCCGATGTAGACGGCGGAGAGCACCAGGCTCTCACGCGCCGAGATTTCCCGGTGCTCCTTGTGAAGGACGCCGAGATCGAGCACCAGCAGCGTGATGACGATGCCGATGAACATGAGCCACATCCAGACGGGCTTGGTCAGCCAGTCAGCGAAAAGGAACGTGGACAGAAATTCCATGAAAACTCCCTGCATGATGTCTTTTCTCGTCCGACATCACGCCGAGGGGATCGGCGCCAGAGGGGCCCGGACATCAGGGAAGCTGGTATCCATGCGCTGCAATTTCAACGGGCAGAAAGATTACAGTTTGGAAAGCTGCAGGCGCCCCTTCGCCATTAGCGGGGCCGCTGGTAAGCTCTACCGGAATTGGGAGGAATGGCATGACACCGGAAGAGCGGATTGCAAAAATGGGCCTTGTGCTGCCCGAGGCGGCGGGAGCCGTGGCCAACTACGTGCCCTGGGCAATCAGCGGGAACGTGGTGATGACATCGGGCAACCTGCCCTGGCGGGATGGAAAACTCGCCTATGCCGGGAAGATCGGCCGGGAGCTTTCGGGCGAGGACGGGTACCGCTCCTGCCAGCTCTCCTGCCTCAACGCCATTGCCCAGATCAGGCAGGCGGTGGGAGAGCTCTCCAAGGTCAAGCGCATCGTGAGACTGGAGGGCACGATGTGGGTGGACGAGAGCTTCAAGGAGCACCCCAAGTGCCTGAACGGCGCCTCCGACCTCATCAATGAGGCCTTCGGTGACAAGGGGCAGCACACGCGGATGATCTACACCAACCCCGTAATGCCGTTCGACTGCACGTCCCTCGTCGTTCTCTACGCGGAGATCTGAGCATGGACCGCTTGGCCGAACTTGAGCGGGCTCTGGGACCGGGCCACGGCATGGTGGGCCAGCGCCTGCTCTCCGAAACGGAAGCGGTGCGCGTCTGGCGGATCGAACTGCAGCCCGGCGAGCGGGTGGCCTTCCACACCCATGTGCTGGACTATTTCTGGACCGCCCTCTCCCCCGGCCGCTCGCGCTCCACCGCGGGCGACGGGCGGGTGGTGGAGACGAGCTACGAGACGGGCACCACGCGGCATTACAGTTTTGGCCCCGGCGAGCGCATGGTGCATGACCTCGAGAACATCGGCAGCACGGTGCTGGCCTTCACCACGGTCGAACTCAAGCTCGGCAGCGCCAACGCGCCGCTGCCGCTTGCCGTGACACCTGAGAACTAGAGCATGATCCGCAAAAGTGGAAACCACTTTTGCGAAAGGATCATGCTCAAGCCATTGAACTTGCGCGAGTTCTTTTCGACCAGGTGATTCCACCTGGTCGGAACGCGCGCTAGTGGATTGGCCGGGACAAAAGAGTCCGATTGAAGGTTCCCAACGGCTTGTTGACGTGCGAATCTGAAAGGATGCGCAATGGTATCAGTTTCACCGTTTCCGCCGCCGACTGTCAGCGTCTGC
>NZ_JBIICB010000044.1:0-21067 GCF_044239095.1 Aestuariivirga sp. | reverse complement strand
GTCGCTGCGTGAAGTGCCTGCCGATTCAATGCCTTGAGCGCAGCTTTTGAGGCTGCGGACAACTTCATGGCGGAGCTCCGGAACCCGGATCCATAGACCTGATCGCCAAGCAGGGGGTGACCGGCATGGGCCATGTGCACGCGAATTTGATGCGTGCGCCCGGTTTCGAGGCGGCAGCGGATCAGACTGGCGACCGGAGGCCTGCCAAGCGTCTCAAGCAAGCCGTAGTGGGTGATCGCCTCGCGGGCTGAAGCACTGCGGGACACTGCCATCTTCTGCCGGTTCGCCGTGCTTCGCCCGATCGCTGCGGCAATCGAACCGCTTTTCCGCTCCGGCACGCCCCAGACGATGGCGAGATAGCTGCGCTCCAGCCTGCCATCCCGGCCATGGGCGGCGAACTGCTCAGACAGCCCATGGTGGGCCCGGTCGTTCTTCGCCACGACAATCAGCCCGCTCGTGTCCTTGTCGAGCCGGTGCACGATGCCCGGCCGTCTTACGCCACCGATACCCGACAGGCTCTCACCGCAGTGGGAGATCAGTGCATTGACCAGCGTCCCGGTCTCGTTGCCAGCACCCGGATGCACCACCAGACCTGCGGGCTTGTCGATCACGATCAGATCTTTGTCTTCATGGACTATGGAGAGTGTGATTGATTCCGGCCCGGGGGAGGCCGCCGCGGGCTCCGGCAGGAGAACGCACAGGGCCTCTCCGGGTTTCACCTTGTGCCGGGGCTCCCGGACGGGGACGTCCTCGACTCTCACCGCACCTTCCGCGATAAGGGCCTGGAATCTGGCCCGGCTCACGTCGGGAAAAGCGTTCGCCAGCGCCTTGTCGAGGCGTAGAGCCTCCGTTGCGCGTGTTTCGAGGGATTTAGCAGGCACTGACATGAGCACTTCCGATGACATCGCAAGACAGGAACCGAATGAGCCTTCTGCTGGGGTTCCCGCCTCGGCCCGGCTCCTGCTCAGGATCGTCTATATCATGGGCATCATCCTGGTGCTGCTGTTCCTCACGCTTGTGGGCGGCATCATCTGGAAGTCTTCACAGAAGTCACAACCCAAGCCGCAAGCCCCGCCAGCGATGCTGGACCTTGGACTGCCGGCAGGCACCGAGATCCGCCATGCGGAAATCGATGGTGACCGGCTTGTCATCAATACTGGCCGGCTGGTCATCGTGATCGACCTCCGGAAGAACACGATTCTATCGCGCATATCAGCCGGAAACTGAATTCTGCCGCCTCCGCTTGCACTCGGCGGCCGTCATCTGTATAGGGAGCCTCGTTACGGCGTGAGCTCCCTTCGTCTATCGGTTAGGACGGCAGCCTCTCACGTTGCAAAGGCGGGTTCGATTCCCGCAGGGAGCGCCACCTATTCCGCCGCTGGATCAGCACGACCTAGTGCGAGATCCCCTGTTCAGTCTTCGACGACGCTCCAGCTATCATCGGGATTGAAGGACTTGATCCCCTCGACCGTTTTCTCCGTTTCGGGGCCAAGATCCGCCTCGTAGACAATACCGGCATTGTTGATGACGAAGGTATTGACGCCCGTTTCGGCATACCGGGCAGGCCATGCGACGAGCGCGAAGCCGCCGATCATGTTGCCGTTGGTCACATAGTCATAAGCGCCACCTGCCACATTGTCGCCCTGGCTGGTCAGGATACGGAACTTGTATCCGAAATAACCATTGCCATCCTTGGCGCTTTCCAAGGCTCCGAGGTCGATTGATGCGCCGACGGGGCTTTCTCCGTCACCTTGCTCGATCGGCCAGTACAGACCGTCCGTCTGCCCATCGCTGCTGATGAGTTTTTGCCCGAATTCCAGAACGCCGTCTCCGTCACGGTCCTCGGCGGCGTATTCGCGCTGGGCCTGAACGTACAGTTGTGCGGTCTCGATGGCCTGCAATTCGTTCTCACCGATGCGGCGGTTCAGGATTTCCTCAAGACCCGCAACGGTATCGAAGGCCCACTTGCCATCCGCACCCTTCACCAGGGGGAAGGGGAAGGGCCAGAGCTGGCTGCCCAGATCGAGAACCTGCTGCTCACCCTGGTCTTCGATCTTCACGCGTTCAGCCGTGGCCTCGCGGATCTGCTTGAGCTTGTCAGCGATGCCTTCGCTGCCCTCGAGCTTGCCCGCGTCCAATCCGAGAAGCCTGGCCACGGCTGCGGTATCACCCTTTGCCATAGTATCCTTGAAGGCCTGAATACCCGCATCGGCGGTATCGAAGAGGGTGGGTTCCTCGCCGATATAGGCGGCAAGGCCAGCACTCTCCGCGCTGGCGGGCGAGACTGCCGCAAGGGGGCCAATGATGACGGCCGCGCCGAACAGCATGGCGGATAACAGGTGCTTGTTGATCATGTTTGTCTCCTGTCCTGCTGAAGCCGGTTAGCGGCGCTTGCCGCGGCCACCGCCGCCGCCGCCCATCTTATGTTTGGGCATAACGATCTTCTTGCTGCCGCCACCTCCGCCACCGCCACCGATCTTCGGCGGATTGAAGCCTCCGCCCATCGCCTTGTTGCCACGGCTCGACTGCTTGATCGCATCGCGGCTCCGGGTGACATCGCCCAGTGGCGATACATTCGCTGGGCGCTTGTCCATCTTGGCCGCAGGCTTCGGCTTGCCCACGGGCCTGTCGATCTTCGCAGGGCGCGCCATCTTGTCGCCAGCCGCCGGCAGGTTGTTGCCCGGCCGTGCCATCTTGTCGCTCGGCTTGAAGTCCTTGACGGGCTGTTTCTGCATCTTGTCCAGCGTGGACTTGCGGATGTCCTTGGTCTGGATGTCGCCCCTCCCGGGCCGCGCCATCTTGTCGACCCGGTTGTTCGAGATGTTCGCCTTGTCCTTCAGCTTCACCTTGTCGTTGTTCTTGAAGCTGTCCTTGAACTTCGAGTTGTCGATCTTGGCAAAGTTGTTCTTGTCGAAATTGATCTTCGAACGGTCGATCTTGGTCCAGTCGACATCGTTGAAGTTCAGCTTTCCATTGAAGTCATTGCCGATGATGCACTTGTTGCAATCGAAATCGATGTCGATGTCATTGTTTCCCCAACCGTTGTTCCAGTCCCAGTCGCCGCCCCAGAAGCCGTCGTCCCAGTCCACCGCGGCAGCCCAGATGGCGCCGGTCACGGCGCCCGCGAAGAAGGTGGCGCCTGGGTTCCAGTAATAGGGATAGGGATCGGGATAATAGGTGATGGGCCGGTAGACATAGTCCGGCTCGTAAAGCATCTCCGGCTCGTACTGCGGCACGTAGATCACTTCCTTGCTTGCCGGCTGGATGACGATGGTTTCGTCCTGCGTGACCACCTTCACCTTTTCGTCTGACTTGATGACGCCGTTGGCGACAGCCTCCTCGCGCAGTTGCTGGATGGCGGCCAGCACGTCGTCCTGCTGGTTCACGATCGCCTCACCGAATAGCTGCGTCCAATCGAGGTCGTCGCTCATCATCTTGACGATCTCGGGATAGTTGAGAAGCGAGATGACGCTTCCGTCCCAGGCCGCCTTGGGCTTCAGGTCCTTCTTGGTTTTGAGGTCCTCAAGAAAGCGGTCCGCCTCCACGATCTGCAGCGGATAGAGCGAGGCTGCTGATATCACCGCCACGAGCTCATCCGGATAGAGCGCGATCCGTGCAACGATGATTTCGAGTTCGTCGGCTGTCAGCGGCTCGGGCGCCTGTTCGGCCGCCTCGACCGCCTCGGGCGGCGTTTCGGCGCGCGCCGGGATGGCGGCGAGGCCCAGGGATGCTGCAATTGCGGCCGACAGCATCAAGCGATGACCGAAAATCCGCGTGAGGAAGTTGACGTGCATGATGTCTCCCATCTTCATTTCGGCGAACAGGTGGCTTGTCCGCCAGCAGAGTAGAGCAGTCTTGCCGGGCAAAGCACGGGCGAGCTCAATTTTAACTTGTAAAACGCGCCTATCCACGAATCCGCTTCCGGATCGCAGTTCGACTTGATACAATTCCGACCAACACAGTCATACTGTAGATTGCCGTCGGCAAATGCTCATCTGCGCACAATTCCTATGAAAATCCGCAACCGCACGGAACAGTCTTGGTTGGACCGGCGGGCCTTCGCCTGGGCGGGATATGATGTGGCGAGTTCGGTGTATGTGGGCGCGGTGCCCTCCGTTCTGGCGCCGATCTTTATCCGTGAGTTGGCGCAGAGTTACGAGAACCCGACAGCAGTCTGGGGCGTCTTGGCAGCGGTGGCGGTGCTCGTCAGTGCGCTTGTGGTTTTGGCGGCCGCGTCCCTTGCCGCACGGATCAACCGCTTCACCTTGCTCACAGCACTGACGGCGGGGCTCATGGCCGCCATGGCAGCTCTGGCGTGGAACCCCAATGCCTCGCTTGCCCAGGCGGCGCTCGCCTTCGTGGCCGCGCAGAGCTTCTATTTCGCGGCCATGGCGATCTATGAATCCTTTCTGCCCGAAATAGCTCCCGCGGCAGCACGCCAGAGACTTTCCGGATTTGGCTGGGCCATCGGCTATCTCGGTGGAATTACCGCAATCATCATGTTGCTTGTGCTTGTAGCGGGACGGCCGGCGGGTCTGGATGTCATCGCGCATTGCTTTGGCGCGCTTGTGCTCCTGAGCGGGGCCGCCTACGCCGTCATCCTTCCCGCCATGCGGTGGCAAGGCTTCGGGCAAATGCAGAGACCTGTTGGAACGGCACAGTTGCAGGGTGTGCTGGCAGCCATCAGGAACTGGCGCTCCAATTGGGGTGTATTCCAGCTGCTTCTGGGCACGATGCTGATCCAGATGGGCATCTTCGTCGTGATGACCTTCACGGCCCCGATCCTGGCAGACCGCTTCGGGCAGAGTTTGGAGGATCTTCTCTGGCTGCTGCTCGTCATCCATGTGGTCGCCGTTCCGTCTACGCTCGTCTGGAGCCGCCTGATGACGGGCACATCCCGGGCTGCCGCAACGCTGCTTCTGATCTCCTCATGGGGCGTGGTGCTGCTGTTGCTGGCCTTCGGCTCTGGCCCGTGGATGCCGCTCCTCACCGTCACGGTGATCGGCTTCTGCCTTGGCCCCACCTTCTCTGGGCTGCGCGGGTTTCTGGCCGAAAGCGCCGGAAGCTCAGATTCGGTTGCGCTGTTTGCTCTCTCCACCGCAGCTGGGCGGATTGCTGCAGCACTCGGGCCGGCATTGTTTTCCGGTATCCTGTTCCTGGTCGGAGCAGAAGTGGCGCTGCTGTTCATCTTCGTGGTGCTTGCCATTGGCGGCGCCATCGTACTCAACCGCATCCGGCAGGATGTTGTGGCAGTCGCGGCGCCAGAACCCGCCGATTGAACCGAGAGCAAACGTCGGGTTAGCCGCGTCTGTGTTGCAGTCCTGTCAGGCACACGGTGAGTTTACCGGAGCTCACTGAGGCTGGTGCTCACCAAGATCAGCCAAGCTGGCTCGTTGTGTAGTAAGGCAACTGCTCGACACGCGGGGAATAGAGTCCTTCCGCCGTTACCTTTTTCACATGACCGATGATGTCTTCGAGCGGCGCGAACCACACGCTCTTGGTCTTGAGGGTGACGTCCAGCCACTGTTCGACGAGACGCCAGCGCGCGAGCCGGCCCGTTAGGAATGGGTGCCAGATGCCGATCCAGAAACCGCCCGCTTCATACTGCGCATCGAATTCCTCCCAGAATGCCTTGAGGCCTTCAGAGGGCGCCTTCACAGGCATCATGTAGCCGATCTCTGAATAATGGGCGAAAGGTGGCCAGTCATCCGTACCCCAGTGGACTGGCGCTTCCCAGAGTTCGCCCTTCTGGGTCCTCATCAGATAGGGAATATCATCAGCCATGAGCGAGGATTCATAGAGAAAGCCATGCTCGATCAGCAGGTCGATCACCTGCTGGGTCACGTTATAAACGGGAGCGCGATAGCCACGCGGCGCGCGGCCGGTCCGGCGCCTGTGAATCTCCATCGCTTTCTCGAATGCGATCCTCTGCGCCTCACCCCTGGTCTCGATCGGGTCCTCATGGATCAGGCCGTGGTGTCCGATCTCGTGTCCGTCCTTCAGCATGGCCTCGATGGCTTGCGGGTACTGCTCGATGCACCAGGCAGGAATGAAGAAGGACTGCTTCAGACCGAATTTTCTGTAGGTGTCGAGAATGCGCGGCACGGCAACAGTCGGACCATAACGCCCCATGGAAATGGGGTAGAGCCTGTCGTGAGCGTCCTGCGGCCGCGAGACGTGGATGAGCGAATCCGCATCCATGTCGAAGGTGATTGCGCAGGCGCAGCGCGCGCCGTTGGGCCAGGGAATGGGATTGCTGATCATCATCTCACACTGTCAGTACATGGGCATGCGAAGGGTCGAAGGAGAGAAACAGTTGCTGTCCAGGCTCACGCGGAATGCCCTCAAGCAGACGCTCCTGGACCTGTACCTTGACCTCCATGCCGTCCGCAGCTTCGAAGAACAGCGTCACCATTGAACCAACGAATTCTTCTGAAATGAGTTGGCCCGCGAAGACATTGGGGGCTACGGGCCTGGTAGCGGACAATGATACCACGTCGGCTGCAACGACGAAGTCCACCTGCTCGCCGGGCCTTGCCCGGGAATCGAGGTTGAATGTACCTGCTGCCGTCTCGACCGCCCCCGCGGCGTTCACCTTGCCTGAGAAGATGTTGTTGCGCCCAACGAACTCCGCAACGAACCGGCTTGAAGGCGTTCTGTAGATATCGCGCGCCGAGCCTATCTGCGCGATCTCGCCCTTCGACATGATGACGACACGATCCGCCATCGCGAAGGCCTCTGACTGCGAATGGGTGACATACACGAAGGTGATGCCCAGCTCACGCTGCAGCTTGGTCAACACACCTTGCATGCGGATGACGAGATGAGCGTCAAGTGCTGAGAGTGGTTCATCGAGCAGCAGGATCTTCGGTTCGGTGACGAGGGCACGGGCAAGCGCCACGCGCTGGCGCTGCCCGCCCGAAAGCGAGCCCACGTCACGTTCTGCAAATTCGCCGATGCCGAGCCGTTCCAGCCAGTCTTCCGCCTTCCGGCGGCGCGCCGGCTTGTCCATGCCGCGCATCTTCAGGCCGAACTCGACATTCTCACGCGCGTTGAGGAAAGGAAACAGCGCGAGTGACTGCCAAACCATGGGCGTGTCACGCTCATGCGGCTTGACGCCGAGCAGCGATTTTCCCGCGAGGCGGATGTCTCCCTCCGTTGGCTCCTCGAGGCCTGCCAGCATGCGCAGCGTCGTGGTCTTGCCGCATCCCGACGGACCCATGAAGGCCAGGAATTCACCTTCGTTGATCTCGAAATTCATGCGCTTGACCGCCTCGAAGGTTCCGAAGCGCTTCACGACATTGTCGAACACGACGAGGGGGGCAGGCATCAGGATTGATCCGATTTCCGTGCGCGGCCCATGATGAGCATCTGCGCGATGACAACGAGAGTGATGGAGACGAGGAAAACTGCGCTGCCGATCGCATTGACCTGCGGATCGATATTGCCAGTGAGGATTTCGAGGATCACGACGGGCACAGTCTTGTTGAGGCCTGAAACAAACCACGCCACTGCGAATTCATCGAAGGAGACTGCTGCCGTCAGGCAAAGGCTGGCGATGATCGAGGGCATGGTGAAGGGAATGACGACGGATTTCATCGTCACCCACTCTGAGGCGCCGAGGTTCCACGCCGCAGGCTCAAGGTTTGGATCCATCTGGTTCAGCCTGAGGCGGATCACTGCCATGGCAAAGGGCGCGCAGAGCACGGTGTGGGCGATGATGATCGAGACCGTCATGCCTGATGCGTTGAACATTGAGAGCCATCCCAGCGTCGCCAGCGCCATGATGATGAGTGGGATCGTGGGTGGCAGAAGTGCAAGGATGAGAAAAGCCTTCTTGCCGAAGAAGTCGTAGCGATAATCCGAATAGGCGGCGGAGAAGCCGATGCCGGTGGCGAGGACGGCCGTGACGCTGGCAACGATCAGGCTCCTCAGCGCGGCGTCCCACGCTTCCGGATTGCTGAAGGCCTTCACGTACCATTCGGTTGTGAAGGAACCGAGCGGGATCGTTGGAAACCGGTCTGAGTTGAAGGAGAACACAAGGCTCGCCAGAATCGGCGCGAAGACGAACACGAAGACCAGCGCCGTGTAGACGCCGAGCACCCAGCGAATGAGCTTGTCGTCCCTCATCTGACGCGCTTCCGGTATGCGAAGGCAATCGCCGTGAAGGCGACGATGAGAAGGGTGAGGATCATCATGATGGCGACCACCGCAGCGCGCGGCCATTGCTGGCCCGACTTGGATGTGTCGACGATCATGATGGAGAGGGTAGGCGGCTTCGACCCGCCTAGGTAATATGGCGCAACGAAATCGCCGAATGACAAGATGAAGCAGAACACTGCGGCAACCACCAACCCGGTTTTCGCCAGCGGGACCACCACGGTGAAAATGGTGCGGAGGCGCCCGCAACCCAGATTATGCGCGGCCTCTACAAGACGCTTGTCGATGTTGGCGAGGGCAAAGGTCTGCAATATTACGGCCAGCGGCAGGCAAAGCGTCAGGTAGCCCACCATTGTGCCGAGTGTGGTGTTGAGCATCTGGTAGGGTCCGAGACCCAGAAAGGAGAGCCCGGCATTGATCACGCCCTGCTGCGCCAGAATGACCTGCCAGGCGAAGATCCTCACCAGATAGCTTGTGAAGAACGGAATGATCAGGAAGAAGATCGCCCAGCGTCTTGTTGACTCGCTGGCCTTGAAAGCCAGGAAATAGCTCGCCGGGAAGGCCAGCAAGCTGGCCACGATGGTGGCAAGAAGCGCCATCCACAGGGTGAAGAAATAGGCATCCCAGAAGAAACCGCGGGTCAGCATGCGCTCCCAGTTGGCGAACTGGAAGGCGATCTCCATGCGATAGTTCTTCACCAGGAAGAACGACATCGCCACCATGAAGACCAGTGGACCGATGAAGAACAGCCCCTGCCACACGATCAGCGGCAGCCGCCAGGCGATGGCGTAGTAGTCTGGTCTTGTGGGGGTTTTCGAGGTCATCTCAGCCTTGCTGCATGGCTCCCCTTGCGGGCGTCACCCCGGCGAAGGCCGGGGTCCAGCTTTGGTTCAGTGCGAAAAAAGAAGCTGGATCCTGGCCTTCGCCGGGATGACGGCATGTGTGGTATGCGAACGCCCGATCAGGCGTTCTTGTATTCCTGCCAGAACTCGTTCCAGTCCTCGAGGCTCTGTTGCTTCGGCGTGTCGCGGTAGAAGATCCGGCCTTCCTTGATCAGCGTGATCGGATCATTTGCGGCGCCATCGACCTGGCCGGTGCGCTGGGCCTCCTTCGCATCGACCTCGTTGAGCTTGGCGCGGCCGCCCTTGGTGATCGCGAAGCCGGGATAGGCCAGCATGCGGGCCGAGGTCGCCTGACCTTCGGGCGAGAGCATGTATTGGATGAACTTCTTGACGATGTCCGCCTTTGCCGTGCCCTTTCCGATGGAATAGGACTCGGTCCACTGGATGCCACCTTCCTTCGGCACCACTGACTTCACGGTGGCGCCGTCGCGCTCCAGCACGCCGGTGATCCAGTCGCCGATGCCCGCCATGGCCATCATCTCGCCGTTCTTCAGGCCGTTGAACGTGCCGCCGTAATCGAAATAGCCGCCAACCTGCGGACGGAGCGACATGGTCGTCTCCTTGATCTTCGTCCAGCCGGCGTCGTCCTGATCCCAGAGCTTGGCTCCGTTGCCATTGTAAAGGCTCATCTGGCCAAGGCTCGGGAGGTGCCAGTCGAAGTGGCCAACCTTGCCCTTGATCTCGGGTTTCCAGAAGGCCTTGTAGCTCATGGCCTCCTCTTCCGACATCGCCGTGGTGTTGTAGGACACGCCGAGGTGGCCGCAGCGCACCATCATCGAATAGAGCTTGCCGTCGTTCCAGTGCCCGGGAAACTGCTTGAAGTCATCATAGAGCATGTCGTCAAAGGGATAGTCCGCGGCGTTCAGCTCTTCGATGTAGCCGGCACCGTTCAGCTGCTGGACGAACTCGCCGTCAGACAGGATGATGTCGTAGGTGCCGGGCGGGGACTGGGCGATCAGCGCCATCATGTTGTCGCCGCCGGCATAGTACTTGGGCTTGAACTTGACGTTATTGGCGGCTTCGAAGGCCCCAACCATGTCCGGCTCGCCATGGCCGTACCAGGCCAGCATGTTGATTTCGACGGCCTGCGCCCAGGCCCTGCTGACGTAGGGCGTGCAGAGAGCCGTGGTGGCCGCTGCCGCACCGTATTGCAGGACATTACGTCGGGTGAATGTCTTGGTCTTGGTCTTGGTCATGCGTGTTTCTCCTGGAGCCGGAGGGTTGCCCGGCGGTTATTCCCATACCCTTGACCGCGCATGCCATCATGTCTTGTCGCCGAAGTCCAGCGGGTCTGGTTAATAACTAGCCTCACAGGGTCCATGCGGGAAATTTATGCTGTTTATGCTGGCATGACGCCAGCTTATCGAGCAGGGAATGCCCTGGATGGAGCAGGCTCAGCCGCCTCGTCCATGCGGGAGATCAGGGAATCCACCAGCATCAGCCCCGCTCCTGACAGTCGCTGATGCTTGTAGAACAGGCCGATGCGAATCGGTTCCATGGCGGGAAATCCATCCCGGGCTGTCAGCGCGCGCATGTCCGGGAGCAGGGTCTTCCGGGTGAGTGCCGTGATGCCGATCCCGCCGCTGACGGCGCGCTGCAATCCGCCGATTTCAGGGGTTGTGTAGGCGATCCGCCAGTCTCGCCCCTCCGACCGGAGCGCAGCCGTCATGCGCCGCCGGTACTCACAACCCTCTGGATGTGTGACGAGGGGAACCGGATCCTGCCGATCGACCGTTGCATCGCGTGCCACGGCCCAGATCGGGGTTTCCTCCCAGCTCCGCACCAGATAGGGGTTCCGGTCCTGGGAGAGCAGCGCAATCGCGATGTCGAGCTCGTCGGCATGCAGCAGATCGATGAGCCTGCGGGAGAGGTCGCAGGTGATGGACATGGTCACCTGAGCATTTTCCCGCACGAAGCCGGCAATGGCCTCCTGCAGGAAGGCAACAGAAAAGTCGGTCGGAAGCCCGACCCGAAGCTGCCCCTTGGCGGATCGCCCTTTCAGTTTCGCGACGGCCTCGTCATTGAGGCGCAGGAGCTGGCGCGCATAGACGGCAAGGGCCTCGCCTTCCTCTGTCAGCTTCAGCTCGCGGCCCTCATGGGTGATGAGGCGGGCATCCAGAAGCTCTTCCAGCCTTTTCATCTGCAGTGATATTGCGGGTTGGGTGCGGCCAAGGGACTCGGCCGCGCGGGTATAGCCCCCGAGATCGATGACGCTCACGAAAGCGCGCAGAAGGTCCGTGGGAAGGTTGATGGACCGCATTCATTGCCCTTATGGAGCCATCATCATTATAAATTTCCGAAATTCCGGCAAGCCCGTAATTCTTGAGCGCATGAACAGGCATGATTTCCGAAAAATGTTCAAGGCCGTGGGTCCCGTGGTGCTGCCCGTCATCCATGTCCTCGACAATGACCAGGCGGAGCGCAATGTCCGCGTCGTTGTGGGAGAAGGAGCGCCAGGCTGCTTCCTCATAAACCATGACTTCGAGATGGAACGGTTCCTGCCCATCATCGCCCATGTGCGGGCAAGGTTCCCCGCCTTGTGGCTGGGCGTCAATTTCCTGGCAGTCACAGGCAAGCTCGCCTTTCCCGCGCTTGGCAGGCTGAAGCGTGACGGCATCCTGGTCGACGGCTACTGGGCGGATGATGCGCGCATTGACGAACGCCGCTCCCAGAGTGACCAGCCTGAGGCTCAGGACATTGCGTCGGCCATGGCCTCCTCCGGCTGGACAGGGTTCTATACCGGGGGCACATGCTTCAAGAAGCAGCGCGAAGTGCTTCCTGAACACTATGAATACGCAGCAAGTCTTGCCACGGAATACATGGATGCCGTGTGCACCTCTGGCGTGGCAACCGGACATGCCGCTGACAATGACAAGATCCGGACTTTCCGGCGCGGCATCGGTGAACACGCCATGACGCTCGCCTCCGGAATCACGCCAGAAAACGCCCATGCTTACATGGATGACGTCGACGGCTTCATGGTCGCCACCGGCATCAACAGGGACGGCGATTTCTACAATATCGAGCCATCGAAGCTCAGCCTGCTTCTCAAACTCACCCGCGACTATGGAGCCAGATCATGAGCCGCAACAAGGGACCCCGCGACGACCGCTGGTACCTCAAACTGATGGCGCCTAATACCAAGGGTCCAAAGTTCGCCTGGCTGGACCCGACGTCCATCTACATCAACGGCGAGGCCTTCCATGACCTGCTCGACGATCTCGTTGCGGATCTCGAAGGGGTGACGTGCGACGTGGTCGGCGGTCTCGACGCGATGGGTTTTGTGCTGGGTTCCGCATTGGCCACGAGGCTGGGCGTCGGGTTTCTGCCGATCCGCAAGGCTGGAAAGCTCTGTGTCGACACCGACAAGGTGAGCTTCTCCAATTACTCCGGCCGTACCCAGGATATGGAAATGCGGCTTCCCGCCTTTGCCCCGGCGACCAAGGTGCTGCTGGCCGACCAGTGGGTCGAGACGGGTGGCACCATGGATGGCGCCATCCGCCTCGTTGAAAGGCAGGGGGGCGAGGTCGTTGGCCTCGCTGCCGTGGCAATCGAGGAGAACGAAGTCACCAACAGCTACCGCCAAAAGTACCGCTGCGTTTCCGGCGTGGTGAAGGGCAGCCAATGGCAGGCTGAATGCAACGCACAGAAGCTCTCAAGTTTCGAGAGCTACACGCCGGAGATCGTTTTTCCTGCCATCCGATAATGGAACTTCAGTCTGGTTCGGCGGCCTTTGCTGAACCACACACGCTGTTGACGGCATGGGTTCCAGCATCGCCCGCGCGCGGAAAGATCAATCTCTTGAGCATGATCTTATCGCAAAAGTGGTTGCCACTTTTGCGGATCATGCTTGAGCCATGATCCCTGAACGGCAGTGAGTGGAAAACTCAGATGTCCGCGTAGGTCCTCATCTCCGCCCCGCCGCCGGGATGCGTAACCGCTCCACCAACGGCAGGGCCAACCTGCTGTGCATATTTCCACAGAGTTCCTGAGTTGTAGCCGTGCTCCCGCGGTGCCCAGTGCTTGCGGCGGCGTTCGAACTCCTCATCGGAGACTTCGCAAGACAGCACGCCTTCAACGGCATCGATGGTGATGATGTCGCCATCCATCAGAAGTCCGATCGGGCCGCCCAGTTGCGCCTCGGGTCCGACGTGCCCGATACAGAAGCCACGCGTTGCGCCAGAGAAGCGGCCATCGGTGATGAGGGCTACCTTGTCGCCCATGCCCTGGCCGTAGAGAGCCGCGGTCGTGGACAGCATCTCGCGCATGCCCGGGCCTCCGCGCGGCCCTTCGTAGCGGATCACCAGCACCTCACCTTCCTTGTACTGCTTCTTGGAAACCGCCTCGAAGCAGTCCTCTTCCGTGTCGAAGCAGCGTGCAGGACCCTGGAACTTGAGGTTCTTCATGCCCGCCACTTTCACGATGGCGCCTTCCGGTGCAAGATTGCCCCTGAGGCCCACGACGCCGCCGGTCACTGTGAATGGATTGTTGGCGGGGCGGATCACGTCCTGGTCGGTGTTCCACTTCACGCCCGCCATGTTTTCCGCCATTGTCCGGCCGGTGACCGTCATGCAGTCACCATGCAGGAAGCCATGGTCAAGCAGCGTCTTCATGAGCAGCGGGATGCCACCCACCTCGAACAGGTCCTTCGCCACATACCTGCCGCCGGGCTTCAGGTCGGCGATGTAGGGGGTCCGCTTGAAGATTTCGGCCACGTCAAACAGGTCGAACTTGATACCTGCCTCATGCGCGATGGCGGGAAGATGAAGTGCCGCGTTCGTCGAACCGCCTGAGGCGGCGACGACCGTCGCCGCATTCTCCAGTGCCTTCCGTGTGACGATGTCGCGCGGCCGGATGTTCCTCGCAATGAGCTCCATCACCTTCTCGCCTGCCGTGTAGCAGAAGGTGTCGCGGATTTCGTAAGGAGCAGGTGCGCCGCAGGAGTAGGGGAGTGCGAGGCCGATCGCCTCGGCGACCGTCGCCATCGTATTGGCGGTGAACTGCGCGCCGCAGGAACCTGCGGAGGGGCAGGCCTTCTGCTCGAGTTCGAGCAGATCCTCATCCGACATCGCACCCACGGAATGCTTGCCCACGGCCTCGAACACATCCTGCACGGTGACGGGTCTTCCCTTGAAGGTACCGGGAAGAATCGAGCCGCCATAGATGAAGACGGATGGCACGTTCAGTCGCACCATGGCCATCATCATCCCGGGCAGTGACTTGTCGCACCCCGCAAGGCCCACCAGCGCGTCATAGCAGTGGCCGCGCATGGTCAGTTCGACCGAGTCCGCGATCACGTCGCGCGAGACGAGTGAGGCCTTCATGCCCTGGTGGCCCATCGCGATCCCGTCGGTCACCGTGATGGTGCAGAACTCGCGCGGCGTGCCGCTTGCCGAGGAAACGCCCTTCTTCACAGCCTGCGCCTGGCGCATGAGCGCGATGTTGCAGGGCGCTGCTTCATTCCAGCAGGAAGCCACGCCAACAAAGGGCTGGCTGATCTGCTGTGGCGTGAGCCCCATGGCATAGTAGTAGGATCTGTGCGGCGCGCGCTCCGGCCCAACACTGACGTGCCGGCTGGGCAGCTTGTTCTTGTCGATGACGGGCTTGTCCATGTGCTCTTCCCCCGAAAAAATAAAAACTTACTGGCCCTCCTGTACATCGGCAAGAAGGGGAAGCCGACATTACAAAGTTTTCAGATTTGATCAGGCCTTGACGCCCGGAACCTCATCACGAACTCGCATGCCAGACCACCGGGGCTGTGCCACTACCGTGTCAGGGGTAATCAGTATACGGAGGAGATGCGCGAAGGCAGCGCCTGCAAACATCGAGGCGTGGGCAGTGATGGCTTTCTCTACGGCATGATCTTGCGGGTCTCTTCTTCAGAGAGATATCTCGTCATCGTATCGCTGAAGCGGAGGTCATGCTGTCCCGCCTTCTCGAGCGAGCTCGCAAGATATGCCACCCATACGGCGGGCCATCTCGGTCCCGCCCGGGTGGTAATTCGGGTGGAGCAGCAGAATGAAGATTAGAGGGCTCCCTCAAACAACTTTCAGGAAGGCCACTTGTCCGTGCAAGATAACCCTTGGATCCTGGCCAAGCCTCAGGCGGGTGATGTCGCGCCGGTTTTCAGGTCGCGGGGACTGCTGGGCAGGAGGATGAGGTTTTCGGGCGGAGAAGAGGAGGCAGGGGTATCGGTCCAGTCGGCTTCGAGTTTCTGGAGGCCGGCTTCAAGTTTGCTTGTCTGGTGCTCGGCTTCGGCGAGCCTTTCGGCGATTGGGTGCTGGGGCTGGCGGGCGGGCTTTGACATTTCGCTCAGCTGGTCGATGCGCTGGCGCAGGCGGATTTCGGGATCGACGGCTGGAGAGACGGGCTCCGTGCCCGCTGCTGGCGGCGTGAACTTGTGGCCCTCGTAGCCGCGCTTCTTGCGTAGCTTCTGCAGCGCTTCGTCGCGGGCGGCGAGCCCCTGGCGCAGTCCCTCCTCCTGCGCCGTGCTGCCGGCGAGAGCGGCTTCAAGCTCCCTGACACGGGCTTGGAGCTGGCGCAGCTCGGCGGACCGCGCTGCGTCACTGACCTCCACATGCTGGACACGATTTCGGTGGCGGCTGACCTCGGCCATGCTTTCGGCGAGGCGAAGCTTCGCCTCCTCGAGCCTTGCGCCCATACGCTGAGCCAGCATGGCATATTCGGCCCTGAGCCTGTCGCGCTCGGTCTGCAACCCGATGAGGGAGGAGGGCACCTGGCGCTGCATGCGCCGGGCGCCAACCTTGACGGCCGACCTCCACAGCATGCGGCCGATGAACAGCGCGATCAGGCTCGCGAGCGAAAAGCCCAGCACGATCAGCAATATCGTCTCGGTACCAGACATCGAGCCTCCGGCGATCTCGTCTTTCTAGCCAATCCTGGCCCGCCGCGCCAGCGGTGGCGTTGCCGCTATCCTCAGTTGCTGCGGATGAAGGTGTTGGTCTTGCAGAAAACGCCCGCGACGCAGCCCTTCACCTTCATGCTGCTGCCATCGTAGCGCACGGTGGCGCTGTAGGTCTTGCCGTCGTCCGGATTGTAGATGGCGCCCTTCCAGAGATTGTCGCCCGCTGGCTTCATGCCGATCAGGATCGACAGCCCGATCAGCGGGCGCTGGCGCTTGGCGGGATCGGGGTTCTCACGGTCGACCTTCGGCTTGCCGTCGATCTTGCTGATCGGCTCCTTGAGGTCAACGATCTGGGCGCAGAGATTGCCGCCGCAGTCATCGATCTTGACCGTCACCTTGCCGTTGGACATGGCCCAGACGCCCTGAGGATCGGCAAGGGCCGGCCCGGCAAGTGTGAAGGTGAGGAGCAAACTGGCCAGAACGGCTTGTGTCAGGCGCTTTCGCATGGCTGTGGTTCCTTTCGCGCAGGCGGCAGAAAACCGAGAAACTTGACCAAACCAAGGCCTTCCCATGACAGTTGGCCCCGCGCTACGGGACCCCGCCGTGCAAGTGCTCAGAACGGGTTCCAGTTGGGGCGGCTCGAATACTTGAGATAGCCCACGTTGGCCCCGAGCCTGGCGCCCACCCCGGTGCGGATCGGGGCGAGGATGATTTCGTCCTTGGCCTGGAAGTTGACGCCCACGCCGCCCACAACATAGGCGGAGCCCTCAACCCCGCCGAAGCGCGTGTAGAGGTCCTCCGGGCTGTCCGAATTGTAGATCAGCACGAGGCTGCGCGAGCCGTTGGCGCCGAAATCGAAGCCGACGGAGGGTCCCTGCCAGTAGATGCGCTGCTTGATGCCGTTCTTGTAGTAGATCGTGCCTTCGCCATAGCGCAGGCCGCCCACGAAGGACCCGGCAGCCTCCTCGCCCACGATGTAGGCGCTGGGCTCGCCCTGGCGCTGGAAGACGTATTCGACGGCATTGGCCAGGCCGCGCGTGGTCTTGCCGAAGAAGCTGTGGCCGACGTCCAGCACCTCTTCGGTGGTGAAGGTTTCGCGCTCCGCCTTGGAGACGGAGGAGGTCGTCTGGGCGGCGGCGGGCAGGGGAACGGCGGCGAAAAGGGCCAGGGCAAGGCAGGCAGTCAGCATCTTGTTCATCGAATCGTCCTCAACGTGACATGTGGCCGGATATGCCTGGCACTCATGGCAAGCGGTGATGGCAAGTCCATGGCAGCAACCCGTTTGGACAAAAGCCTAGCAGCGCCGGATTGCGGCTTGGTTAATGCTTCCTGATGCGGGGCAGCCGGTATCAGGCGCTGGCGATGAAGCCCGGGTTGTCGTAGCCGCGCGCCCGCTTGCCATAGGTCAGGTCAGGTCCTTCGACCGTCACCACCTTGCCGCCGGCGGCGAGCAGTACGGCATGGCCTGCTGCCGTGTCCCACTCCATGGTGCGGCCGAAACGGGGGTAAAGATCGGCCTCGGCTGCCGCGATGAGGCAGAACTTGAGGGAGGAGCCCGCTGAGCACAGCGACTTCACCTTCACCGTCTTGAGGTAATCCTCCGTCGCCTGGTCGCGGTGGGAGCGGCTGGCGACCACGGTTGCGCCATCGGCGGGCAGACTGCGCACGGCAAGCGTGTTCCACACGGGAGCATCATCGCCCTCGATGCTGCCGTGGGCGGCGCCATGGTCCTTCTCACCCCAGAAGATGCGCTTGAGCGCCGGGGCATAGACGACGCCCGCCGCCGGGATGCCGTTCTCGACAAGGGCGATGTTGACGGTGAATTCGCCGTTCTTCGAAATGAATTCCTTGGTGCCGTCCAGAGGGTCAACCAGGAAGAATTTTTCTGCAACCGCGGGAATCTTGCCAGCCGAGGCGGCCTCCTCCGAGATCACCGGCACGTCAGGGCTGATCTTCGCCAGCCCGGCGAGGATGATCTTCTCGGCTGCCTCGTCGGCCTCCGTCACCGGCGTCAGGTCACCCTTGTCCTTGGCGGAAAAATCGGTTGCGTAGATCGCCATGATCTCCGCCCCCGCGACGGCCGCGAGGTCGATGAGCGACTGCATGAAGGGCGAGGGGACGGGGTTCATCGGTTGCGGGCTCCGGCGCTGATGCGCGCGCTTCATGGTCGCGAAAGCCAATTCAGTCAATGCGGAAATTCGGCGCCCGCAATGCTACAACAGCCATACGAATCACTCGCGGGGCTCATCCATGTCCGACGTCATCACCGCCGAAGCCAGGCTTTCCGATCTCGATCTCGCGGCACTGCTGTGCAGCCGCGTGTGCCATGACGTGATCTCGCCGGTGGGCGCCATCGCCAACGGGCTCGAACTGATCGACGACCCCGAGATGGACGCCGAGACCAAGGAAACCGCCCTCGACATGGTGCGCAGTTCGGCCAAGACCGCGGCGGCGAAACTGAAGTTCTGCCGCATCGCCTTTGGTGCTGCGGGCTCGGCTGGCGCCTTGATCGACATGGGCGAGGCGGGCGAGATCGCCAAGGCCTTCGTGGGCGAGGAAAAGGTGAAGCTGGAGTGGAACGCCCCGCGCGAGAACCGGCCGAAGCAGCAGGTGAAGCTGGTGATGAACATGATGCTGATGGCGATGGCCGGCATCCCGCGCGGCGGGCTGGTAACGGTTACAGTGGAGGGCGACCAGTTCACCGCGCGCGCCGTGGGTGACCGGGCGAAGGTGCCGGAGCAGATCGCGCAGGTGCTGGACGGCACGATCGAACTGACCGGCCTCGATGCCAGGCTGGTGCAGCCCTATTACGCCAAGCAGCTGGCACGCTCGGCGGGCCTTGCGCTGAGCATGGGGCTGGACGGTGCAGACGTGGTGGTGAAGGCCGCCTGAAGCATGGTTGCAGCGTGTTGATTCACGTTGCTTTTTGGTTGCGGAAAGTTGTGGTTTGCGTTGCTGCCGTAGATGCGCGGCGTCGCGCATCTGTCTATGAAAATTTTCATAACGCAGACGTGACAGCTTGCGCTGTCAGGGCCGGGTGACTTCAGGCGCTCTCGCGCAGGTCCTCGCCCATGGGGGGTGCGTTTTCGCGCAGCACGTAGCCGCGGCCCCAGACGGTTTCGATGAAGTTCTTGCCGCCCGCCGCACTGGCGAGCTTCTTCCTCAGCTTGCAGATGAAGACGTCGATGATCTTCAGTTCGGGCTCGTCCATGCCGCCGTAGAGGTGGTTGAGGAACATTTCCTTCGTCAGCGTGGTGCCCTTGCGGAGCGAGAGCAGCTCCAGCATCTGGTATTCCTTGCCGGTGAGGTGCACGCGGGCGCCGCCGACTTCCACCGTCTTTGTGTCGAGGTTCACGCAGAGGTCGCCGGTGATGATGACCGACTGGGCATGGCCCTTGGAGCGGCGGACGACGGCGTGAATGCGCGCGACCAGCTCGTCCTTGTGGAAGGGCTTGGTCATGTAGTCGTCGGCGCCGAAGCCCAGGCCCCGCACCTTGTCTTCAATGCCGGCGAGGCCGGAGAGGATGAGGATGGGGGTGTTGACCTTGGCGACGCGCAGCGTCTTCAGCACTTCATAGCCCGACATGTCGGGCAGGTTCAGGTCGAGCAGGATGATGTCGTAATCATAGAGCTTGCCGAGGTCGACACCTTCCTCGCCGAGGTCGGTCGTGTAGACGTTGAACCCTTCGGACTTGAGCATCAGTTCGATGCTCTGGGCCGTCGCGGTATCATCCTCGATCAGCAAAACCCGCATGTCTTATCCCCTATGCTCCCGGCTCCGCCGTGGAGCCCCCTTTTACGGCTGGCGCGGCCGACGGGGCACTGCGCACGACAAACCGTTAATGTTGGTACTCAAGATACGCTGGGAAAGGTTAACAAACCCTAATTCACCATACGCAACGCATTCACCAATCCGGCTGCATGTAGTAGGATGCGCAACTGCGCACACCACATGTTGATGCCTCGCCGGTGCAACCGCACCGTGGATCTCTGGATGGTGTCCTACCCTGCGGTTTACCCGCCCTTAAGCTTGCAGGATCATCATGCAGTCAAGACGCTTACCGGAATCTGTTGCCTAGTTGATTCGCGGAATCGTGCAAAGGGGGACGTTCGAGGGTCCCTTGGTTAGTAGAGTAGGGTTAGGGGTTACAAGATGCGCTCACGCGAGACGCTCCTCAGGCTGCACCGTTTCCGCACCGAGGAAAAGCGGCGGCAAGTTGCCGATATGGAGTTCATGATCCAGGACTTCACCCGGAAATACGAGGATCTCGACGCGCAGGTGAAGTTCGAGGAGAGCCGCAACGGTGTGAGCGACCCCTCCCATTTCAATTATTCTCTCTCCGCCAAGGCCACGCGCGGGCGGCGCGACAACGTGATGCGCTCGATCGCCGAACTGCGCGACCAGCTGGCCGAGGCGCAAGAGGCGTTCGCTGCCGAGGAGCAGGAACTGAAGCGCGTGGAAATGATGGCGGAGAAGGAGCAGGGCTCCGCCACGCCGCTGCCGCAGGCGGCAGCCGCGCAGGGCATGCGCTGAAAACACGGTTTTTCGCCCGCCCTTGGGGTCTCTCCGCGCGGTGTGCTGGTTGACAGAGCCCCTCATCCGCCCTTCGGGCACCTTCTCCCACGCCATGCGCGGGAGAAGGGACGTGGTGGTCAGAGCCGGTGTGTGTTGAGGCGCTCGACCGGAGGCCACATCATCGCACCTTGGTTCGCCGGAATGACGGAACCTTTGGGTATTATCCTCAGAGCCGGTGTGTCTTGAGGCGCTCGTAGAAGGGGCGGGCCTGGTCTGCGATGCGTTGCAGGTGGCCGGGCAGCGGTGGCGGTTCGGGCGGGGGTGAGCCGAAGCCGGTTGAGGCCCAGACGGCGTTGTACCAGTGCGTTGCCCAGACGCCGTCGAAGGGCTTGGGGCCTGCGGGCCATTTCAGCATCGCATCGTCGAAGGGGATGCCGCAGGCTTCGCACAGCCGTGTGAGGGTGCCGCGCGGATCTTTCAGGATGTCGTCGGTGTCGACGACGGGCGGGGCCTTGCCCAGATGATCCGCCACCATGTCATAGATCTCCACCTGCTCGACGAAGCCGATGTCGCGCAGTGACACGTCGGACCATTTCTTGGTGTAGCTCGTCAGCACCCGCTCCG